>NZ_JAVTJB010000005.1:0-290110 GCF_031843805.1 Arthrobacter sp. WCS2018Hpa-7
CGCGCGATCACTGGGAAGCAAGCCCCTCCCATACACACGTTTTGTCCTATAACCCTGAAGAAAGTCGAACTGGTCCTGGTGAATGGGGGTTGACTATTCAAGCAACGAGGGTCCGGAGAAGCCGCGCCGAATGCCGTACCGACAATCCGGGGAGATAGGCGCGGCTTAGTGCCCGCCCCATTGCCGGAAGGTGCAACGGGTCTTGGTAATACAGGTACAACGTTCGGTACTCGGGCTGGAATCTCGACTTAAAAGAAGCCAGTGACCTGAATCCATAAACGGGTTCCAGTGCCTGCCCCACAGCATCCAGAATTCCCGCCAGGCCCTCAGCCTGCTGTTCGATCTCGCCCTTCTCCCTGGCCAAGGGCGAACCGGACAGTGAGATGACCTCTACGGAGCCACGCAAGTGCAGGATGGCCGAGGCAATCAGGAATTCCATGACTCCCGGGAAGGTGTCCCCACGCCGCCTCATGAAGTCCAGCGTCCAACTGACAACCTGGCCATCCTCGTAAACCGGAAGCCAACTGGTGACCCCGTACACGAAACCGGCCTCATCGACGGCAACGCAGCACAGGACGTCGTCGTCCTCCAATTCGTCCAGGCCGCCCAAGGTGAAGCCCATCTCGGGAATCTTCTTTTGGGCCGCCCACTCCTCAGACACCTCAGTGACTTGGGCGCGCACGCCATGCGAGAGTTCTGAGTAGCGGCCCCAACTGGCCCTTATCCCCAGTTTTTTGGCGCGGTTCAGTGATGTCCTGACGTTCTGCCACTCCTTGCCCCGAAATTCCAAGTCCCTGATCCGCAGGCGGGTTTCCTGGGCAACAGCCACCCTGCGGAACCCCCGCGTTTGAAGCATGGGCCACAGCTCATCCGTGCAGGAGTAGAAGCACGGTATCAACGCCTGCTGGGTGCAGTACTCGAGGAAACCCCTGGCGGTTTCCAGACGATGTCCCGACGACCCAAACGGGCCAGCCAGCGTCAAGGCCACGTGACCATGCTGTTGGTAAGCCACTCCCCCGGTGCCCTCACCGTTGAACCAATATTTGTTGGGTTCCCAGAGCGCCATCCAAGACAAGGAGTCACCCCCGGACTTGACCAGGGTGCGGGCTCTCTGGCGGGCTTGGTGGTCGAGTCCGCCGGAGTGGTGTCCACGGATGAGCAGGATCCATACGCCCACCAGCGCCACCAACCAGAACACCGTTCCGGAGTAGGAGAAAAGGAACACCTCCAGGACATCACGTTCGGCGAAGACCTTCCGGTAAACGCCCGGCAGTGGAACGGGGAGGTACTGCCTGGCCAATTCTGCAGCCAATCCCAGCAAGCCGCCGTCACGGTCCATGCCGCCGGACGCCAACCACACCGCGGTGTAGGCGATGCCAAGCCCTGCCCCGGTCAGGCCCACCAACCAGAAAATCCTGCGCCGGAGTCGATCCGAGGACACCACCCGGAAGTGGCCTCGGTAGACAAAAAGCAGCACAGCCAGCCCCAGCGGCACCAGGACGAGCGGGATCAGGTGCACCACGGCCGAGTTCAGCATCGGCACGTGGGGACGTCCCTGCAGCCTGGGCATCCCGGCAAAGAGGCCGAGGTAGATCGCTGACAACACCACCACTACCAGCTGGACCGCAATCGCGATCCCCAAGGCCAACCTGCGTCCACGCCTCATGCCGTCGGCACAAATGAGCAGCAAGACTACGGGCACCACTGCCAGCGCCAAACCCCACGGGCCGGTATAGCCTTGGCGGCCCACCTCCAAACAGGCAACATCAATGGTTCCGCCGCAACTGCTTTCCAACTGGCTGAGCGTGGGCAAAGGATTCAGGATGACGTCCCGCAGCAATGCGAGGGGACCGGACGGACTCTTCGCCGCAGCGGTAACGATGGGCCCCACAGCGAAGATTGCCATGGTCAACGACAGAAGGTTCCGCACTTCCCTGCCCGTAGAGCGATGCAGATGGAGATGCCCCTGGCTGCTTTGCATCCACCACCCGGCGGCCAAGCCGATCAGGGCCCCCAGGAAACCCACCACAGTCTCGGCGTGCCCCACGTAGAGCACCAAGAGCAAGGAGACCGAAAGGGCCACCGTGCGCAGGCGCCGTTGCCACAGCGAAGGGAGCAGGGCGCTGGCCGCCAAAGCAGTCGCCAGAGCTGCGCCATAGGGACCGATCAGCCGGGTGTCTGCCATCCGTGACAGCCAGCCGTCATCTGAGTGCTGCGCCACCTGGGTGACCAAGAGGAAAGCCGAAACGCAGGCGAACTGAGCGCCCAGGAACACACCCGCCGTTTTGAGTGATCCAAGGTGCCGCTCGGCAAGCCCCAGAAGAAACACGATCATGAGGACCGCTGTGGCATAGGCCAACGGATTGGTGGTGAAGAACAGCGATGTCCAGATGGACCACCATTCTCCCGACCGCAGACCGTCAAGTGATACGCCTGCGAAAGCAAGCCACGGTTCCGGCGGACCGGACAGGAAACTGCCCGAAACCAGGGATAACGCCACAAACAAGCTCAGCACCAGCAGGGTGAACGGTGTGGCACGCATGTGCTTGCCCGCCTGCAGCATTGCCGGCTTGATCACACCCTTGAGGGCACGGCTCATGGGGACAGCCTCCAGCGGTCGGCAAGGAAACCCAAGGCACCAGGCATTCCCCGGACAACCGCGTCCCAGGAATGTCCTGCATGCTGAACGGAATGTTCTTCTGTTGCGAAGCCCGCGCTCCGGGCCGCCTCAGCGAGCTCATGCATGTAGTCGGTGAACTCGTGGTCCGTTTCGCCGGCCGTGAGGTAGGCACCGCTTCCGGCATAAGTGCGTTGCTGCATCAAGGCCAAAGGCGTCCTCGACTCGAAAGCCGCTGCATCGCCGTCGAACGAGTCCTGAATGGTCTTGTTTCGATCCTTGGCCAACGCAGGTTCCCGTTCCGCCGAGAACGCGAGCACTGTGGGGAAGAGCTCCGGGTGGGCTGTACCCATCTGCATGGCACATGTTCCCCCAAACGAGAAACCGCCCACGGCCCACAGCTGAGGGTCATTGGAAACATCCAGCGTGGAGGTGATCCAGGCCGGAACATCCTTGGAGAGGTATGTGTCCGCAGGGGCAATCAGGCTATCCATGCACATGGTGTTGGCGCCGTTTGACCCGTTCGGATCCACCACCACCGTCACCGGAGCTACTCCGTGGTGGGCTTCAGCGAAGCGGTCAAGTTGGGAACGGAGTTGGCCGCCCGTCAACCAGTCGGCCGGGCCACCGGGCTGCCCTGAGAAAAGCACCAGCACGGGCAGCTTGGGGCGGGGTTCAGCCTGATACGCGGGGGGAAGGTAGATGTACGCTTCCCGTGCAGTGAAACCGGAAGTGGTCCCGGGGATGTCGGCCTTGCGCAAAATACCGTTGGCCGGCATGGACTCCGGCGCTTTCCACCCCTTAAGGGCGGGGCCGGGCTTACTGTCCGGACTCCGTTGAAGGCCGGCCTCCAGCGGCTGAATGCGGGCCACTGCAGTACCCAGCAAATCTCCTACCGAGTTGTTCAGCCCGAAGTAGAGATTCACTTGGACCGCACTCAAGAGGACGACCCCCAGCATCGCCAGGACGCTGAGGGAGCGGCCTTTACCGGAGTTACGTGGAAAGCGGGCTGCGCAAAGAAGGACAGCCGCGACAGCCGGCACAGACCAAGCGAGAGTCTCAAAGGGCAGGTTCTCTGAAAAAGTGGCCATGAGGTCCACCAGGATCCAGTGGACCAACGCCACGATGCCTGCAGAAACAGCGAGAGAGCCCACGACAACCAGGGGCCAGGATCGTCGTCGTCGCCATAGCAGGTACATTCCACCGGCAGCACCGCAAGCAATGCTGAACCAGAGGAACGGACCACCAACCAGGCTGACGTCGGAAAGAAAATCCATAACGCCTAGCGCCAGGTACCGACGCCGATGACCGGACCGGCCTCCAGCCAGGAGGACAACCCTGCATAGGCGTCGAAGTTCATGGCGAGCATGAACTTCTTGCCCTCGTACTGCAATTCAACAACCACAACGCCGGGCTGCACCCTGACGAGTTCATCTTCCGTGGGTTGGCGGCGGCCCAACAGTTCCAGCGAACTGCGCGTAAATCTGTGCTTGGGGATCACGCTCAAGGACATCAAGCGGAACCACTCCAGCTCATTGTCCTGATAACGACAAACCCCCATCTGCCAGCTGTTTCCAGCCGTGCAAATGGAGGCGTCTACCGTGCCCAGGGCACGCCGCAGGTTGAAGCGGCGCACCCCGAACAGGCACAGTGAAATGATCAGCAACGTAAACGCTGTTGCCAGGGCGATGAACGGAATAAGGGAATCGTCCATCAAGGTCGTGCTATCGGATCCCCGCTGTAGCCGCTTCGCCCAATTTGGCGTTGTCAGCAACAATGACCACGCGATCGTTGTCAACGGAGAAGAACCCGCCGTCGACAACTACCGCAATACGGTCACCGGAAACCGGCTGGATTGCCAGCTCGCCCTCGGCCAGGATGGCCAGAAGGGGCGAGTGGCCCGGCAGGATTCCGATTTCACCATCGCTGGTGCGGGCCTTCACCATCTTGGCCGCGCCGGACCACACGAAGTGGTCCGCTGCGACAATCTCAACCTCGAGCTCAGCCATACTACTTGGTCTGTTCCTGGATCTTGGCCCACTGGCGCTCGACGTCATCCAGGCCGCCGACGTTGAAGAACGCCTGCTCTGCAATGTGGTCCAGCTCGCCGTCGCAGATGGCCGTGAAGCCTTCCACGGTGTCCTTGATGGACACGGTGGAACCCTCGACGCCGGTGAACTGCTTGGCGGTGTAGGTGTTCTGGGAGAGGAACTGCTGGATACGACGTGCACGCGACACGACGATCTTGTCCTCTTCAGACAGTTCGTCAACACCGAGGATGGCGATGATGTCCTGGAGTTCCTTGTTCTTCTGCAGGATCTGCTTAACACGGACAGCCGTGTTGTAGTGATCCTTGCCGATGTACTGGGGATCCAGGATGCGGGAAGTCGACGTCAGCGGGTCAACGGCCGGGTACAGACCACGGGATGCGATTTCACGGGAAAGTTCCGTGGTCGCGTCGAGGTGTGCGAAGGTCGTGGCCGGGGCCGGGTCGGTGTAGTCATCAGCCGGCACGTAGATGGCCTGCATCGACGTGATGGAGTGACCCTTGGTGGACGTGATGCGCTCCTGGAGGAGACCCATCTCATCGGCAAGGTTGGGCTGGTAGCCCACAGCGGACGGCATACGGCCGAGCAGCGTGGAAACTTCCGAGCCTGCCTGGGTGAAGCGGAAGATGTTGTCAATGAAGAGCAACACGTCCTGGTTCTGGACATCGCGGAAGTACTCCGCCATGGTCAGGGCCGACAGGGCTACGCGCAGACGCGTTCCCGGCGGCTCATCCATCTGACCGAATACAAGGGCGGTGTCCTTGAGGACGCCTGCCTCTTCCATTTCAACCCAGAGGTCGTTACCTTCACGGGTACGCTCGCCGACACCGGCGAATACGGAAGTACCACCGAAGTTGCGGGCAACACGGGTGATCATTTCCTGGATCAGAACGGTCTTGCCAACGCCGGCGCCGCCGAACAGGCCGATCTTTCCACCCTTGATGTACGGGGTGAGAAGGTCGATGACCTTGATACCGGTCTCGAGCATCTCCGTGGAGCCCTCGAGGGACGCGAAGGCCGGAGCCTTGCGGTGGATCGGCCAGTAGGCGTCAGCCTTGATCTCGGACTCTTCGACGTCCAGCGGCTTGCCGAGAACGTTGAAGATGTGGCCCTTAACGCCGTCGCCGACGGGCACGGAGATCGGAGCGCCGGAGTCCTGGACAGTGGTACCGCGGACGAGTCCGTCGGTTGCCTGCAGGGAGATGGCGCGGACGAGGTTGTCACCCAGGTGCTGGGAGGTCTCGAACGTGATGGTCTTCGTCTGGCCGTTGAGAGTGATCTCAGTGGTCAGAGCGTTGTAAATCGAGGGGATTGCGTCAGCCGGGAATTCGACGTCGACAACCGGACCAATAACACGGGCAATGCGGCCGGTGGCACCGGCCGTTGCTACGTGTTCGGTAGCAGTGGCAGTCATCTCTCTCACTTCACTCAGTAGATGGCGTGGGGTTAAGTTTATCTGTTTGTTGCAGGTGCGGCTTCGAACCGAATCCGGTGCAGGCTAGGACGCGAGGGCGTCGGCGCCGGCAACGATTTCGGAAAGCTCCTGCGTAATCTCGGCCTGGCGGGCCGTGTTGCGAAGGCGCGTGTACTTCTTGATCAAATCGGTAGCGTTGTCACCGGCCGACTTCATGGCACGCTGGCGGGCTGCGAGCTCGGAAGCAGCGGCCTGCAGCATGGCTGCGAAGATGCGGGACTCGATGTAACGCGGAAGCAGTGCGTCAAGCACCTGCTCTGTTTCCGGTTCAAACTCGTACAACGGCAACAGCTCGGATTCCGAGGCTGCTTCCTCTTCGACGACCTCCAACGGGAGCAAACGGATAACCGTGGGCTCCTGCGTCACCATCGACTTGAAGCGGGTGTAGACGACGTGGATCTCATCCACGCCACCCTCTTCGAAGTCAGTGGAGAAGTCTTCGAGAAGTGCAGCTCCGACTTCCTGTGCGGTTTCGAATTCCGGTGCGTCCGTGCCACCGGTCCATACGCGGGTATATGACCGGTTGCGGAAATCGAAGTACGCCTGCGCCTTGCGGCCAACCAGGTACGCCTTGACTTCCTTGCCTTCTGCGTGAAGAAGCTCGGTGAGACCTTCAGCCTGCTTGAGCACGCTCGCGGAGTACGATCCTGCAAGGCCACGGTCCGATGTAATGATCAGGACTGCGGCGCGGCGGATCTGCTCCGGCTCGGTGGTCAGCGGGTGGTCGATTTCGCTCTGAGTTGCGACAGCAGAAACGGCGCGGGTAATCGCGTTCGCGTAGGGCAGTGAAGCTGCTACGCGGGCGCGGGCCTTACCGATGCGCGAGGTAGCGATCAGTTCCATCGCCTTGAAGATCTTGCGCATCGACGTCGTCGAGCTGATCTTCTGACGGTAGACCCGAATCTGGGCTCCCATACTTATCCTTTCCTAAGTTCCCGATGTGCTGCCCTGCCGGGGCCCTTGCGGACCCCGGCAGGGCAGGTGATCGGAACTAGCGCTTCTGCTTGACGATCTTTTCCTGGTCGACGTCGCCGCCGGAGATCGCTGCGTGCTCTTCGTGGCCGGCGCCAACCAGGTGGTTGTCGCCTTCTCCGAAGAAGCCCTTCTTGAAGGAAATGATGGCTTCCTTCAAGGCTGCAGCGGTGTCGTCATCCAGGACGTTGGTCTGAGCCAGCGTGGTCAGGATGGAGGACTTGTGCGCGAGGTGCTCCAGGAACTCGGACTCGAAGCGGCTGATGTCCTCAACCGGAACGTCGTCCAGGTAACCCTTGGTACCGGCCCAGATGGATACAACCTGGTTCTCAACCGGGAACGGTGAGTACTGGCCCTGCTTCAGCAGTTCCATCAGGCGTGCACCACGGGTCAGCTGCTGACGGGAAGCAGCATCCAGGTCCGAGGCGAACATGGCGAATGCCTGCATGTCGCGGTACTGGGCCAGGTCCAGCTTCAAGGTACCGGAGACCTTCTTCATGGACTTGACCTGTGCAGCGCCACCAACGCGGGAGACGGACACACCGACGTCAACAGCAGGACGCTGGTTGGCGTTGAAGAGGTCCGACTGGAGGAAGATCTGGCCATCGGTGATGGAGATCACGTTGGTCGGGATGTATGCGGAGACGTCGTTAGCCTTGGTTTCGACGATCGGAAGACCGGTCATCGAACCTGCACCGAGCTCGTCGGAGAGCTTGGCACAACGCTCCAGCAGACGGGAGTGCAAGTAGAAAACGTCACCCGGGTAAGCTTCGCGTCCCGGCGGACGGCGAAGCAGCAGGGAAACTGCACGGTAGGCTTCGGCCTGCTTGGACAGGTCATCGAAGATCACCAGTACGTGCTTGCCGCCGTACATCCAGTGCTGGCCGATGGCCGAGCCTGCGTACGGTGCAAGGTACTTGAAGCCAGCGGGGTCCGATGCCGGGGACGCCACGATGGTGGTGTACTCCAGCGCGCCGTGATCCTCGAGGGTCTGGCGGACGGCTGCGATGGTGGAAGCCTTCTGGCCGACACCAACGTATACGCAGCGAACCTGCTTGGTGACATCTCCGGAAGCCCAGTTGGCCTTCTGGTTGATGATGGTGTCCACGGCGATGGCGGTCTTGCCGGTCTGGCGGTCACCAATGATCAGCTGACGCTGGCCGCGGCCGATCGGGATCATGGCGTCGATAGCCTTGAGGCCGGTCTGCATCGGTTCGTGAACCGACTTGCGTTCGGTAACGCCCGGAGCCTGGAGTTCCAGTGCACGGGTGCCCTCGGCCTTGATCTCGCCGAGGTCGTCGATCGGCTGGCCCAGCGGGTCGACAACGCGGCCCAGGAAGGCATCGCCAACCGGAACGGACAGGATCTCACCGGTACGGTGAACTTCCTGGCCTTCTTCAATACCGGTGAAGTCACCGAGGATAATGACACCGATCTCGCGGACGTCAAGGTTCTGGGCCAGGCCCAGCGTGCCATCTTCGAAGCGAAGCAGCTCGTTCGCCATGACCGAGGGAAGACCCTCAACACGGGCGATGCCGTCACTTGCGGTGGTCACACGACCAACCTCTACGCGCTCTGCGTTACCGGGTTCGTAGGACGCCGCGAACTCGTTCAACGCATTACGGACGTCGTCGGCGTTGATGGTCAATTCGGCCATCTGCAGTCCCTGCTCTCCTGTTTTCGTGATCATCGTTGCTCACGATGACCGGGTTTTATATCAGTTAAGTTGTGCTTAGTCTGGCTAGCCAGCGAGCTGACGGCGGAGTTCGGACAGGCGGGCGATAACCGAAGCATCGAGCACTTCGTCACCAACCTGGACACGGATTCCACCAATCAGGGCGGGGTCAACGTTGAGGTTGACCTTCAGTTCGCGGCCGTACAGGGCGTCAAGCCCGGCCTGCAGACGGCTGGCCTGCGTTTCCGTCAACGGACGGGTAACGCTGACAGTTGCAATCCAGCGCTGCTGACGCTTGGCTGCAAGCTTGGCGAAAGAATCGACGAGCTTGCTCGGCTTGACACCGCGCGGCTGCGTAACTGCCTGGCTGATGAGAACCTTTGCTTCCTCGCTGCTGCCAGGAACAAGCTTCTCGGCCAGTGCAATCTTCGCCGCAGGGGATCCCTGCGGCTCAGACAGAGCACGTTGTACTTCGTGGCTGGAGGCGACGATCTGGTTGAAGGCAAACAGATCGTTTTCCAGCTCTTCCAGCCCCGTGATACCGGAGGCAGAAACGGCCGACTTGTTTTCAGCTACGGCAATAACAACCGTGGCGGCAAGCGTCTCGAGTGCATCGCCGATATCACGTGCCGATGCCCAGCGTGAGCTGGCCAGTCCGCCCGCAATTTCAGCAGCATCAGCGGAGACTTTCCCGCCAACCAGCTGCTTGACCAGCGCCGACTTTTCGTCTCCACTGCGGGACGGGTCAGTCAGGGCGCGGCGCAAGCCAGCCGAGCTGTCCACCGTTCCCAGGATTCCGAAGAGGTCCTTAGCCAACTGCAGCGAGGCGAAGGGAAGCTTGGCTTCCAACTGCGCCAGTGCTGTGGTCAGCGATTCGCTCGATATACCTGCCATTACTTAGCTGCACCTGCGCTCTGGGTCTCCAGATCTGCAAGGAAGCGGTCCACAACGCGTGCGGCACGCTGGTCGTCGGTGAGTGCTTCACCAACGATGCGGCCGGCCAGCGTGGTGGCCAGGGTGCCTACCTCGGAACGAAGCGAGACAACAGCTGCCTGGCGCTCCGATTCGATGGCAGCGTGTGCCTGCTCGGTGATGCGTGCAGACTCCGCTGCAGCCTTGGCCTTCAGGTCCGCAAGGATCTGGGCGCCTTCGGCGCGTGCTTCTTCGCGGATGCGGTTGGCTTCGGCGCGGGCATCGGTGAGCTGCTGCTTGTACTCTTCAAGAGCTGCAGAAGCTTCCGCCTGGGCCGCTTCGGCCTTTGCAATGCCACCTTCAATTGCTTCGGCGCGCTCTGCGAAGGTCTTCTCGAACATCGGGACAATGAACTTGACCACGATGTACAGGAGGACCGCAAAGCCGACGAGGACGACGCCCATTTCCCAGACATTGGGAACGAGAGGGTTGGCGGCCTCTTCGCCTTCAGTGGCGGCTGAGATGATCAGCTGATTCATATTTCACCCGTCCTATCTACTCGGTTGCGGAATTCGCTTCGTTCTAAATCCGAAGACTAGAGAACGAACGCGAAGACGAGTCCGAGGATGGCGAGAGCTTCGGTCAGTGCCAGACCAAGGAACGCGATCGGCTGCAGCACGCGCTGAGCTTCCGGCTGACGAGCAACACCGTTGATGTAAGCCGCGAATACGAGACCCACACCGATACCACCGCCGATTGCGGACAGACCGTAACCTACGAGGTTGAGATTGCCTTCCATTTTTTTCCTTTCAAGATGCCACCCATGTGGCAGGTTGTTTGGTTTACTTCAATCCCCATCAGGGGAAGATTTTGTGCCTAGTGGCTGTCGGCGTGCAGGGCGCCTTCAATGTAGATCGCGGTCAGCAGGGTGAACACGTAAGCCTGCAGGGCCATAATCAGTGCCTCGAGCATGTACATGGCGACAGCGCCGACGAGGACCAGAACCGAGGTGCCCTTCAAGAGGACGTTTTCCTGCATGACCAAGTACTCGATGCCGGAACCGGCGAGCATGACGATCAAGTGGCCTGCCAACATGGTCGCGAACAGACGGAGGCTGTGAGTGACGGGGCGGACCAGGAAGTTGGAGATGATTTCGATCGGTACCACGATCGGGAGGATGTACCACGGAACACCCGAAGGAACGGTGGCGAGCTTGAAGTACTTCAGTCCGTTCTTCTTGATGCCGATGATAATCCAGGTGAAGTACACGATGCCGGCCAGCACATAAGCTCCACCGACGTGGGAGAAGCTCGGGAGCTGAATGACGGGAATCGCGCCATAGATGTTGTTCACCAGAATGAAGAAGAACAAGCTGAACAGCAGCGGGACGTACTTGATGAAGTCCTTGCCGCCGATGATGTCCTTGGCGATGCTGTTGCGGACGAAGCCATAGGCCATCTCGCCTGCGAACTGCAGCTTGCCGGGAACCAGCTGCTGCTTTCGTGCAGCGAGGATGAAGAATGTAGCGATAATGACGACCGAAAGGATTACCAGCAGCATCTGCTTGGAGAATCCGTCGTGCGCACCCCAAGGCAGGATTGCCGGCAGGTGCATTTCGTCGATTCCGGGTGGGGTGAATGACCCCGAATCCTGGGCGGGGAGCGCAAGCGCGATCAACGCGTTTCCTCTCTGCTGTGTCCATCATTGGGCATTGGTTGGAATCCGGGCGCGTTGGACGCATCCGTATTCCATGTGAAATTATTTGGCATTACTGTCCCCGTCCGTGGACGGACCGCTGTCTGCGTTGCTCTCGCCAGAAGAAGAGCTTTGCCTGGTGAGGCCGTGCATATGGGAAAGATAGAACCCTCCTGCGGCTCCCAGCAGAGCGCCAAGGAGCACAATCCAGCGGGTCCCCCACAGATTATCCAGACCCCAGCCTATCAAACTCCAGACAATGATCCCGCCAACGATGTAGCTGAAGACGGCGATGCCGGCGTTGTATCCGCCGTCGTTTCCGGCTTCCGCGGTTTCATTGGCTTTTCCAGGTTGCTGGGCTTGTGCGGCCGGGCGTGAATATCGCTTACGCGGAGACATCCGGGCCACCCTTCTTTTCTTCAGGATCGTTGTAGATCTGAAGGCGGGCCTTGCTGAAACCATAGATTTCTGCCGCCTGCCAGAAGACAACGGTGACCACGGCGCCAATCAGGAACCAGCGTTGGTGGAGCCAATCCGGCGCACCGAGCACAAACAGTACTACGGCAAAGCCGACCACTTTGATGAAATACGTAGCAACAAAGAGGCCAACAGCACCTGAAGGGTTGTTGCGGCCTACATAGTGGCCGATCAAAAGGCTGATGCCAAAGAAGAGCATGACCAGTGCGGCGCCGAACGCCACTGAAAGGGCGCCCTGACCGCCGTTCATCACGGCCGCGATCACGCAGGTGACTGCAGTGGCCGCGACTGCGGCCGAGGCACTCAGAAGAAGCAACCGCAGCCAGAGGTTCGACGTCTCACCGGAGACTCCAACACCACGTTTACCGGACGGGCGTCCGGTTTCGGCGTTGGATGTCATGGGGATACCAATCCTCGTGGCACAGGTGCCATATTCTCAAAGTGGGGTTACGGGCGAGTGACTGTCCGCAGAAAGAATTCTACATGAGATAGAACTGTGACGATAACCAGCCGTCACAACTACTCCCCCGGACGCGCCGAGTTACGTGTGAAGTAGGGCCACGCAGTCACAGCGGCCATGATCAGCGCCGCCGCGATGACCACAATGAGCACAATCTGCCACGGGAAGACGGCGAATGCGACGCCACCGAAAGCCAGGATGCACGTCCAGACATACAGCATGACAACGGCGGCGCGGTGCGAGTATCCGAGGTCCACCAGTTTGTGGTGGAGGTGCCCACGGTCTGCCGACCACGGCGACTGACCCCTCGCAGTCCTGCGGACCACCGCCATCCCGAGATCCAGGAGGGGCAGGGACAGAACCGCGAAAGGCAGCAAGATCGGAACAATCGTAGGGATGCCGTTGGCACGGTCATACAGTCCCGAGCCGATCTGCCCCGTCGCTACGACGCCGGCTGACGCCATGAGCAGCCCGATGAGCATGGCCCCCGAGTCACCCATGAAGATTTTTGCCGGGAACCAGTTGTGTGGCAGGAACCCGATGCAACTTCCCACCAGGATGGCCATCAAGAGGGTCGCAAGGTCTGAGTTGTCGGTGGATGGATTGTTCCTGTGGACCCAATAGGCCGTGAGGAAGAAGGCGCCGCCACCAATGATGGCCACTCCCGCTGCCAAACCGTCCAGCCCGTCAATGAAGTTGACGGCGTTCATGGTGGTGACAATGAGTCCCGCAGTGAGCACAATCTGAAGGATCTCAGACTCAAGGAAAATCGGTTCCGGGATGAATGGCACCACCGACATCCGGACGCCCCACAGTGCCACGATTAAGGCGGCAGCGCCCTGGCCCAGCAGCTTGATCCACCACCGGATGTCCAGGATGTCATCTGCCACCCCTACGGCTACGATCACCACAGCACCGGCCAGGATCCCCCAGGGCGCATCGTTGTGCCTGAAAATGTCCTTCACGAAGAAAGAGTTGCCGGCAACTACCAAGGCGACGAAGAAGCCCGCAAAGATGCCCAATCCCCCGAGCTTGGAAATCAGGGCGGAGTGCATGTCGCGGCTGCGGATGGGACGGTACAAGCGCAGTTTGTTTCCGGCCACGCGGGCACCCCACGTTCCCGCGTAGGACACCACGGCAGCCGTGAGTGCCATCAGCAGATACATGATCATGATGCGGCTCCCGGGAGCAGCCCGCCCACTGTTCCGGAAATGGCAATGTACTGACGCTGCCGACGCGTCGCCTGAAAGCCGGTGGTTTCCGGGCACCTTGAGGTGTGGAATTCTGTGTGTGGATAAATGGAACTACTCCGTCGCCATGCCTGCACCGGCTGTGCCGAATGTTGCGGGATTTCTGTGGACTCTAGTCACGATACTAATGCCAACGGCCGTGACCACCCTGTGACGCAGCCGCAAGACCCCCGCCTGTTTGACTGGGTTGTAGCTGCGTATCTGTCAGCTGGCTGGCCCTTGGACGTTCCGCAACGCGTAGATTCCCTCAAGCACCTGCGCATTGGAACGCGGTGCTTTGAAGCTGTGGCGCAGGCCCTTGAGAAGCCCGCCCAGCAGCACTTTGCGGTTGGGCGAGGCCGCGATGGTGCGGGTCCAGTTACGCAACGACGCGCCCGTGAAAAGAACCTTTTCCCACGGCGCCAAGGCACTGGAACGGGTGTAAACCCACAGCTTGTTCCGAACCTCGTAGTAGAAGCGCGGTCCAGGGTCAGCACCGGCGTCGCCGAAGACCTTGGTGTGGTGATTGGCCACCGAAGCTTCCGTGGTCAGTGCTGTTCCCCTGCGCGAGACCCTGGCAGTGTATTCAAGGTCGTCGTTCCAGATGAAGTAGTCCGCGATGGGCAGGCCGTATTTCCTGATCTCTTCGGCACGGATCAGCACGGAGACGAAGGAAGCACTGCGAATCTGCGTGGCACCGACGCGTGCAGCAGCGGTACGTGCTTCTTCGCTGGCACCCATCCGGGGACGCATACGGTTCATGGGGTGGTCCCGGCCGTCGGTCCAGACCACGCGGCTGGCAACGAAGGCCGGCGTATCTCCTGTTTCCTGCTGATAAGCAGTGGAAACATCCAGCGCTTCGGAAAGGGCGGCTGGTTGGGGTTCTGTGTCATCGTCCATGATCCAGACGTGATCCGCGCCGTGATCCAGCAGGGCGCGTTCCATTCCGACCACAAATCCACCAGCACCGCCCACATTGGCGGTGAGCGTGACTACGTCCGTAGCCAACGGCCCCTGATAGTCCCGCAGGTACTCTGCGGTTCCGTCAGTGGAGGCGTTGTCCACCACGACGACGGCGTCCGGAACCCGGGTGCCGGCCGCGATGCCCGCCAGAGTGGTCTGGAGGAGTTCACGCCGGTTATAAGTCACCACGACGGCGACCACAACAGCTTGGGACGTCATTTACTTGCCTTTGGTCTTGGGTGATTGAAAACGGCGCCGAACCAACAGGCCGGCAAGCTTCCACGGCTCAAGGAAAACTCTGTAGGCAACCCGGCCCGGGTGGAGGACCAGCCGCCAGGCCCATTCGAGCCCCAGCCTCCCCAGCCAGCGCGGCGCCAGTTTCTGGATGCCGGCAACTTGCTCGATAGCGCCTCCAACGGCGCAATACGTAGCCGGCGGCAATTCCCCCAGCCGGCGATGCAGGACATGTTCCTGGAGCGGCATCCCCAGACCCAACAGCACCAGCTGCGGCCGGAAGGTGCCCAGCCAGCCCACTACGGCGTCTTCGAGCGCGTCATCCCAGCCCTCGCCGGGCATACCGTCCACCGTGGCGCCGGGAATGATGGAACGCAGGCGGGCCACCGCTTCGGTATTGGCCTCCCGGCCGGCGCCGATCACAGCAACCCGCTGCAATCCGGGAACCTTGCCGAGTTCAGGGATCCAGTCCATGGAGCCCAGGCGGTACGCCATGGCCCCTTCGCTCAAGGGCAAACCCTGCCGCTTCCGGGAAACCCCCCACAGCAACGTGGCGGGGGCCCCATCCAGGAGGATTATCGAGCTCTTCTCATACAGGGCGCGGACATCCGGACAGGAATGGAACAGCGTGATGCTGTGCAGGTTGTGGCCGAGTACTGTGCTTGTGGTCCCCGCAGCAATGAGCCCGCCAATGGCCTCAATGAGTTCATTGACGCGCAACGGAGTAGCGTCGACGTCGAGGACGGGGACGCGCTGGCGGTCCGGAATCATTCGGACTTGGCTTCTCGTGAGGCCGGCGGCTCCACATCGCTGCCAGCAGTCAAGTCGTCGTCAGGCGTCGGTTCGACGACGGCGGTTTCCGTCACTTCAAACGGGGCGTCGCCCACGGTGGCTGTCTCCGCGACAGGCTCAGCCCCCGGAACTGCCTCATCCGCGACGGCTGTTTCTTCAGCCCCTTCTTCGGCAACCGCTTCTTCAGATGCTGTCGCTTCAGCAGGTTGCTGAACGTCTGCGGATACAGACTCTCCAAAGCCGAGGAGGGTCGGAACGATCGCACGGAGGCTTTCCAAGGAGATGGCTCCTTGGCGAACTACTCGGAACGGGGTGGCAGTTGCGTCCACAATCGTGGACGGCAGCGCCGCCGTACCTTCCACGGGCCGGAATCCGCCCTCAAGGTACACGTCTACGGATTCGGCCAGTTGCATGCGCGCTTCCGAAGCGGTCTGGGCTGCTTCCTGGCCTGTGCGGTTGGCCGATGATACGGCCAGAGGGCCCGTGAGCCCGAGGAGTTCCAAGGCAATCTGGTCGTCGGGCATACGCAGGGCAACGGTGCCCTTGGTATCGCCCAGATCCCAATCCAAAGAGGGTTGTGCGTGCAGGATCAACGTCAGCCCACCTGGCCAAAAAGCCTGTGCCAGCGCGCGGGCGTCGGCCGGTACGTCCGTGGCGAGGCCATCCAAGGCGTTGATCCTGGGGATCAGCACGGGAGGAGGCATCTGCCGGCTGCGTCCCTTGGAGGCCAGCAACATCGTCACAGCCAGGGGCGAAAAGGCATCCGCGGCGATGCCGTACACAGTGTCCGTCGGCAGCACGATGCACTTCTTCTCGCTGATGGCACGCTGGGCGTGCTGAAGTCCCTCGGCACGCTGGTCATCGGAAGTGCAGTTGTAGGTTGTGGTCACAGCGCTATTCTTTCACTCATCAGGTGCGGTGCTTGCCAGCACCGCACTGGTGGCACGTTCCTTGCCGTTCAGGTCGAAATGCGTGGTGACGTTGTTCCAACGTCCCGTGCGGCGCAACATCCCGGCGATCCAGCCGGCTTGGACTTCTGCGTGTTCCATCACGAAGTAGCCGCCGGGCTTCAGGAGCCGGGCCGCGGAGGCCGCTGCCGCCGTCGGGAGTTCCATGCCGTCCGCTCCCCCACCGTACAGTGCCTCGGGAGGATCGTGGAGCGCGACTTCAGGTTCTGTGGGTATCGCCTCTGCCGGAATATACGGCGGGTTGGAGACGACGACGTCGAAAGTTCCGTTATGTTCGGGCAGCGCGTCCCGGAGATCGCCCTGCACGAGGGTGACGCCCAGCGGCTCCAGGTTCTTCGAAGCCCAAGCGTGCGCGAAAATACTGTATTCCACGGCGTGGACGTCAGCGCCCGGCACCTCGTGGGCAATCGAGCCGGCGATCGCACCGGATCCGGTGCCGAGGTCCACCACTTTGGGGTTCGGCATTCCTGCCACGTGGTCAATGACCAGCTGGACCACCGACTCCGTTTCGGGCCGGGGAATGAAAACGCCCGGACCCACGCGCAACTCAAGGTACCGGAAATAGGCGACGCCGGTGATGTGCTGCAGGGGAACACGTCCCGCCCGCTCCTGCACCAGTTCTCCATAGCCATCCGGCGCGGGAGCATCGCCCAGCAGCATGGCCCGCAGGCGTCCCAGCCCCACACCCAGCAGGTGTTCGGCAAGCAACTCCGCGTCCACGCGTGGCGTGGGGACACCGGCCTCGGTGAGAACGGCAGTGGCCTCGCGAACTGCGTCCGCGAGGCTCTGGCCTTGGTAAAACGTCATGGATCTACTCTGCTGTTGATGTGCGGCAGGGTGCTATTCGCCGATGGCGTCCAGTCGTGCTTGCTCGTCCGCCT
Organism: Arthrobacter sp. WCS2018Hpa-7; assembly: GCF_031843805.1. Lineage (NCBI taxonomy): Bacteria > Bacillati > Actinomycetota > Actinomycetes > Micrococcales > Micrococcaceae > Arthrobacter > Arthrobacter sp. WCS2018Hpa-7. The sequence goes on from NZ_JAVTJB010000005.1 coordinate 17,398, forward strand.
CAATGGCCGACTGGATCACAGGCTCCAGGTCACCGTTCATGACGGCATCGAGGTTGTACGCCTTGTACCCGGTGCGGTGGTCCGCAATGCGGTTTTCCGGGAAGTTGTACGTGCGGATGCGCTCCGAACGGTCCATGGTGCGGATCTGCGACTTGCGCTGCTCCGAGTTGGCGGCGTCGATCTGTTCCTGCTGGTGGGCCAGAAGGCGGGCGCGGAGAACGCGCATGCCGGCTTCGCGGTTCTGCAGCTGGGACTTCTCGTTCTGCATGGCCACCACGATGCCCGTAGGCAAGTGGGTGATGCGGACAGCGGAGTCGGTGGTGTTCACGGACTGGCCGCCCGGACCCGAGGAACGGTAGACATCGATCTTGAGATCGTTCTGGTTGATCTCAAGCTCTTCAGGCTCGTCCACCTCGGGAAGCACCAGCACGCCGGCAGCCGAGGTGTGGATGCGGCCCTGGGATTCGGTAACGGGCACGCGCTGCACACGATGCACGCCACCTTCGAACTTCAAACGCGCGAAGACGCCCTGCGCGGGATCGTTGGAGTTGCCCTTGATGGCCACGGCAACATCCTTGTAGCCACCAAGATCGGATTCGGTGGCCGAAATCATTTCGGTCTTCCAGCCCCGCGATTCGGCGTAGCGCATGTACATGCGCAGAAGGTCGCCGGCGAACAAAGCAGCTTCGTCGCCACCTTCGCCGCCCTTGACTTCAAGGATGACGTTGCGGGCGTCGTCGGGATCACGAGGAATCAGCAGACGGCGCAGACGCTCCTGCGCAGCGGGAACCTGCTCCTCCAACTGCACAACTTCTGCGGCGAATTCGGGATCCTCATCAGCCATCTCTTTGGCTGCTTCCAGATCATCATTGAGCCCGCGCCACTTGTTGTACGCCTCCACAATGCCCTGAAGCTGAGCGGACCGCCGCCCCAACTTCCGGGCCGCAGACTGATCGGCATAAACAGCAGGATCACTCAGCTGCGCCTGAATAGCAGCATGCTCATCAAGCAATCCCTGTACGGACTCAAACATTTTCAAACCTCTTTCGACTTCTACAAGTCTAATAACTGCATCGTGGGGTCACGCACAGCCCATCTGGGGCCCACTGGGCCGTTTCTGACCTCACGTGGTGTCGGGCCAAGGATTCCTTAAACAAAGACCGCTCAAAATATGCCGGCCAGGGAGTGGCTTCGGGCCTGCCGGAGCCGGGTAGTTTCCGATCGTAGATCGGAAGCTACCCGGCGTAGGGGCGGGGCCGGCATATTTTGAGCGGTTAGAGCACAGCTACTTGTCGTTGTCCGACTTCGCTCCGAGCGTGGTCTTCTGAACCTGCATGAGGAACTCGACGTTGCTCTGCGTCTCCCGGATCTTGTTGGTCAGCAGCTCAAGGCTCTGCTGCTGCTCCAGGCCGGAAAGGACGCGGCGCAGCTTCCACATGATCTTGACTTCTTCGGGCGAGAGCAGGTTCTCTTCGCGGCGCGTACCGGACGCGTTGACGTCCACGGCCGGGAAGATGCGCTTGTCCGCCAGCTGGCGGGACAGGCGGAGCTCCATGTTGCCGGTGCCCTTGAACTCTTCGAAGATGACTTCGTCCATCTTGGAGCCGGTCTCAACGAGGGCCGTTGCCAGGATGGTCAGCGAGCCGCCGTTTTCGATGTTGCGGGCAGCACCGAAGAACCGCTTGGGCGGGTACAGGGCTGCGGAGTCCACACCACCGGACAGGATACGGCCGGAGGCCGGTGCTGCCAGGTTGTAGGCGCGGCCAAGACGGGTCATGGAGTCCAGCAGGACTACAACGTCCATACCCATTTCCACGAGGCGCTTGGCGCGTTCAATGGAAAGTTCGGCAACCGTGGTGTGGTCGTCGGCGGGACGGTCGAAGGTGGAAGCAATGACCTCACCCTTGACGGTGCGCTGCATGTCCGTGACTTCTTCAGGACGTTCGTCAACCAGAACCATCATGAGGTGAACCTCAGGATTGTTGGTGGTGATGGCGTTCGCGATGGACTGCAGGATGAGCGTCTTACCGGCCTTCGGCGGGGAGACGATCAGGCCACGCTGACCCTTGCCGATCGGGGCCACGAGGTCAATGACACGCGGGCCGATCTTCTTGGGGTCAGTCTCGAGGCGGAGGCGCTCGGACGGGTACAGCGGTACGAGCTTGGCGAACTCGACGCGGTCCTTGAGCTCTTCCGGAGTCTTGCCGTTGACGGAAGTGACGCGAACCAGCGCGTTGAACTTCTGTCGGGCAGACTGCTGGCTGCGGTCTTCGCCGTCACGGGGTGCGCGGATGGCGCCGACAACGGCGTCGCCCTTGCGGAGGTTGTACTTCTTGACCTGTGCCAGGGAGACGTAAACGTCGTTTGCCCCGGGGAGGTAGCCGGACGTACGGATGAACGCGTAGTTCTCCAGGACGTCCAGAATACCGGCTACGGGAAGCAGGACGTCGTCCTCGGTGACCTCGACGTCGTCGACATCCGGTCCCTGCGCGCGGCCACGGCGACGTTCGTTCCGGTCGCGGAAGCGGTCGCTGCGGGTGTTTCCGTCACGGTTGTCCTGACCTCCCCGACGGTCGCTGCGGTCGTTCTGGTCGTTGCGGTCACGACGGTTGCGGCGGTTGCGGCGGTTGCCGGTGTCATCGCCGTCGTTGTTCTCTTCACGGCGGCCGCGGGTGTTGTCACGGCGTTCGCGCTGCTCGCCCGAATCTGACTGTTCGCGCTGTTCGGTGCGGTCGGCACGCTGCTCACGCTGTTCGGTGCGGTCGGCACGCTGCTCACGCTGCTCGGTGCGGTCGGCACGCTGCTCACGCTGTTCGGTGCGGTCAGCACGCTGCTCGGCTGCGGGGGCTTCGGCTGCTTCAACAGGTGCTGCAGCAGCTTCGCCACGGCGGCGGTTGCGGGTGCGCGGTTGGCGACGCTCGGTGCCGGACTCAGCCGCTTCAGGTGCTGCCGGTGCTTCAGCAACCGGCGCAGCAGCGGTCTCAGCAGGCGCAGCAGCGGCTTCAACAGCAGCTACCACACCATCACTGGTGGCGCGGCGGCTACGCCCACGACCACGACCGCGGGGAGCTTCCTGGGCCGGAGCCTCGGAAGTTGCCTCGGCAACGGCACCGTTATCGGAAGCCTTGCCCTTGGACTCACCTGAAGCCTTGGCTTCCACTGCCGGGGCCTCCTTGGCCACCGCAGTGGTTCCCTTTGCCGAGGCGCTGGCCTTGGCGGGTGCCTTGGTGGTGGAGGTGCCGGCGCGATGGGCGGAAATGGCGGTAACCAGATCCCCCTTGCGCATACGCGATCCCCCGGAGATGCCCAACTGGCTCGCGAGAGCCTGAAGCTGGGCGAGCTTAAGGCCTGCAAGGCCGCTGCTCTTGGTGGTTGCTGCTGTTGACGACTCAGCAGCAGAAGATGTTGTGTCCACAGCTGAAGCCAGCTCAGTGGTTTCTGTCACGAAGGATCCTTCCCCCTCGACGGCGTCCAGAGCGAGAGCTGGACGCGATGATTTGTTCTGGGCTGCAGTTCAGATCTGCAGCCGGTGATTGGGCCGTGCCTGATGGATTGTGGCCAACAGGGCCGGATACTGATCGCCATCACTGGATCCGGTTGCCCGGACAGCCGGCTGAATGTTCAGGAAACAGAGAGATCTCGGCACCTGAGACAGGCCGGAAAGAGACGACACCACCAACGTTGGCACAGTTGACGAAAGGTACGGCGAAACACCGAGATCCAAAATCAGGGAACTGCCCGCGGCTTTACCGGCGGTGCACTTCCACTCTAGCACCTTGAACGTCCACAGCCAGCGTCATCACGCGCCAGCCAATGTCGGGTGTGTTGGACGCCGTGTAGGACTCAATGAAATCAGCAACAGTGGCGGCTTCGCTTTCCCCGTTGGCCAGCACCATCACAGTAGGTCCCGCACCGGAAACAACGGCCGCGTGGCCTGCGGACCGAAGCGCCGCGATGAGGTCGGCGCTGGGGCGCATAGCCTGTGCACGGTAGCTCTGGTGGAGGTAGTCCTCGGTCGCAGGCAACAGGAAGGACGGCTGCGCCGTGAGGGCGTGGATCAGCAGGGCGGCGCGTCCGGAATTCATGGCCGCTGCATGATGGCCCACGGATGCCGGGAGCAAACCGCGCGCGGTCTCCGTGGACAATTCGAAGTCCGGGACTGCGACTACGGGGACGACCGACGGCGCGACGTCTGCTTTGGTACTGCTGTACTGCTCGCTGTCCTGCCAGGACAGCGCCAGTCCGCCGAAAATCGCGGGTGCGACGTTGTCCGGGTGGCCTTCCATCTCGCTGGTCAACTGCAGGATCCAATCGCGATCCTTCCGCGATTCCTCCGGTACCAAGGCGTTGGCGGCGGTCACAGCTGCTACCACGGCAGAAGCCGAGGATCCGAGGCCACGTCCGTGGGGATTGACGTTGTCCGCGGTGATTTTCAGCCCGGAATGCTGGTAGCCGAGGCGATCCAGCGCAAGATCAATGGCGCGCACCACGAGGTGGCTGGAATCCCGGGGAAGGGTTTCGGCCCCTTCACCGGAGAGCTCGAACTCAAGCTCTCCGGTGCTGAGGGTTTCCACCGTCAAGGTGTCGTAAATGGACAAGGCCAAGCCGAGGCTGTCGTAGCCGGGGCCCAGGTTGGCGCTTGTACCGGGGACCTTGACGGTCAGCCGCTGGCCTGCCGCGACGAGCGCACGATCAGTCGCGGTGGGCTGCGTTGATTCCACTCTTACTTTTCTTCCAGTCCCAGTTCTGCGGCAACGGTGACGACGTCGTTCGGCACCTTGACGGGGTGGACATCACTGCCATCCTCAGTGCGCAGGGCCCACTGAGGGTCCTTGAGTCCGTGACCGGTGACCGTGATGACGATGGTCTTTCCGGAGGGAACCTCGCCCGCAGCGTGCTTCTTGATGAGGCCCGCTACGCCTGCAGCGGAGCCTGGCTCCACGAAGACGCCTTCTTTGGCAGACAACCAGCGGTGGGCTGCCAGGATCTCATCATCCGTGACGGCCTCAATCAGGCCACCGGATTCGTCGCGGGCGGCAACAGCGGTGTCCCACGACGCCGGGTTGCCGATGCGGATGGCAGTAGCGATGGTGTCAGGCTCGGTGATCGGGTGTCCGGCAACGAACGGCGCAGCCCCTGCAGCCTGGAAGCCCCACATGATGGGCGTCTTGGTGGAGACGGCCGGCAAGGTTCCGTTAGCGGTCTCGAAAGGCGCGGAATATTCCTTGTAACCCTTCCAGTAGGCGCTGATGTTGCCGGCATTACCGACGGGCAGCACATGGATGTCAGGAGCATCGCCGAGTGAATCCACGATTTCGAACGCACCGGTCTTCTGACCCTGGATGCGGGCTGGGTTGACGGAGTTCACCAGGAACACCGGGTAGGACTCGCCCAGTTTGCGGGCAATGTCCAGGCAGTTGTCGAAGTTGCCGTCAACCTGGAGCAAGGTGGCGCCGTGGGCGATCGCCTGGCTCAGTTTGCCCATGGAGATCTTGCCTTCAGGAACCAGAACTGCACACTTCAGGCCGGCCGCAGTGGCGTAGGCAGCGGCCGAGGCGGAAGTGTTTCCGGTAGACGCGCAGACTACGGCCTTGGCGCCGGCTTCAACTGCCGCCGTCATGGCCATGGTCATGCCACGGTCCTTGAAGGAACCCGTGGGGTTCATGCCTTCAACCTTGAGGTACACCTCTGAGCCGGTAAGCTCCGAGAGCTGCCGTGCATGAACCAAGGGCGTGCCGCCCTCGCCGAGGGTAATGACCTTGGTGGCTTCCGTTACGGGCAAACGATCAGCGTATTCGCGGATTACTCCGCGCCATTGGTGAGCCACTTAGACCCCTTCTACCCGCAGTACGGATGTCACAGAATTGATGACGTCCAGGCCCTTGACGGCCTCGACGGTTGCTGCGAGTGCAGCTTCGGATGCACGGTGCGTCACGATCTTCAGCTCAGCCGATTCAACGTTCGACTCAGAGTCGCGGTGGATCGTCTGACGCATGATTTCGATGGAGACACCGTTTTCCGCAAAGATATGCGCAATCCGAGCCAAAACGCCTGCTTGGTCAGCTACGTCCAAGCCGATGTAGTAGCTGGTGTTGGAGGCATCGATGGCCAGTGCCGGAACGTGCCCGGTGGTGGTTTCCGTACGGCCCGGGCCACCCAGGACCAGGCGCCGCGCTGCGGAGACGAGGTCACCAAGTACGGCAGAGGCGGTGGGGGTTCCACCTGCACCCTGGCCGTAGAACATCAGTTCTCCGGCGTTCTCCGCTTCGATGAAGACGGCGTTGAAGGCACCACGAACGGCGGCCAGCGGGTGTTCCCGCGGCAGCAGTGTGGGGTGGACGCGCACTGAAATGCCACTGCCGTTTTCGGAATCGATCTTCTCGGCGATCGCCAACAGCTTGATGACGAATCCGGCCTCCTTGGCAGAAGCGATGTCAGCGGCGCTGACCTTGGTGATGCCTTCGCAGTAGACATCATCCAGGGAGAAGCGCGTGTGGAAGGACAAGGACGCGAGAATGGCGGCCTTCGCCGCGGCGTCGTGTCCTTCGACGTCGGCGGTGGGATCCGCTTCGGCATATCCGAGGCGCTGGGCTTCGGCCAAGGCGTCAGAGAACTGAGCACCTGTGGTGTCCATCTGGTCAAGGATGAAGTTGGTGGTGCCGTTGACGATGCCCAGGACCCTGGTGATGCGGTCGCCGGACAGGCTGTCGCGGATGGGGCGCAGGATGGGGATGGCACCGGCTACTGCCGCTTCGTAGGACAACTGGACGCCGGCTTTATCAGCCTCTTCGTACAAGGTGGGGCCGTCCTGCGCAAGCAGGGCCTTGTTGCCTGTGACAACGCATGCGCCGTTCTGGATGGCCGTCAGGATCAGCGAGCGTGCAGGCTCAATGCCTCCCATGAGTTCGATGACCAGGTCTGCATCCTTGACCAAGGTGTCGGCATCCGTGGTGAAAAGTTCACGCGGCAGTTCGACGTCACGCGGGGCATCGATGGTGCGTACGGCGATGCCGGAAAGTTCCAGGCGGGCGCCGCTGCGGGCAGCCAAGGCCTCGGCGTCGTCAATCAGAATCCGCGCGACCTGGGCCCCAACGTTGCCACAGCCCAGCAGGGCCACCTTCAAGGTTCGCACTTCAGACATTCGCCACTCCCATGTCGCGGTTCAAGAGATCTTCTTCGGTTTCCCCGCGGACAATCAGCCGGGCAGCTCCGTCGCGTACAGCGACAACGCCAGGCCGTGCCAGGTAGTTGTAGTTGCTGGAGAGGGCCCAGCAGTAGGCGCCGGTACCCGGTACTGCGAGCAAATCACCGGCTGCCACATCCGCGGGCAGATATACATCTCTAACAACTATGTCGCCGCTCTCGCAATGTTTGCCCACTACGCGGGACAGCTGGGGAGCCGCCGAGGAGTCACGGGAAGCCAAAATCGCCGAATAATCCGCGTCGTACAGCACCGGACGGGCGTTATCGCTCATGCCGCCGTCCACTGACACATAGCGGCGCGGATACGTAACGTTCTTTTGCCCGTCCCCACCCTCAGGGGCGTCAACACGGACGGTTTTGAGCGTGCCCACTTCATAGAGCGTGAACGTGGTGCTGCCGACGATGGCCCGTCCGGGCTCGATGGAGATGCGCGGCGGCGTGATGTCCAACTCGGCGCAGGTGGAACGCACGACGGCGGCCATCGCCTCCGCGATCTCAGCCGGTGGGCGGGGTGTGTCCACCGGGGTGTAGGCGATGCCGTAGCCGCCTCCGAGGTCCAGTTCCGGCAGGACTATGGAGTACTTGGCCTGCATGGCCGCAAGGAAGCCCAGAAGCTTCTCCGCAGCGACAGCAAAGCCATCAGGTTCAAAGATCTGCGAGCCGATGTGGCAGTGGAGGCCCAGCAGTTCGACGCTTGAGTAGGAGGTGGCCGCTGCCACAGCTTCCTCGGCTGCCGACAGACCCGCTTCCTCGGTGGAGTCTTCGGCCATGGACAGGCCAAACTTCTGGTCCTCGTGTGCGGTGGCGATGAACTCGTGGGTATGCGCGTGCACACCAGGTGTCAGGCGCAGCATGACCTTGGCAACCTCGCCGCGGCCGGAAGCTATTTTGGCAACCCGCTCAAGTTCATCGAGGCTGTCCACCACGATCCTGCCCAGCTTCATGTCCAGGGCGCGGTTGATCTCCGCGTCCGACTTGTTGTTGCCATGCAGACCCAGGTTGGAGCCATCAATTCCTGCACGTGCAGCGACAGCGAGTTCGCCGCCGGAACACGTATCCAGGCGGAGTCCCTCTTCTGCCACCCAACTGGCCACAGCGGTGCACAGGAAGGACTTCCCTGCGTAGTAGACGTCCACTCCCCCGCAGATGTCGGCGAAGGCGGCGTCGAAGGCATCCTTGAACGCCCTGGCGCGGGAGCGGAAGTCCGATTCGCTCATGACAAACAGCGGAGTACCGAACTGTTCCTTGAGTTCACTGACGGAGAACCCGTCAACGGTGACCTCACCGGCGTCGTTCTTTCCAACCCCGGCTGCCCACATGGGTTCCTGCAGTGCGTTGAGGTCCGCGGGTACGGCCAACCATTCAGGAGCGAGCGGAGAAGCGTGGTCAGCGGCTGTGTTCATTGCCCTACATCCGTTCCGGCGCCGAAACGCCCAGCAGTTCGAGTCCGTTGGCGAGTACCTGGCTGGTGGCGTCATTGAGCCAGAGGCGCGTGCGATTGACGTCAAGGACGGGATCGTCACCCTGCGGCGACACCCGGCAGGCGTCGTACCAGCGGTGGTAGGCCCCGGCGATGACTTCAAGGTGGCGTGCCACGCGGTGTGGCTCGCGCAGCTCAGCTGCCTTGGCCACGATGGACGGGTAGCTGCCCAGGTAGGAAAGCAGCTCGTTTTCCGTGGCGTGGTCCAGGAGCGATGCGTCGAACGCATCCACGCCATCGACCTGGCGCTCCACTCCGGCCTCGGCAGCATTGCGTGCCGTGCCGCGGGAACGGGCATGGGCATACTGCACGTAAAACACCGGGTTCTCGTTGCTGTGCTTCTTCAACAGTTCCGGGTCCAGCGTCAGTGGCGAGTCGGCCGGGAAACGGGCCAGCGAGTAGCGGACGGCGTCCTTGCCGAGCCAGGAAATGAGGTCCTTGAGCTCGATGATGTTGCCGGCACGCTTGGACAGTTTTGCGCCATTTACCGACACCAGTTGGCCGATGAGGACCTCGATGTTGACCTCGGGATCATCGCCCGCGCAGGCCGCGATGGCCTTCAGGCGGTTGATGTATCCGTGGTGGTCGGCACCGAGCAGGTAGATCTTCTCAGTGAACCCGCGGTCCTTCTTGGAAAGGTAGTAGGCAGCGTCCGCGGCGAAGTAGGTCGGTTCGCCATTGGCACGGATCATGACGCGGTCTTTGTCGTCACCGAAGTCGGTGGTGCGCAGCCAAACGGCACCGCCGTCGTCAAAGACGTGGCCCTGCTCGCGAAGACGGGCAACGGCGGATTCGATCGCACCGGCGTCGTGCAATTCCTTCTCCGAGAAGAAGACGTCGAACTCTACGCCGAATTCCGCCAGGGTCGTCTTGATGTCCGCCATCTGTGCCTCATAGGCAGCGGAACGGATCACAGGGAGAGCGGCCTCGTCCGTCAGTTCCCGGATGCCGGGGTGTGCGTTGAGGACTTCGTCGCCGAGCTCGCGGATGTACTCACCCGGGTAGCCGCCCTCAGGGACGCCGCGGCCGTGCAGCCGGGAAAGGACAGAGTTGGCGAAGACGTTCATCTGCGAACCGGCGTCGTTGATGTAGTACTCAGCGGTGACGTCTGCACCGGAGGCGCGCAGGACCCGGGCTATGGCATCGCCCAAGGCCGCCCAACGGGTGTGCCCAATGTGGAGCGGTCCGGTGGGGTTCGCGGAAACGAATTCCATGTTAACCACGCGGCCTGCGAGCGCCTGGTTGGTTCCGTAGCTGGCGCCGGCCTCAACAATGGCCTTGGCGAGGACACCGGCGGTGGCGGCATCCACAGTGATGTTCAGGAAGCCTGGACCAGCGATTTCGACCCCGGTAACACCTGGAATGCCCTGCAAGTGGTTGCTGAGGATGCCGGCGAATTCGCGCGGATTCATGCCGGCCTGCTTGGAGAGCTGCAGGGCGATGTTGGTGGCCCAGTCTCCATGATCCCGGTTCTTGGGTCGCTCCACTCGCACGGAATCGGGCACGGCAGATTCCGTCAAGGTAATTTCGCCGGTAGAGACGGCGTCCTTAAGGCAGGCGGATATGGCAGCAGAGAGTTCTTCGGGAGTCACGCATCTAGCCTACCGGGGGCCCGCAAAGTCGCGGAATTGGGGGTCGCTTATGTGGATAATCCGGTCACAGCCGGCACACAGGAACGACTGGCGGGTGGCACAGACTGAACCATTACGCTGAATTCAACGTTGTGAAGACGTAGGAGGTGGCCTCGTCCGCCATCCCGCGAGTACCAATCCCATGACCATTTCTTGTCCAGTTGAAACGAGCAGAACCATGACTACGCCACTCCGCAAGAGCATTTACGCCGGAATTGCCGGCCTTTCCCTCATCGGTGCCGTGGCGGGCTGCGCGCCATCTGCGCAGTCCCCTTCCGCTGAGTCCACGCCGGCAGCCGAGAATGGCGGCCAGGCCAGCACGTCCAGCCCCACCTCTTCCTCTACCGCGTCCGGCTCCACTGCCGCGGGCACCTCGGCGTATAAGGACGGCACCTACAGCGCCGACGGAACTTACACGTCCCCCAATGGCCAGGAGACCGTTGGCGTGGAATTGACGCTTGCAGGTGACACGGTATCCGCGGTCAACATCACCACGCACCCTTCGAACCCCAACACCAAGAAGTTCCAGGGCGAGTTCGCCAGCGGCATTTCGGCGCAGATTGTGGGCAAGAAGATCGATGAACTCAATGTCTCCAAGGTGGCTGGTTCTTCCTTGACGTCCGGCGGGTTCAACGAAGCCGTGGAACAGATCAAGTCCCAGGCCAAGTAGCACCATGCCGCTCGCTGACTGGAGCTCCTTCAGTTTTGACGGCATTGGGACGCACTGGGAGATTTCGACGCCGGAGGCACTGGGACCCGCGGTGCGGCACCAACTGCTGGAAACAGTCAGTGACTACGACACAACGTATTCGCGGTTCAGGATGGACTCCCTGGTGTCCGGACTGTCCCGCGAACCGGGCAGGATCACTTTGCCCGGGCATGCCGCAGCCCTTCATGACGTCTACGCGGCCTTGTACCGGCTCAGCGGGGGCGCCATGACCCCACTGATCGGCAGCAGCCTGGAACGGCTTGGCTACGATCCCGGTTACACACTGGCCCCGTCCGGAAATCCCCAGGCCCCGCCGCGCTGGGAAGACGTCCTTGAGTGGACGGATACGGCCCTGACCACCACCGAACCAGTGGTCCTGGACATAGGGGCCGCGGGGAAGGGACAGCTGGTGGACCTGCTGGGCGGGGTCCTGCAGTCAACCGGTCATCCCGAGTTCCTGGTTGATGGGAGCGGCGACATGCTCCATGCGGGCACCCATCCTGTGGTGGTCGCCTTGGAGCATCCCTATGACCCCGGCCAGGCCATAGGCACTGTTGAGCTCCACAATTCAGCACTCTGTGCCTCGGCTTCCAACCGGCGCGCCTGGGGCGATGGCCTGCACCATGTCCTGGATGGGACCACCGGCAAGCCCATCCAGACCACAGTAGCTACCTGGACCATGGCCGCGAGCGCTTTGGTGGCGGATGCCTTGGCCACCGCCCTGTTCATGCTTGAACCGGCCCAATTGCAGGATGAGTTCGATTTCTCCTGGATCAGGGTGTCCTCCAGTGGTGCCGCCACGTTTTCGCACCGTTTCGAGGGGAGACTGTTCACATGATTGCCGCTAAGTCCCGCGTAGACACCTGGTTGGGCCGCTTCACGATGTACCGCTTGATTCTGTGGGTGCTGGGTGTGCTGGTGGCCTACAGCATGCTCCTCAACATTCTGGGCTGGCTGACGTTCGGCCTCCCGGAGATGCTGGTGCATCTGGTGCTCTGCCTGGCGGTGACGTACGCGTCCAACCGACTGTTGGCCTTGATCTTCGGCGTCAAGCCACACACGGAGTCCTCCCTGATTACGGGATTGCTGCTCTATTTCCTGTTCTGGCCTGCCTTCGGAGTCACTGACATGACAGGCGTGGCCCTGGCCTGCGTGGTGGCCAGCGTGTCCAAGTATGCGTTGGCCTTTCGAGGGCGGCACATCTTCAATCCGGCAGCGGCCGGGGCCTTCGTCACCGGCCTGACCGGGTTGAACATCGCCACGTGGTGGGCAGCGACCCCTGCGATGCTGTGGCTCCTGGTTCCCGGCGTGCTGATTGTGTTGTACCGCACGCGGAAAATGTTGATGGCCACGGTCTTCCTTGTGGTGGCTGCCGGCATCATCACGGTGGAGCTCCTGAGCCGCAGCATGACATTCGGACAGGCCTTGTGGCAGGCCTTGGCGCAGAGGCCTCTGCTGTTTTTCGTGGGCTTCATGCTCTCGGAGCCGCTCACCCTCCCTCCCCGCCGCTGGCAGCAGTTGGCGCTTGCCGGTGTGGTGGGCGTCGTGTTCGCTGTTCCCTACAACTTCGGCTTTGTTGCCAACTCCCCCGAACTCGCGTTGTTGCTGGGTAACCTCCTGGCCTTCTTCCTGGGCCAACGGGGCGGGGTGGAACTGACGTTCAAGGGTTCGCGTTCCCTGACCCCGGGCAGCACCGAGTTCAGGTTTGAGCCACAGCGCCCGGTGCGCTTTGCTGCCGGCCAGTTCATGGAACTCAACCTGCCGCACCGGGCTTCCGACGGCAAGGGACGACGGAGGGTCTTCAGCATCACCAGCGCCCCGGGTGCCCCGGAGGTGACCTTTGGAGTTGGCACGGCCGAGCCGCTGTCCACGGCAAAGAAGGCACTGTTGGCTTTGAAGCCCGGGGACATGCTCTCTGCCACGGCCGTAGGTGGCGACTTTCTTCTACCGCGCGACGCCGGGAAACCGGTCCTGCTGATCGCTGCGGGAATCGGTATCACGCCCTTCCTCTCCCACCTGTCCGTTGACGCTGCGCCTCGCGACACCGTGGTCTTGTACCTTGCCAAAGGTCGCGATGAGTTGGCCGGCGTGGAGCAGCTGGAAGCCTCCGGGGCCAGGGTGATCGCCCGGCTGGCGGACGGTTCCGCTCCCCCGGAATTCATGGTCGACGCCGGTGCCGCCAGGATCGATGCGGAGCGCCTTAAGGAGTTGGTCCCTGACGTTGCGGAACGGGAAGTTTTTGTTTCCGGTTCACCAGCGAGCGTTGATTCCCTGCGTGCTTCGGCCCGCTCTGCCGGGGCGCGCCGCATCCACGTGGATTCGTTCGCCGGGTACTGATGCCAAGGGCCGGTCCGGACGCTCCAAGGCGGGGATTGCCGCCGGGGCGCCGGGTTTTCATTTGCGGCGCAGTGGCTGCTAAGCTCTAGGACGTCCCACCGGCAACGGAGGGAACCCTGGATGCCCTCGTAGCTCAGGGGATAGAGCGTCTGCCTCCGGAGCAGAAGGCCGTAGGTTCGAATCCTATCGAGGGCACAACGAATACCCCGCCAGTGAACTGGCGGGGTATTTTTGTGTGCCGGAGCCCTGCTATCAGTTCGGGGCTTGCCGGGCGTACACCGCAATATTGTCGGCGGCTGCTTTTAGGCTGAATCCAGTTGGTCTTTCCGATAGCCAAAGGGGTTTGCCGTGATGTGCTCGATCGTTCCTCCGTACATGCTTCGCAGGATTGCCGCCCAGAACGAGCCACGGCTGCGGGCTGTGGCCAGGGCAGCCAAAGAGTCGCTGCTGCACATCAAAGGCCTGCAAGCCATCCGCACAGCACCCATCCCGGCGGCGCCACCCAGCGCCCGCCAGGCAAAGCCGGGCCCGCCCAAGCGAACTGTTTTCGATGCCGAATCTTCAGAGACCCTGCCCGGCCGTGTTGTCCGGAAGGAAGGTGCAGGGCCCGTGGGGGACGTGGCCGCTGATGAGGCCTATGACGGCCTCGGCAGCACGCACCGCCTTTATGGCGAAATCTTCGGCAGGGACTCCATTGATGATGCGGGCCTCGCCCTGGATGCCACTGTCCACTACGGAAAGCTCTACGACAACGCCTTTTGGGACGGATCCCAAATGGTCTTTGGCGATGGCGACGGGCAGATCTTCCAACGCTTCACCAAGTCCGTCAGTGTCATCGGCCACGAACTCGCCCACGGGGTGACCCAGTACACGGCCAACCTGGCCTACCGGAACCAGGCCGGGGCTCTCAACGAGTCCATGTCCGACGTCTTCGGTGTCCTCGTGGAGCAGTACCTGAAGCAGGAGTCTGCGGCGAAGGCCAGCTGGCTCATCGGTGAGGGACTCTTCACTGAGCAGGTCCAAGGCGCTGCCCTGCGCTCCATGAAAGCACCGGGCACCGCTTACGACGACGACGTCCTCGGCAAGGATCCCCAGCCGGACTCCATGGACACCTACGTGCGCACCAGCGCGGACAACGGTGGGGTGCACATCAACTCCGGCATCCCCAACAAGGCTTTCTACGTTGTGGCCTCGGAACTCGGCGGCAATGCGTGGGAGGCCCCCGGCCAGATCTGGTACGGGACGTTGACCAGTGGATCCCTCCCCGCGACCTGCACTTTCGGAAAGTTTGCCAAGACCACCGTGGCTACCGCTGAGGAACTCTTCGGTTCCGGTTCTGCGGAGCATGACGCCGTCCTTAAGGCGTGGGAGACTGTGAAGGTCAAGGTTTAGTCGGATGGCGGGACCGGACAGCTTGGTGCGGTCCCGCTGGCTGACTGACGAGGAAACGTCGAACGAGAAGCAGCCGGCCATGAAGATCACCGTCCAACGCAGTGGGGGAATTGCAGCGATGACGCGCGTCTGGAGCGTGGACGCAGTCTCCCCCGGCGACAAGGAACGATGGGTTCCGATGGTTGAGGCTTGCCCTTGGGAGGAAGCCAAGAGCCAGTCACGGGCGGCCAACGAACCGGACAGGTTCATGTACTCCATCAGGGCAGGCCAACGCCGGGCCACCCTCCCGGACCGTGCCGTCACCGGGCCTTGGCAGGAACTGGTGGAATGCGCCAAGGCCGAGGGCTCTGAGTCCCGCGGCCGGCTGGGGAGCCGGCGCTGAAAGCCCGGGATGCACTGAACCCGGCGCGTCTCTAGACGGCCTCCGCCAACTGCCCACGAAAAGCACGCCTGTAGCTCTGCGGGCTGGTATCCAGCACCTTGGTGAAATGGTGGCGGAGCAGCACGGAATGTCCGAACCCCGCTTCCCTGGCGACTTCGTCGATGTTCAGCTCAGTGGTCTCCAGGAGTTCCTGGGCCCTGAGCACCCTCTGCGAATTCAGCCAGGCAGCAGGAGTAGTTCCCGTCTCTGCCCTGAAGCGGCGGGCGAAGGTCCTCGGTGACATGTGGAGGCGGGCCGCCAACTCGTTAACGCTGTGTTCCTCGTCGAGGTGCTCAACCATCCACCGGAGGAGCTCCTCCATGGGCGCAGATCCGCAGCGGGGCATGGGCCGGTCGATGAACTGGGCCTGGCCGCCATCGCGGTGCGGCGGAACCACCATGTCCCGGGCAATGGCGGCAGCTACGTTGGCTCCCAATTCGACGCGTACCAAGTGGAGGCAGGCATCGATGCCGGCCGCGGTGCCTGCGCTGGTGATGATGGTTCCGTCCTGCACATAGAGGACGTTCTCGTCCACGATGGCCCCGGGGTATCGGCTGGAAAGATCCTGTGAATAGTGCCAGTGGGTGGTGCAGCGCCGCCCTTCCAGCAAGCCAGCACGGGCCAGAGCGTAGGCCCCGGAGCAGATGGACATCACCCATGCGCCCCGTGCGTGGGCCGCTCGCAGAGCCTCCAAGACCGACTCGGGGACGGCTTGGTCCCGTCCGAAAGGCGCCATGATGACGAGGTCCGCGTCTGCGGCAGCTTCAAGGCCCAGGTTCACGTGGAGGGACAGCCCGGATTTCATGCGGATGTCCCCCGGCTCGGGTGCGCACACCCGGAAGTCGAAGGCCGGAACTCCGGCGCCCCGATCCGATCTGTCGATGCCGAAGACTTCGAACGCCGTGCCGAACTCGAAGATCGAGAAGTCGGGAACAACTATCACCGCCACTGATTTCAACATATCTCCAGTGTGGCAGAAAATTATCTAAATGGGGCATTTCTGCCACTGTTTCTTGACCTTCCACAGGAGCAGGCTGGAGACATGGAAATCTTCGGAATCATCCTCTTCATCGTCCTCCTCACCGCCGTCTCAGCCACAGTCTCAGCCCTGCTGAAGGATGGCCGCGGCCATAACCCGCCCATCCAGTCCAAGGAACCCTGGAGCGCTTTCGACGCTCCCAGCACCCCGTATTGGAACCCCCGCATCTACTAGGCCATGCCGGGCCACTGCACACCTTCGGAAAAACCTAGCCTGCCAGCCACCACCGGCAACCCGTATTGTCCATTCGACGCCCGCCCGTTCACGGAATTCTGCGCAGATTCCCCGAACGGCGGGCGTCCCTATGCCTGCCACTTGCGACGGAACGGGCATCCATGCCGATGCCACATGGACTAGATTCACTTGCATGATCCAAACCTCTGCCCGCCTTCTCCAGTTGTTGTCTCTGTTGCAGGTGCGCCGGGAGTGGACGGGTCCAGCTCTCGCGGACCGCATGGGCGTCACCGAACGGACCGTGCGACGCGATGTCGACAAGCTCCGTAACCTCGGATATCCCATCCACGCCTCCCCGGGGATCGCTGGCGGTTACCAATTGGGGGCCGGCGCGCAACTGCCGCCCCTGCTGCTGGACGACAACGAAGCTTTGGCAGTTGCCTTGGGGTTGAACTCAGTAGCCGCGGGACCCGTCGCCGGAATTGGCGAGGCCTCCGTCCGCGCCCTGGCAAAGCTGGAACAAGTGTTGCCCTCCCGGCTGCGTCCGAAATTCGCCATGCTGAAAGCAGCGGTCACTACCCTTCCCAGCAACGCAGCCACGGTTGATCCCCAGCAGCTGACGGTGGTTTCAGCCGCGATATCGGACCGGCGCCAGATCTCTTTTGACTACGTCAAGTCCGACGGCGAATCGGCACGACGCCTTGTGGAACCCTACCGGCTGGTGGACACGGGCCGCCGGTGGTACCTGGTGGCCTGGGATGTGGAGCGGGAAGACTGGCGGACCTTCCGCGCGGACCGCTTTGCTTCCCTGCCGTCAGAACGCAAAAAGTACACGCCCCGTCCCTTGCCGGCGGAAGACCTGGCAGCCTACGTGCAGCAATCCATCACCCGTTCCCCGTACAGGTTCGACGTCGTGGTGCGGCTCCGCGCGCCGCTCGCGGAGGTGGCCGCCGTCGTCAGTTCGCAGTACGCGACGCTGTCCGCTGACGGTCCGTCAGCAACGATCCTCCGTTCCGGGTGGGACAACCTTGCCGCACCCGCCGCTTATCTTGCCGCGCTGGACATGGACTTCGAGATCCTGGAACCGGAAGAATTCAGGTCCTTCGCCCGGCATCTGTCCCACCGGCTCACTGCGGCAGCGGGGACTGTGACGGACGCAGCGGACGTGGAACCGCGGCCACAGTAGACTGGCAGCAGCCATGACACTTCATATTTCCTACCCCGCTGAGCTGCCCGTATCCGAGCGCCGCGAGGATCTGATGGCGGCCATTGCCGCAAACCAGGTCACCATCATCGCCGGCGAGACCGGTTCCGGTAAGACCACGCAGATCCCCAAGATGTGCCTCGAACTTGGCCTTGGAGACAAAGGCCTGATCGGGCACACCCAGCCGCGCCGCCTGGCAGCCCGTACCGTCGCAGAACGAATCGCCTCGGAACTGGACGTCGAAATCGGACAGGAGGTGGGCTTCCAGGTCCGCTTCACCGGAGAGGTCAGCGCGTCCACCAAGATCAAGCTGATGACTGACGGCATCCTTCTGGCGGAGATCCAAAGAGACAAGCTGCTGCGCAAATACAGCACCATCATCATCGATGAAGCCCATGAGCGCAGCCTCAACATCGATTTCATCCTGGGCTACATCAAACGCATTCTCCCCCAGCGCCCGGACCTCAAGATCATCATCACCTCGGCCACCATCGATCCCCAGCGCTTTGCCAAGCACTTCGGGAGCGAGGAAGACCCAGCGCCCATCATTGAAGTGTCCGGTCGGACGTATCCGGTGGAGATCCGCTACCGGCCGTTGTCCCAGCCTGCCGGCGGGGATGAGGACACCTCGGACGATGAACTGGAAGAAGACCGGGATCCCCTGGATGCAGTGTGCGATGCGGTGGACGAGCTCGCCAAGGAAGCTCCCGGCGATATCCTCATCTTCTTCTCCGGTGAACGCGAGATCCGCGACGCCGCCGAGGCCATCAACGGGCGCATCCAAAGCAACCGTCGCCTCGCCGGGACCGAAGTGCTGCCACTTTTTGCGCGGCTGAGCCTGCAGGAGCAACACCGGGTCTTCAATCCGGGTGGCAAACGGCGCATCATCCTGGCTACCAACGTTGCTGAGACGTCGCTGACCGTCCCGGGCATCAAGTACGTAATCGACACCGGCACCGCACGTATTTCGCGCTACTCCCACCGGACCAAGGTCCAGCGCCTCCCGATCGAGCGCGTCTCCCAGGCATCGGCCAACCAACGCTCAGGCCGTTGCGGGCGTGTTTCCGAAGGCATCGCCATCCGTTTGTACTCGGAGGAGGACTTTGAGTCCCGTCCGCAGTTCACGGACCCGGAAATCCTTCGAACCAACCTCGCTGCGGTCATCCTCCAGATGACCGCCATGGGCGTGGCCCGCAGCCCCAAGGACGTAGAGAACTTCCCCTTTGTGGAGCCCCCGGATTCCAGGGCAATCAACGACGGCGTCACGCTCCTGCGCGAACTCGGCGCCTTGGGTTCGCCCAAGTCCGGAGACGCAGGAACGGGAGGCCGCAGCGGCAGCGGCCTCACCGCCGTCGGACAGCAGCTGGCCCAGCTGCCGGTTGATCCCCGGCTTGGCCGCATGATCGTTGAGGCAGGCAAGCGTGGCTGCGTCCGCGAAGTCATGATCCTGGCCGCTGCACTCACTATTCAGGACCCCCGCGAAAGGCCGACGGACAAGCAGCAGCTGGCCTCGGAAAAGCACGCACGCTTCCGCGATGAGACCTCGGATTTCACGGGTTTCCTCAACCTGTGGAACTACATCCAGGAAAAGCAACGCGAGCTGTCCTCCACCCAGTTCCGCAAGCTCTGCCGCAACGAGTTCATCAACTATCTGCGCGTCCGCGAGTGGCAGGACCTCTTTACCCAGCTCCGGCAGCTGGCCAAGCCACTGGGCATCGCGCTGGACAACAGGCGTGAAGCCGATCCGGTGGGCAACTATGAGGGCATCCACATCAGCCTGCTCTCGGGATTGCTGAGCCACATTGGGCTCTTGGATGAGCGCAAGCGCGAGTACGCCGGTGCGCGTGGCAGCCGCTTCGCCATCTTCCCCGGCTCGGCCTTGTTCAAGAAGTCTCCGGCATTTGTCATGGCAGCGGAACTGGTGGAAACCAGCCGCCTGTGGGCCAGGGTCGCCGCCAAATTCGATCCCCTGTGGGCTGAACAGGTAGCTCCCGACCTCGTGAAGCGGTCCTACAGCGAACCTCACTGGTCCTCGCGGCAAGGCGCCGTCATGGCCCACGAGAAAGTCACCCTTTACGGTGTCCCGATCATTCCCAACCGCAGGGTCAACTACGGACGGGTTGATCCCGGGCTCTCCCGCGAACTGTTCATCCGCCACGCACTGGTGGAGGGCGAATGGAAGACCCATCACAAGTTCTTCCACCGCAACCGTGCCCTGCTCCAGGAAATCGAAGAGCTCGAGACCCGCATGCGGCGCCGGGACATCCTGGTGGACGATCAAACGCTCTTCGAATTCTACGACTCACGCGTGGGCCAGGAAGTAGTCTCCGAAAGGCACTTTGATAAGTGGTGGAAGGACGCCCGGCAGGCAGACCCCACGCTGTTGGACTTCGACCAATCCCTGCTGATGAGCGAAGACGCCGATGCGCTGGACGATTCCGCCTATCCTAAGACCTGGCTGCACAAGGGCTTCGAGCTCCCCTTGAGCTACGAGTTCCATCCCGTGGCACCGGGGTCGGCTCCCAACCCATCGGACGGCGTCACAGCCGAGGTTCCCGTGCTGTTCCTCAACCAATTGGACGACGCCCCGTTCCGTTGGCAGATTCCGGGCCAGCGGGTAGAACTGGTCACTGCCCTGATCAAGTCGCTGCCGAAACAAGTGCGGAAGAACTTCGTCCCTGCACCTGATGTGGCCCGGCAGGCAACCGCGGCACTGGAAGCGGACTTTGACCCCGCAACCGATGAGCTGGAGCCTTCCTTGGAACTGGTGCTTCGCCGGCTCCGCGGACACGTTATTCCTCCCGGTTCCTGGAACTGGAATGCCGTGCCGCCGCACCTGCGCGTGAGTTTCAAGGTGGTGGACAGCAAGGGCAAAGTCCTGGACGAAGGCAAGGACCTCGCTGAACTCCAGGAAAAGCTTGCCCCCGCCACCCGCCGCGCCATCGCCGAATCGCTCGGCGCAACCCCGGCCACCACGGCACCGGCCAAGGCCGGTAAGGGACCGGGAGTCTCCGGCCCGGCGAACGGTCAAGGGGCTGCTGTCAAGGCTTCGTCCTCCGGCAATCCCGATGGCGTAGTAGCTGAACGCAGCGGAATCACTGAGTGGGACTTCGGGACCGTGGAACGGCAGGTAACGCGCACCGTCAAGGGCCACGCAGTCACCGGCTTCCCGGCAGTGGTTGATGAAGGCAAGTCCGTGGCCCTTCGGGTCTTCCAGACCAAGGCCGAACAGGAAGCCGCTATGCGTGGTGGCGTCATCAGGCTTCTGGCACTGCGGATTCCGCCTCCTGACCGCTATGTGCTGGAGCATCTGAGCAATATGGAGAAGCTGACCTTCAGCCAGAATCCGCATGGATCCGTCAGTGCCCTGATCGCGGACTGCGCCCTGGCTGCCATCGACAAACTGACGCCCCAGGACCTGCCGTGGGACAGGAAGTCCTTCGATGCGTTGTATGAAGTAGTCCGTGCTGAACTGATCGATACCGTGTTTACGGTGACTGCCGTCGTCGAACGCGTTCTGGCAAGTACGCGGCGCATCCAGAAAGCGCTGAAGTCCAACGCCAGCCTGCCGCTGATCAGCGCCCTCAACGACATGAAGTCCCAGCTGGAGCAGTTGGTCTTTCCCGGCTTTGTGGCACAGACGGGCTACGCGCAGCTTAGCCAGCTGCCGCGGTACTTGCAGGCGATCGAGAAGCGGCTGGAGAAGCTTCCCGGCAACGTGCAGCGGGATGGCTTGAACATGGCGATCGTGCAGGCGCTGGAGGATGACTATGACGACGCCGCGTCCGCACTTCTCCCCGGGCGCCGGGCCGGCACAGAGTTAACACGGGTGCGCTGGATGATCGAAGAGCTGCGGGTCAGCCTCTTTGCCGTAGAACTCGGAACCGCCTACTCCGTCTCGGAGAAACGCATCCGCACGGTGCTGAACCAGGCGCTCGCCCCGGCCTAGCATCGACCAAAAAACCCGGCGGCGCTGATTCAGCACCGCCGGGTCAACTCTGTTGAGGTCTTAGTCCTGCGGAACAGCATCCCCATGCCCGGCCGAACGCAAGGCAGCACGAAGCTTCACGGCGGTGGCATCCATGACGGCGGGATCCGGATTGTGGTCCACGTTGTGGATCTCGAAGTCCGCGGTGGAGTAGGCCGGCCACACGTGGACGTGCAAGTGGTCCACCTCAAAGCCTTCCATCAGGACGCCGACTCTCCTGGCATCAAACAGGTCCTCCTGGACCTTTCCGATGCTTTGCGCGACATCCATGACCTTGGCCAGCAGTTCTGGACTCGCGTGGGTCCATGAGTCGATTTCCGCGCGCGGCACCACCAGCGTGTGGCCTTGCGTCAGCGGTGCAATAGTCAGGAAGGCCACCACATCCTCGTCCTTCCAGACGAAGCGGCCCGGAATCTCCCCGTTGATGATTTTGGTGAACAGTGTGCTCATGCGTCTGCCCTTTCGGATGGGTCCTGGAGTGTTGAGGTGTCCAGCACGAAACGGTACTTCACGTCACCGGCAACCATGCGGTCGTAGGCCTCGTTCAGTTGGTCGGCCCGCACGATTTCAATGTCACTGGCAACACCGTGTTCCGCACAGAAGTCCAGCATTTCCTGAGTTTCCTCGATGCCGCCAATTAACGATCCCGCATAGGCGAGCCGGCGGCGGATGAGCAGTCCGGGGCTGACAGGCGGCATCTCATCGGCGGGAAGGCCCAACTGGAAGAGCGCGCCGTCCAGTCGAAGCGTGCGGAAATAGGGGTTGAGGTCGTGCGGCGCGGCAACCGTGTCAATAATGACGTCGATGCTCCTGTTGGCGGCTTCCATGGCCTCGGCATCCTTGGACAGGACCACGTGATCGGCGCCCAACTCCCGGGCAGCGTCAAATTTGGATTCAGAGGTGGTGAAAACCGTCACCTCCGCCCCCATGGCCTTGGCGATCTTCACGGCCATATGTCCCAAGCCACCCAAGCCCACCACGCCCACGGCGTCGCCTTCTTCCACATCGAAATACCGCAGCGGAGAGTAGGTGGTGATCCCTGCACACAGCAAAGGGGCTGCCGCTGCCGGGTCAAGGGCCTCGGGAACGCGCAGCACGAACCGCCGGTCCACCACAACCGACGTCGAGTAGCCGCCTTGGGTGATGGCGTCACCTTGACGCGGGTCAGCGGCACCATACGTGCCGATGTTGCCCCTTTCGCAGTATTGCTCCAGGCCTTCAAGGCAGCTTTCGCATTCGCGGCAGGAGTCCACCATGCAGCCGACACCTACGTGGTCCCCCGGCGTGAATTCCTTCACGGCGGAGCCCACGCGGGTTACCCGGCCAACAATTTCATGGCCCGGCACCAGCGGGTATGGAGGAACCCGCCATTCACCGCGCGTCGCATGGACGTCGGAGTGGCACAGCCCGCAAAACCCAATCGCGATCTCTACGTCATCTGCGGTGGGTGCCCGCCTCGCAAGGGTCAGGGGCACCAGGCCGCTGTCCGGGGACGTGGCACCATACGCTGCAGCCAGGGTGGTGCTTCCGGTTTCACTGGTGTCCAGGGTGATGGGTCTGGCAAGGGGCGGGGGCACGGGGCGTCCTGGAGTCATGATCCGACGCTACTCCCGGCAGCGCCGCTTCTGCCACTCGGCCCTACGCCGTCCCCGGCATCTTCCTCCAACGGCTCGCTGCCCACGGCCACCGGGTTACCAGGGTTGTTGGACCACTGCGAGAAGGACCCCGGGTACAGGGCAGCCCGGAGTCCCGCGATGTGCAGCGCTGCGATTTCATGGCTTGCTGTGACGCCGGATCCGCAATAGACCGCCACGGTGGACGTGCCATCCACGCCCAACGCTTCGAAACGGCGGCGGAGCTCTTCGGCCGGCAGGAATGTTCCGTCGGGTGCAAGGTTCTCCGTGGTAGGGGCGCTGACGGCCCCGGGAATGTGCCCTGCCCGCGGATCAATCGGCTCCACTTCGCCCCGGTAGCGCTCCCCCGCCCGAGCATCGAGCAGGACTCCGTCCTTGTGCCACTGAGCGGCTTCGGGTTCGTTGATGGCCGGCATGCCTCCCTCGCCCAAGGAAACACGTCCGACGACGGGCTTCACGTCGCCCGCCTCCACCGGGTAACCACCGGCACGCCAAGCGGCGAGGCCGCCGTCGAGCAGGTAGACAGCATCCAGGCCCGCATTGCGCAGCATCCACCAAACGCGGGCCGCGGCCATGCTCCCGTTGTTGTCGTACGCAACCACGGTATCGCCGTCGTTGATGCCCCATTGCCGCGCCGCATCCTGGAACCGTTTGGTGGATGGCAGCGGATGCCGGCCACGGCCTGGCTGCGCATGGTCGGCAAGCTCCGTGGGGAGGTCCACGAACACCGCGCCGGGCAGGTGCCCCGCCAGGTACTCGCTGTGCCCGTCCGTCCGGCCGAGCACCCAGCGGACATCCAGAAGCACCGTACGCTCCCCTGAATCGAGGCGGTTGCGTAGTTCGGGGGCACTTATCAGCGTGGCCATCGTTTCTCCTTCATTCCCGCGGCATGGGCTCCGTTGCTGCCGGCGCCCGGTTTCCAGCCTAGGCTTATGCGGTGAGCAATTCGTGCATTCAGGACAGGGCATGGGCCAGTGAGGCCATCCGCAAAATCGAGGCCGAGAACAACCGTTCGGCGGACACACACCTTTACGCGGTCCCCCTTCCGGACCACTGGGGCGTCCAGCTGTACCTGAAGGACGAATCAACCCACCGCTCCGGCAGCCTCAAGCACCGCCTGGCGCGGTCCTTGTTCCTCTATGGACTGGTCAACGGCTGGATCACCGAGGGAACCACGATCGTTGAGGCCTCGAGCGGCAGCACGGCAGTCTCCGAGGCCTATTTTGCCCGGCTCATCGGACTGCCTTTCATCGCGGTGATGACAAAAACCACCAGTCCGGAAAAGATCGCCCTGATCGAGGATTTCGGCGGTGCCTGCCTGTTGGTGGACCACGCCTCCGAGGTGTACGCGGTGGCCGAAGAGACCGCGAAAACCTCCGGCGGTTATTACATGGACCAGTTCACGCACGCAGAACGCGCCACGGATTGGCGGGGCAACAACAACATCGCCGAGTCGATTTTCGACCAACTCGCCCTTGAGGAACATCCCATCCCGGAGTGGATCGTCGTGGGAGCGGGCACGGGTGGAACCAGCGCCACCATTGGCCGCTATCTTCGGTATAACCGCTACTCCACCCGCCTTGCCGTGGTGGACCCGGAAAACTCGGCCTTCTACCCCGCATGGCGCGATGGAAGCGCCGCCGCGGCAACAGGCCAGCCATCCAGGATCGAGGGCATCGGCCGGCCACGATCCGAGCCGAGTTTCGTGCCGGCGGTCATCGACCACATGATCCAGGTGCCGGATGCGGCCTCCGTGGCGGCCATGCGCCACCTCCGGAAACTCACCGGCCTGCACGCAGGACCCTCTACGGGGACCAACCTCTGGGGCGTCTGGCAGTTGGTGGCCGGGATGGTCGCCGAAGGCCGCCGTGGCAGCATCGTGTCGCTGATGTGCGACGGCGGCGACCGCTATGCGGGCAGCTACTACGACGCCGGGTGGCTGGCGGCCAAGGGGCTGGACCCCGCACCGCATGAGGCAGTCCTGGAGCAGTTCCACCGCACAGGGGTGTGGACCGGCTAGACCTCTACCGAGTCGCGTGGGTCAAGACGCTCATAGCTTGTCCCGTAGCGGGCGCCGATACGCCTCACGTGGCCTTCAACAATGCCTCGTCCCAGTTCGTTAAGCAGGGCGTCGTGGACCGGGAACGCCCGGGGAGCGCGGACCGAGATGACGAAGTCAACAACCTCCCCCACCTTGGACCATGGGGCATGGATGGGAACCAGGAGAGTCTTGACTTCAATCCCGTCCGGGACCACGAAAGAGTCCCCGGGGTGGAACACGTTGTCATCTATCAGGTAACCGATGTTGGCCACCACCGGGATCTGCGCATGGATCACCGCGTGCTGGCCGCCGAACGTGCGCACCCTGAACCCCGCGGCGTCGAAGTCGGAGCCCGGCTCAGCCGTGTGGACACGGGCTGCTACATCCGCTTCCTCCCTCAGGGCGGCGGCAACCCCGGCGGGCGCATGGAGCACAAGCCCGGCGTCGCTCCGGAGCGCGGACACCAAAGCGGGCCGGTCAATGTGGTCATTGTGCTCGTGCGTAATGAGGACGGCGTGGGCGCCGGTCAACGCTTCCCCGGACTCGGAGAAGGTCCCGGGATCGATGACCAGAACGTTCCCCTCCTTCTCCAACCGGACACAGGCGTGGGTGTATTTGGTGAGCAACATGACCAAAGCCTAGGACCACCGGCTGACAGTTTCCAAGCCTGCCCTGCTGGTAAAATTGGGGTTTGCCAGCATCCCCAGGGAAGTGAGTCCTTCAATGCCACACGGCACCAACTCCGCCACGACCGGCCCCTCGGCGCCGGCCACCAGCGGCGTCAAGGAGCAGCGCGTTACCAAGCAGCGCTTGGCCGTCAGCGCCGCACTGGACGAATTGGATGACTTCGTCAGCACCCAGGAGCTGTACCGCCTGCTGCAAAACAAGGGCATTTCGGTGTCCCTGGCCACCGCATACCGCATTCTTCAATCGTTGGCTGATGACGGACTCATTGATGTCCTCCGCAACGGTGAGGGCGAAGCGGTCTACCGACGCTGCAACGTCACCGGGCACCACCACCACCTGCTGTGCCGCAACTGCGGCAAAGCAGTTGAAGTGGAGGCACCCGCCGTCGAGACTTGGGCGGCACGAACGGCTTCGGAACATGGCTTCACTGAGGTGGCCCACACCGTGGAAATCTTCGGGCTGTGCCCGGAGTGCACTGCCAAGAAGGCAGCCGGGGTTCTCTAGAGAGCGCCTGCCGGCTGGTCCCGCGACACCCTGCCATTGAGGCCCCTGTTGGCCCTGACCCTTCCGATCACCCTGCACACCACGTAGATCAGGAATGACAGCGTGGTGACGTACGGGCTGATGGGAATCCGGCTGCCGAGGGCCAGCAGAATTCCACCGACCGTAGCCGTCATCGCGAAAACCACGCTCAGCACTACCACCAACCGGGGCGAGGTGGTCACCCGAAGCGCAGCTGCTGCCGGCGTAATCAGCAAGGCAAGGACCAGCAGCGCGCCGACAATTTGGATGGACAGCGCCACGCTGACACCCAGAAGCACCATGAACCCAATGGCCAGGCCACGAACCGGAACACCCCTGGCTTCCGCCATTTCGGGGTCTACGCTGGCAAAGCTCAGTGGCCGCCAGATTGCCGCCAAGGCGATCATCACCACCACTGCGGTTCCCGCAAGAACTTGCAGCTGTACGGTATCGACGGAAACAATCTGGCCGGTCAGCAGTCCGAACTTGTTGGCCGCGCGGCCCTCATAGAGTGCAAGGAAAAGGATGCCCAGCCCCAGGCCGAAGGGCATGATGACGCCGATGATCGAGTTCTTGTCCCGCGCCCGGACGCCCATGAAGCCCAGCAGCACAGCGGCCGCCACCGATCCGATCAACGAGCCAAAGATGATGTCGGCGCCGATCAGCAAAGCGAACGCAGCACCGGCAAAGGACAGTTCCGAGATGCCGTGGACCGCGAAAGCAAGGTCCCGCTTCATCACGAACGTGCCCACCAACCCGCCCAGCAGTCCCAGCACGGCTCCAGCCCAAATGGAGTTCTGGACGAGGACCAGCAACTCGCCGTAGTTCTCAAAGTTGAAAATGGTCTGCAGAATGGTGTCGAGGTCCATCTAGAACTCCTCCCCGGCGGTTGCATGGGCATCGTCATGGAAGTGCGTCGTTGCGTCAGGGAGGCCGACGACGACGATCCTTCCGTTGGCGTGGATGACCTCCACATGGCTGTTGTACAGCTCCGAAAGGACTTCCGTGGTCATGACTTCCTGGGGCGTGCCTACACGGAACTGGCCGCCGGCGAGGTAGAGGACCCGGTCAACATAGTCGATCACCGGGTTGATTTCATGGGTCACGAAAATCACTGCACTGTTGCGCTCATGGCACTGCTTGTTGATCAGGGAGCTCACGCCCTGTTGATGGTGCAGGTCCAAGGAAAGGAGCGGTTCGTCGCACAGCAGAACCTGTGGCTCCGTGGCCAGAGCCTGCGCCACCCTCAACCGCTGTTGCTCGCCGCCGGACAATTGCCCCACGGGCACCTTCGCGTAGTCGGAAGCTCCCACCAGCTCAAGCAGTTCGTCGATCCTCGGGTTGACCTTCCCGGCCGAAAGCCGCATGCCCCACCGGTGCCCGTCGATCCCCAGGCCCACCAGGTCGCGGGCACGCAACGGGGTGTCCGGAGCAAACGACTTTTGCTGCGGGATGTAGCCGATCCGCTTGCTGCCGCGCTCCACAGGATGGCCACCCAGGGAAACTGTCCCCGAATGCAGTTCCTGCAGGCCAAGGAGAACCTTCAGGAAGCTGGTCTTGCCGCTGCCGTTGGGGCCCAGGACAGCGAAGAACTCGCCGGGATTGATGTCGAGGTCGAGGTCCCGCCAGAGCGCCCTCTTCCCGAACTGAAGGCTCGCTCCACGGAGGCTCACTACCGGTGTCAAAAGTTGTCCTCGATCCATGCGTCACTGGGAACGCAGTCAATGGTGCCGCTGGTATTTACGGCAGTACTGGTGGCAGGCAAAAGGCCCCGCAGCCATCCTGAATATCTTAGGACGTTGGCAGGGCCCTTCACCGCATACCGGGTGTCAGGAAATGCTATTTCTTGAGTGCAGAGGAGACCGCTTCCACGTTATCCGCCATCCACTGAATGTAGTCCTTACCGTCAGGAAGCGTCTCGGTGAAGTTGACCACCGGCACGCCGGCGGCTTCCGCGGCCCGTTTGACGGCTTCAGTCTGGGGCCCTTCGGTCTGCTCGTTGTACGCCAGGAAGCGCACGGATTTGGCGCTGACCAAGTCAGTGGTTTCCTTCAAGACAGCGGCCGGGACATCCGTTTCCTCTTCAATGGCAGCGCTGTAAGCCTCCGGAGTCTTGTTTTCCAGGCCGGCTGCCTCCAAGAGGTACAAGGGCACGGGTTCAGTAACAGCTACCGGCGCGTGGTCGTTTTCGGCCTTGACGGCATCAAGCTTTCCGGTGAGGTCAGCGAGTTTGGTTTTGAAGGCTTCGGCATTGGCAGTGAATGTCGCGGCCGATCCCGCATCAAGGCTGCCGAGCTTGGCAGCGACTGCATCGGCGAGCTTGCCCATGGTATCCAGGCTGTACCAGACGTGCTCGTTGAACTCGCCGTGGTTATGCGTGTGGCCTTCTTCGCTGTGGGATTCCTCGCTGTGGGCTTCTTCTTCCGGGGCGAGCCCGGAGATTTCCACGGCGCTGATCATGTTCTCGTGGCCGACCTTGGTCTCATCAGCAATTTTATGGAGGAACTCGTCATAGCCTCCACCGTTCTCCACCACGAGCTTGGCCTTGGAAATGACCAGCTTGTCCTGAGCACTCGCCTCGTAGGAGTGCGGGTCCTGGCTGGTCTTGGTGATGATGGCGTTCACCTTGACCCTGTCCCCGCCAATCGCCTTCACGACGTCACCGTAGACATTCGTCGAGGTGACAACCTCAATGCCACCTGACGACGACGGATCGCTTGCCCCTGCTGTCCCAGCGCAGGAAGAAAGAAGCAGGGCGGCAAGGGCTGCGGAAGCGGCCATGGACAGGCGGGCGGCGGAACGACGCACGAGAACCTCGGATCTACTCAAAATGAGAATCAAACACAATTGCTGGCAGATTCGAGTGTATCTCTAAATGGGAATGATTCCTATTTAGACAAGACCGGCGCCGATCTGATGCGATCGGCGCCGGATTGTTCCGTGGTGCTACTTGACCTGTTGATCTCCATAACGGCGGATGCCCGTCGCCTGCGTGGCGTCGCGGATCTCACCAACCAACTGTTCAATAACGTCCTCCAGGAAGAGGACACCTTGGGTCTCACCGCCGGCGCCGATGACACGGGCCAGGTGCGAGCCCGTCCGTTGCATGACGGACATGGCCTGCTCGATTTCGTCGTCCGGTGCAAGGTTGGCAAAGGAACGGATGCGCCCCTCGGCGATGGGATGCCTTCTGCCCTCGTCCGGGATGGACAGGATGTCCTTCACGTGCAGGTAGCCGGCAAGTTCGCCGTCGTCGTCCACCATGGGAAAACGGGAGAATCCCGTGCGGCTGACCGCCTTTTCCAGGTCTACTGGAGTAGAGGCAGTCTTGAGCACCACCAATTTGTCCAAGGGAACCATGATGTGCGAAGCCGTGTGCTCGGAGAACTCCAGTGCACCGCTCAACAAACCGGTTTCGTCGTCCACCAAACCATGGCGCGTGGACTCCTGGACGATCGACTGCACTTCCTCCAGCGTGAACGAGGAGGATACCTCGTCCTTGGGCTCGATCTTCATCAGCCGAAGGATGTGGTTGGCCAACCAGTTCAGCGTCCAGATGATCGGGTTCACCAAGCGTGCAATGAACATCAACGGGGGCGCCAACAACAGTGCGGCCTTGTCGGCCACCGAAACCGAGATGTTCTTGGGAACCATCTCGCCAAACGTGACATGCAGGAACGTGACGAACAGCAAGGCGATCGCAAAGGCGATGATGTCCGCCAATTCAACCGGAACGCCAACCAGCTCAAGGGGCTCAGCCAACAAGTGATGGATGGCCGGCTCGGCAACCTGAAGGATCAACAGGGAACAGACGGTGATACCCAGTTGTGCACAGGCAAGCATCAACGACACGTTTTCCATGGCGCGCAGGGTTGTCTGCGCGCGCTTTGATCCCGCTTCAGCCAAGGGCTCGATCTGGCTGCGGCGTGCAGACATGACGGCAAACTCGGCGCCGACGAAGAAGGCGTTGCCGATCAGGAGAACGACGAGCCAGACAATTCCTACCCAGTCACTCATACGGCACCCGCTTCGTGACGCGGATTTTCTGCGTTCTCCTGGGTGTGATCCGCTTCCACATGATGGAAGCAAATCCGGTCGATCCTTCGGCCGTCCATCCTGGTCACCGTAAGCGTCCCGCCTACCGTTTCCACGACGTCCCCCGTCCTGGCTATGCGACCAAGCTGGCTCATGACATAGCCGCCCACAGTCTCGTAGGCGGACTCGTCGGGGACCGTGAGGTTGGGTATCTGCTCGGAAACTTCATCCGGCCGCAAGAGTCCCGGGAAGTACCAGTCGCCGGACGCGCTCTGCAGCACTCCCGGGCGGACTTTGTCGTGCTCGTCGGCGACCTCACCGACGATCTCTTCCACCAGGTCCTCAAGGGTGGTGATTCCTGCGGTTCCGCCGTACTCGTCCAGCACGACGGCCAACTGCAGGTTGCCCTCGCGCAACTCGGAAAGCAGCGCATCCAGGTGAATGGTTTCGGGAACCTGCAGGACATCGGTCATGATCGCGCCGGCCTCCAGCTTGGCCCGGCGTTCGGCCGGGACAGCAACAGCTTTCTTGACGTGCACCACGCCGCGGATATCGTCCGTGGAATCACCAATAATGGGGAACCGCGAATATCCGGTGCGCCGTGCGGCGTCGAGGATGTCGGATACAGGCTGGTCCGCGTCGATCGTTTCCATGCGGATACGTGGTGTCATGACATCTGCTGCCGTGCGCCCGGAAAAGTTCAGGGTGCGGGCAACAAAATTAGCGGTCCCGGCGTCCAAAGTCCCCAGCTCAGCGGAGCGCCTCACCAGGGAAGCCAGCTCTGCGGGGGTCCTTGCCCCGGAGATCTCTTCCTTGGCTTCAAGGCCGAACAGATTCAGCACCTTGTTCGAGAACCCATTAAGAACCACGATGGCCGGCTTGAAAACGGCCGTGAACATCAGCTGGGGCCGGGCCAGGCGTTTGCCCAAAGGGAACGCAAGGGCGATGGCCATGTTCTTGGGAACCAATTCGCCGATCAGCATCGACAAGAGGGTGGCGACAGCCATCGCCAGGATCAAGGCCACCGAATGCGCAGCATCCGGGCTAAGCCCCAGGGACGCAAGCGGTCCCCCAAGAAGTTGCCCCAAGGAGGGCTCCATGACGAAGCCGGTCAGCAGCGTGGTCAGGGTAATCCCGAGCTGGCAACTGGAGAGCTGTGTGGACAGTGACTTGAGGCACTTCAGCAGTGGGGCGGCAGCATGATCGCCGTTATCAACCGCACGCTGAACGCTCGATTGGTCCAAAGCAACCAGGGAAAACTCAACTGCTACAAAGAAGCCGGTACCCAGGATCAAGGCAAAGCCGGCGAGGAGAAGAATCCATTCCACTTAGCGCATCACTCCATGAGTGGGCGTGTGCAATGGGGAGGGCGCCTTCAGCGGGGGGATTCGCCCCGGCGGAGGCTGGTCGGGTCCCGCGGACGCATGGTCCGAGGAACCACCGGCTGTGAGCGCCGGCGCGTGATGGGCATGTGAACGGGTATTGCCGGCTCGACGGGCACGCTGTGCGGAGTTGCCAGATTGGCTCCCCCGACAGTTCCCAGGCCGGCACCTAGATTTACTGTCCATAAGAGTTTCAGTCTACAGTCCACCCCCCGGGCACCTCCAACAGCAGGCCTGACTCCGCGACAAAAAAGAAGTGTCACCCCACTAAGTCAGCCGCAACATGATTTAGGTCACCACTATTGGCAGTTAACCAACGATCCTAACTAGACTGTCAGGGGTCTGAGTTCGCGGGACCCGGACCCTGTCCCATCGTTGCGGAAAAGCAACTTTGGCCAGCGGGAAAACAACACTCATGGAAGAGGCGTATTTCAAGTGCCAGAGCAGCCCAGCCACCGTCTACCAGAGGAATTTGGCGGAAACGAGTGGCTCGTTGACGAACTGTACGAGCGGTACCAACAGGACAAGAATTCGGTCGACACCAAGTGGTGGCCGCTCTTTGAATCCTTTGCTTCTGCTGACGGCACTTCTTCCAACGGAACCTCCGCAGCTCCCTCAGCTGCCAATCCACCCACCCAAGTACTTCCCGTGGTAGCCCCGGCTGCAGCGGCTCCGGCACCGGCGCCGGCCGCTCCTGCCGCTGCCGCGGAACCGGCTGCACCGGCGGCACCCGCCCCGGCAAAGAAAGCACCGGCCACCGTAGCCCGGGACGGAGCAAAGAAGCCCGCAGCCGGAACCACCGCCCAGCCCATTCCTGCGCAGCTGCCCAAGAGCACCAAGGCGCCCACGGCACCTGAGGAAGATGTGGTTTCCGTCCTCCGGGGCCCGGCCAAGGCCATCGCCACCAACATGGTGACAAGCCTGGAAGTACCTACCGCCACGAGTGTCCGGGCAGTTCCCGCCAAGCTGCTCATCGACAACCGGGTGGTCATCAACTCCAACCTTGCCCGTGCCCGCGGTGGCAAGGTCTCCTTTACGCACCTCATCGGCTACGCCGTTGTCCGTGCGTTGTCCCAGTTCCCGTCGATGAACGTCTACTACGACGAAATTGATGGCAAGCCCAGTGCTGTGCAGCCCGCACACGTCAACTTCGGCATCGCCATTGACATGCCCAAGCCCGATGGCACACGCCTCCTGATGGTTCCCAACATCAAGAAGGCCGAGACCATGGACTTTGCTGAGTTCTGGCACACCTATGAGGACCTGATCAAGCGCGCCCGTAACGGCAAGCTGACGGCAGACGACCACGCCGGTACCACGGTCTCGTTGACCAACCCCGGTGGCATCGGCACCGTGCACTCCGTGCCTCGCCTCTCCAAGGGCCAGGCCGCCATCATCGGCGTCGGTGCCCTTGACTACCCCGCAGAGTTCCAGGGCGCCAGCGAGAAGATCCTCGCCCAGAACGCCATCAGCAAGATCCTCACGCTGACGTCCACCTATGACCACCGGGTCATCCAGGGCGCCGGCAGCGGCGAGTTCCTCAAGCTTGTCCATCAGCTCCTGCTCGGTGCGCAGAACTTCTATGACGAAATCTTTGAAGCCCTGCGCATTCCCTACGAGCCTGTCCGCTGGAGCCCGGACCTCCAAGTGGACCCTGCCGACGAGATCAACAAGGTTGCCCGCATCCAGCAGCTGATCCACTCCTACCGCGTGCGCGGCCACCTGATGGCGGACACCGATCCCCTGGAGTACGTCCAGCGCAAGCACCCGGACCTTGACGTCCTCACCTACGGCCTCACCCTGTGGGACCTGGACCGCGAATGGCCCACCGGCGGGTTCGGCGGCAAGCCGCAGCTTAAGTTCCGCGACATCCTCGGGGTCTTGCGTGACGCATACTGCCGCACCACGGGCATTGAGTACATGCACATCCAGGAACCTGCAGAACGCAAGTGGTTCCAGGACCAGCTGGAGCACCCCTACTCCAAGCCGAGCCGTGAAGAGCAGCTGCGCATCGTTTCCAAGCTCAACGCCGCAGAAGCTTTCGAAACGTTCCTGCAGACCAAGTTCGTTGGCCAGAAGCGCTTCTCGCTGGAGGGCGGCGAGTCACTGATTCCGTTGCTCGACGCCGTTATCTCGGATGCTGCGGACGACGGTCTGGACGAAGTTGCCATCGGCATGGCCCACCGCGGCCGCCTCAACGTGCTGACCAACATCGCCGGCAAGACCTACGCACAGGTCTTCCGCGAATTCGAAGGCACCCAGGACCCTCGCTCCGTGCAGGGCTCCGGTGACGTCAAGTACCACCTCGGCACCGAAGGTACCTTCACCTCGGACAACGGCAAGCAGACCAAGGTCTACCTCGCCGCCAACCCGTCCCACCTCGAGGCTGTGGACTCCGTCCTAGAGGGCATCGTCCGGGCCAAGCAGGACAGGCTGGATCAGGGCGAGTCGTTCCCCGTCCTGCCCATCATGGTCCACGGTGACGCCGCGTTCGCCGGCCAGGGTGTTGTGGCTGAAACCCTCAACCTCTCGCAGCTGCGTGGCTACCGCACCGGCGGCACTATCCACGTGATCGTCAACAACCAGGTTGGCTTCACCACGGCGCCGTCGTCATCGCGTTCGTCCACGTACTCCACGGACGTTGCCAAGATGATCCAGGCACCGGTGTTCCACGTGAACGGCGACGACCCCGAGGCCGTAGTGCGTGTTGCACAGCTCGCCTACGAGTTCCGTCAGCGTTTCCACAAGGACGTTGTCATCGACATGGTCTGCTACCGCCGTCGCGGCCACAACGAGGGCGACGACCCCTCGATGACGCAGCCGCTCATGTACAACCTGATTGAAGCCAAGCGCTCCGTCCGCAAGCTGTACACCGAGTCACTCATCGGCCGTGGAGATATCACCGAGGAAGAAGCAGAGCAGTTGCTCCGCGACTACCAGGAGCGCCTCGAGCGCGTCTTCGCTGAGACGCACGCAGCGCAGACCTCGCCGATCCCGATCATCACGGCGGATTCCGCAGCTGTCTCGGACATCGAGCGCCCCATCGCCCAGCAGGCCGACTTCGGGACCAACTCCCCGGCGTCCACTGCCATTTCCACGGAGACCCTTGCCCGGATC
Organism: Arthrobacter sp. WCS2018Hpa-7; assembly: GCF_031843805.1. Classification (NCBI taxonomy): domain Bacteria; kingdom Bacillati; phylum Actinomycetota; class Actinomycetes; order Micrococcales; family Micrococcaceae; genus Arthrobacter; species Arthrobacter sp. WCS2018Hpa-7. The sequence goes on from NZ_JAVTJB010000005.1 coordinate 52,394, forward strand.
GGCAAGGCACACCTGGAAATTCCGGACGGCTTCACCGTCCACTCCAAGCTCAAGCAGCTCTTGGAGAAGCGCGAGCAGATGTCCCGTGAAGGCGGCATCGACTGGGGCTTCGGCGAGATCGCGGCCTTTGGCTCGCTGATCATGGAGGGCGTACCAGTCCGGTTGGCCGGACAGGACTCCCGCCGCGGAACGTTCGTGCAGCGTCACGCCGTCTTCCACGACCGAGCCAACGGCAACGAGTGGCTGCCGCTGGGCAACCTGTCCGATGATCAGGCCAAGCTGTGGATCTACGACTCCCTGCTGTCCGAATACGCAGCCATGGGCTTCGAATACGGATACTCGGTGGAGCGCCCGGATGCCTTGGTCCTGTGGGAAGCGCAGTTCGGTGACTTCGTCAACGGCGCCCAGACCATCATTGACGAGTTCATTTCCTCGGCTGAGCAAAAGTGGGGCCAGCGCTCGTCGCTGGTACTCATGCTTCCGCACGGATATGAAGGCCAGGGACCGGACCACTCTTCTGCACGCATTGAGCGCTTCCTGCAGATGTGCGCCGAGGACAACATGATCGTGGCCAACCCCACCACCGCGGCCTCGCACTTCCACCTGTTGCGACGCCAGGCCTACAGCCGTCCGCGCAAGCCGTTGATCATCTTCACGCCGAAGCAGCTGCTCCGCCTCAAGGGCGCCGCATCCGCCGTCGAAGACTTCACCACTGGTGGCTTCCGGCCGGTCATTGCCGACCCGGAAGTTCAGCCTGCCAACGTGGACCGCGTCATCCTGGTCTCGGGCCGGTTGTACTACGACCTCCTGTCCAACCGGCAGAAGTCCGGCGATACCTCCACTGCCATCATCCGCGTTGAGCAGCTGTACCCGCTGCCCAAGGCTGAGATTGACGCAGAGTTGGCCAAGTACCCGAACGCTGACATCGTTTGGGCGCAGGACGAACCCGCCAACCAGGGTCCGTGGCCGTTCATGGGCCTGAACCTGGCTCCGGAGCTTGACCGCAAGCTCCGGCTGGTCTCGCGTCCGGCATCTGCCTCCACGGCTGCCGGTTCCATGAAGCGCCACGCCGCTGAGCAGGATGCCCTGATCAAGCAGGCGTTCGAACGCAAGTAAGCGAAACTGCCCGGCCTGAAGAGCGAATGCGCCCCTCAGGCCGGGCAGTTCTGTTTAATGGGACAGGTATCCGGTTGCAGAACCGGCCGATGATCCGGCAAACCGTGCAAGGACCGTAACGAGTGTGAAGAGGTAACCGTGGAAGACAGGAAGCTGCGAATCGCAGCTGTAGGAGATGAACTGCTCGCGGGCCTGGGGGATCCCCGCGCCTTGGGTTGGCTCGGACGAGTGCTGGCCCGCACGCCCCAGGACGCCGTCGTAGTGGAGAGTTTCCCGCTCCCCTGCCCCATGGAAGGCACGGAGGGCTTGGCAGCCCGATGGCAGGACGAAGCGGGAAGGCGCTTCAGCGACACCCATGAGAATCGTCTGGTGATCGGGCTTTCAGGCCGCGATCTGGAGTTCGGCCTCTCCACGGCCCGCAGCCGCTTGAACCTGGCCAACATTCTCGACGGTGCCTCGCACAGCAGTGTGGAGGTCTTCGTGGTGGGACCGCCGCCCACGCTGGACCCGGCACGGAACAAACGGCTCGCAGAACTCAACACAGCCTTTGCCGATGTCACCACGCGACGCAACCACCACTACGTTGACACGTTCTCTCCCTTGCTCAATCATGAGCAGTGGAGGACGGACCTCGCAGCCAATGGGGGAACACCGGGCCAGGCCGGCTACGGATTAATTGCGTGGCTCGTCCTGCACCGCGGCTGGTTCCAATGGCTTAATATCGCTCAACCGGAGTAGCCATGACGCGGAAGATGCAGGTTTCTGTCAGAGCAGCATTCACAGTGGTCACCGCCGCGGCCCTGGCAGCCACAGTCTCCTGCAGTTCCGGTCCGCCTGCTCCATCAACGGCGTCATCAACAACGTCATCATCAGCGGCATCGGCGTCAGCGCCCGCCGCGACACCATCATCCACGTCACCTCCGGCGTCTGGAGCGCTGCAGCCTTTCGATGCTGCGACACTCCGTGCGGAATTCGAACGCACAGCAAAAGAACTTCTGGTGCCAGGTGCCATGGTGCTGTTGCAGACTCCCGGTGGATCACTGACTGCGTCCTACGGCACTGGGAGCCGGGGTACTGACCGTGCGGTATCTGCCGAGGACCACATCCGGGTGGGTTCGGTCACCAAGACCTGGACCACCACCGTGGTCCTGCAATTGGTGCAGGAAGGCAAACTTGCACTGGATGATCCCGTCTCCAAGTACCGTCCCGACGTCCCCAATGGAGACGCAATCACCCTTGAACAAATGCTGACCATGCGGAGTGGCCTGTTCAACTACACCGAAACACTCGAGCTCAACACAGGCATGGACCAGGATCCGCAAAAAGTCTGGCAGCCGGAAGAACTCCTTGCCTTGGCATTCGCGCACCCACCGTATTTCGCCCCGGGGCAGGGATTTCACTACTCCAACACAAATACCGTTCTTCTGGGCCTGATCTCCGAAAAAGTCGAAGGCAAGCCCCTTGCAACCCTTTTCAGGGAGCGAATTTTCGAGCCACTTGGATTGACGGGGACGGTCTTTCCCGAGCTTTCGTCCAACGCCATTCCGGAGCCCCATCCCCGCGGCTATTTCTATGGGGACAACGTCTTGACCATGACCAATCCGGCCCTCCCCGAGGAAATGCAGAAGGAAGCAACTGCCGGCGCCCTGGCACCGAACGATGTCACTGACGGTAATCCGTCCTGGGCATGGGCTGCAGGATCAGGCATCTCCACAGCCGCAGATTTGAAGATTTTGGGCGAGGCCCTCGTCAACGGAAAGCTCCTGAAGCCCGAACTCCAGCAGAAGCGGCTTGACAGCGTCACCCCCACCAATCCGGACAATCCCGCCGGAGCTTCTTATGGTTTGGGCATTGCCAAGTTCGGCAATTTGTACGGGCACACCGGCGAGTTGCCAGGCTTCAATACCTTTATGGGAAACGACCCCGTCAACTCCGTCACCTTGGTGGTGTGGACCAACCTGGCCCCCGCTGCCGACGGGCGGGACCCTGCTACCACCATTGCGCGCACGTTGATTGGCAAGGTGTACCGACCGGCCGCCTGACTTTCCGCAGGCCATTGATTCCTGGCCATTCGCGATATATCGTGATTTCATCAAACGCGATATATCGCAATCTGGAGGGATCATGTCTGAGGAACTATGGACCGTGACAGGTCCGCAAACCATTGATGTGGACGACGTCCGCTCTCTCAAGCTGGGAATCGTCAAAGGCCGTTTTGACGTCATGACGCACGACCAGCCTTCTGTCCGCATTGAAATCAGCGAAATCACCGGAGACCCCCTCACTGTGACGCTCGTGGACGGCCGCTTGGAAGTTCGCCACCAGCTGCAAGGGCCGCAAGGATGGTTCCGCAACCTGATGGGCACCGTCAACAACACCAGCACCAACTCGGTGGTTGTCGGGATCGCCCTTCCACCCGGTGTGGATGTCGAGGCTGGAACAGTCAGCGGCGACGGCCTGGTGTCCGGGATCAGCGGCCGCACCCGCCTGAGCACCGTCTCAGGCTCCGTTATGGCAGATGGAACCTGCGGCGAACTGCACGTGAACACCGTCAGCGGCGAGGTCATCGCCAGAAACCACGACGGCGTCCTGACCGCCAAGAGCGTCTCGGGCGAGGTGACCGCTTCGGGCAAGTTCAAGAACGTCCGGGCCAGCACTGTCAGCGGTGACCTCAGTTTCGATCTCCAGGACTATACAAACGACCTTGGGGCGAATTCGGTCTCCGGCGACCTGACCATCAGGCTTCCCCACGACGTCGGCCTGGACATTGTTGCCAAGTCGGCCAGTGGAACCGTAGTGATCGACGACCAGATGTATGCCCAGCCCGGCAGCAACGTGCACACGATTGTAGGCCCGGACGAAAAGCTCATGCTGGTGCGCACCAACACGGTTTCCGGCAAGACCTACATCATGCACGGGTCAGCGCCGGCAACAGACAGCAACCACCAGGTCCCCGGGGAAGCGGGGCTCTGATGCCTCCCGTCTTTGCACACGGCGCCCTGCGCCTGTACTTGCTCGCGTTGCTCGAAACGGGGCCCAAGCACGGCTACGAATTGATCAAGGCCCTGGGCGACAGGTTTGGCGGCACGTACTCCCCCAGCGCAGGCACCATCTATCCGCGCCTGGGCAAGCTGGAAGAAGAGGGCTTGGTGGCCACCGAAACCGAGGGCCGCCGCACCAAGTACTTCATCACCGACGCAGGCCGCGCCGAACTGGATGGCCGCAGGGACGAGTTGGCCGACGTCGAAAACACCATTTCTGCCTCCGTCAGGCGGCTTGCCGACAACTTGCGTGAAGACATCCGGACCAACATGCGGGGTCTGCGGGCGGACCTCGCCGCCACTGCTGAAGCGGCGCGCACCACCGCAACCTCAGCACCCTTCCGGAGCCGGTCCGGCGGCTACACCCCTGAGGGCCAGCGGCTGGTGAAAGAAGCCGAGCTGATGGTCCAGTCATTCAGGGACGATATCCGGGTAGAGCTGCGTCTGCACAGTGCCTCACAACCGCTGACGCCTTTGGCACTGGAAACAGTGCGTACGGTACTTGACCAGGCGCGCATCTCGATCAGGAATTCACTGCGGAATTGACGTGGGGTTGGCTTCTGCCGGCGCAACACCGTTCCCGGTTCGCGACCCGGCACCCGGATGTGCGAAACTGGAGGGCAGCTCTATTGAGTATCAATCATTGAAGGAGGCCAGCTATGAGCAAGCGTGCACGTAAGCGTCGTGACCGTAAGCGCGGCGGCGCGAACCACGGCAAGCGTCCCAACACCTAAGCCAGCGGCTTAGTGTCACAGGCTTAAGAGCGAGGGCCCCGGAAACCATGAGGTTTCCGGGGCCCTTGGCGTTTGTGTACCCTGCGATCAGGCTTCTACCGGCTTGATGGAGTGAATCCTGTCCAGAATCGAGTTCTTAAGGTTCTCCGGTGCTGACTCGGTGCACGACCGCTTGACCATGGTACGGATGAGGCACTCGAGGTCATACTGCTCGGAGCACTCCTCGCAGGTGTCCAGGTGCTGCTTGATCTCGCTGAGGTCCTCGCGGGTCAACGCGCCGTCGAGGTACTCGTAGATCCGCTGCATTCGCGTATCGTCGCAATCGCCCAATCCCTGGCAGTCGCTCATTTCTCTTTCTCCTGATTGTTGCTTCCGGCCGCGGCCTGGTCTTCGGTTTGGGCCCTGAAGCCCCGTTCGGTGGCGTAGTCCGCCAGCATGTCCCGCAGCATCTTCCTGCCGCGGTGCAACCGTGACATGACCGTGCCGATGGGAGTGTTCATGATTTCTGATATCTGCTTGTACGCGTAGCCCTCGACGTCCGCGAAGTAGACAGCCAGCCGGAATTCCTCCGGAATGGATTGCAGTGCGTTTTTGACATCGGAGTCGGGCAGGTGGTCCAACGCCTCAGTTTCCGCGGACCTCAACCCCGCAGAAGTGTGCGACTCAGCCTTGGCCAACTGCCAATCCTCGATCGTGTCCGAGTTGGACTGCAGCGGCTCACGCTGCCGCTTCCGGTAGAGGTTGATATAGGTGTTGGTCAGGATGCGGTACAGCCATGCCTTGAGGTTGGTCCCCGGCTTGTACTGGTGGAAAGCCGAAAATGCCTTGGTGTAGGCCTCCTGAACCAGGTCCTCCGCATCCGAAGGGTTTCGCGCCATCCTCATGGCTGCCGAATACAGCTGATCCACATATTGCATGGCGTCGCGCTCGAAGCGCGCCCGCCGCTGCTCAGGAGTCTCCGAAGCGACGTCGACGTCGGGTGCGGCCACTGCGTCTTCCGCGCCGGCCGCCTGGTACATGGCCGCTGCGGCCGGTTCCGTGGTGCTCATCGTTGCCAAGTCTACTGTCAGCTGCGGGGAATCCGGCTGTGTCCCATACCCGCGCTCCGGTAGAACCACACGGTCCTTAACCAAAGTCAAGAAATCAACTCCGTTCACCAAGGCGGCAACACCTTTGCCGCAGTCCGGTCTCCACCGCACCACTAGTTCACAACGGCCGCCGCTGGGTAATTATTCCGCAAAGGTGCAAGACTAGAGCAGACTGCACCCCTTGAACACAACACCTGAACACAAAACCATTGACATAGTGTGGCAAGCCATCCAGGAGGCAAGACATGTCTGTTATCCGTTTTCTCGCGCGGCCCATGCTCGCGTCCAGCTTCGTCGTCGCAGGTCTTGACAAGCTCAGGAACGCGGACGACACCGCCAAGCAGCTCTCTCCCGTCCTTCGACGGGCTTCGGAGTCCCTGCCTTTCACCACCGATGAGAAGACCCTCGCGCGCCTCCTCGGAGGTGCCCAGCTGGGGGCCGGCGCATTGCTTGGGCTCGGGAAGCTCACCCGTTTTGCCGCAACGGTGCTGGCTGTGACGTCGGCGTTGAACTCCTACGTTGAATGGCGTTCAGCGGACATCAGCACCAAAGAAGGGCGGAGCGCACGCAAGGCCCAGCTGCTGAAGAACATCTCGCTGACCGGCGGGGTCCTTCTTGCCTCGGTTGATACCGACGGACGCCCGAGCATTGCCTGGCGTGCGGAGCACTTGGCTGCCGACGCCAAAAAGGTGACGGGCAAGCAAATCAAGCGGGCAGACAAAGCAGTACGCAAGGCCGTAGACAACGCAGTTGGAGCATAAGGAAGCATGACAGGTACCACCGCCGCAAACACCGGATCAACCACAGCCGCAGAGCTGCCTCTCTGGCCGGCACCCTACGCCAAAGGGCCCGTGGACGCCACGGTGACGGTACCTGGTTCAAAGTCGCTGACCAACCGGTTCCTCGTGTTGGCGGCTTTGGCGGATGGTCCCTCGCGGCTGCGGGCTCCTCTGCATTCCCGTGATTCCGCGCTCATGATCCAGGCTTTGCGGCAGTTGGGTGCCACCGTCACGGAAGTCCCTGGCGACGGCGACTACGGCCCTGACCTTGAGATCACCCCGATGGATCCCGCTGCCCCAAGCGCCGGAACAGCCATTGACTGCGGCCTCGCCGGCACCGTCATGCGGTTCGTTCCTCCGCTGGCGGCCTTGCGCAAGGGAGCTACCGTCTTCGACGGCGATCCCCACGCCCGCAACAGGCCCATGGGCACCATCATCGAGGCGTTGACCGCCCTCGGAGTCCCCGTGGCAGCCGAAGGCGGCAGGACGCCGTCGGCCCTTCCCTTCACAGTGGACGGCACCGGCGAGGTCCGGGGCGGCCACTTAGTGATCGATGCCAGCGCGTCATCGCAGTTCGTGTCCGCGCTGCTGCTGGTCGGCGCCCGTTTCACCGAAGGCCTCCACCTGGAGCACGTCGGCAAGCCCGTACCCAGCCTGGACCACATCACCATGACCGTGGCGGTCCTCCGCAGCGTGGGCGTCAGTGTGGATGACTCAGTACCCAACCACTGGCGGGTCTCCCCGGGACCCATCAACGCCTTTGACCAGAGGATCGAGCAGGACCTTTCCAACGCCGGTCCCTTCCTGGCCGCGGCCCTGGCGACACAGGGCACGGTACGGGTCACCAATTGGCCGGCCGGCACCACCCAGGTTGGCGATATGTGGCGGACCATCCTCGCCACCATGGGAGCCAGCGTCACCATGGAAGACGGGACCCTCACTGTCACCGGTGGACCGGTCATCAAGGGCGCCGACTTCGACGAAACCAGCGAACTCGCACCCACCGTTGCCGCCTTGTGCGCCCTGGCCGCCGGCCCCTCGCGGCTGACGGGGATTGCCCATCTCCGAGGCCACGAAACAGACCGGCTCGCGGCACTCGTTGCCGAAATCAACTCCCTGGGCGGTGACGCCGAAGAGACCGCCGATGGCCTCATCATCCGCCCCGCGGCACTGCACGCCGGCGTGGTCCACAGCTACGCCGACCACCGCATGGCCACTGCCGGCGCCATCCTGGGCCTCGCCGTGGAAGGCGTCAGGGTGGAAGACATTGCCACCACCTCCAAGACCATGCCGGAGTTCCCGGAAATGTGGGCTCGAATGGTGGAAACCATCTCCAGCGCGGATGGGGCCAAGAACTGACCATGGGCCGTGATGCACGCTCCTGGGATGAATCCGACGTCCGGATCCGACCCAACAAAAAAGGTTCCAGGCCACGGACCAAGGACAGACCCAGCCACGACGACGCCGTGATCGGCCGGATCATCACCGTGGACCGCGGACGCTACAGGGCGATTGTGGACGAGGACTCCGCGAACGCACGCGTCGTCATCGCTGCGCGCGCCCGCGAACTGCGGCGGAACCCGGTAGTACCCGGGGACTTCGTCGCGTTGGTGGGGGACGTCTCCGGCTCGCCGGACACGCTCGCGCGGCTGGTCCGGGTGGAAGAACGACGAACCCTCCTGCGGCGCAGTGCTGACGACACCGACCCCATCGAACGGGTGGTAGTGGCCAACGCCCACCAATTGGTCATTGTTGTTGCAGCCGCCAACCCCGAACCGCGCACCGGATTCATCGACCGTGCCTTGGTGGCAGCCTACGACGCCGGCATTGAGCCGCTGCTGCTCATCACCAAGGCGGACGTCAGGGATCCGGCGGAATTGCTTGCCAACTACCTCAGCCTGGACTTCCCGGTGATCATCAGCCGCACGGCAGACTCCGAAGCAGGCGGCATCGACGCCCGCTCCGATGACGGCCTGTCAGCACGGCTGGACAAGGACGCCGTTGCCCAATTGCGCTCCCACCTCGGGGGCAAGGTCACCGTGATGCTCGGCCACTCGGGCGTGGGCAAGTCCACCATGGTCAATGCGCTGACAGGGGCGGAGCGGGCCACCGGCGGCGTTAACGCTGTGACAGGACGTGGACGGCATACGTCCTCCTCCGCTTTGGCCCTGAAGCTCGCCGACGCGCCGGCCGGCAGCTGGATCATCGATACCCCCGGTATCCGGTCCTTTGGCCTTGCCCATGTGGACCCGGACCGGATTCTGCACTCGTTTCCGGATCTTGAGCCCGGGACGGAGGCCTGTGAGCGGGGCTGCAAGCACGACGCCACTGCCATCAACTGCGGGCTGGATCCGTGGGTGAACGACGGCCATGCAGGACCGTCAGGGGTAGCGCGGTTGGCCTCATTGCGCCGTTTGCTCGGTGCCGACCCCCGACTGGAAGCAAAAGAGACCAAGGAACTGGGCACGGTCAACTGATCGTTGCGGCTTCACGTCCCCGCTGCAGCGCGCGTTTCAGGATAGTTTGGTGGCATGACCCATCCCGTTTCCACCTACAACGATGACCTGCGCCTTGCCCACGTCCTCGCTGATTCTGTCGATGCCCAGACCATGGACCGCTTCAAGGCTCTGGACCTGAAGATCGAAACCAAGCCAGACCTCACACCTGTCACCGACGCAGACAAAGCAGCGGAGGAGGCCATCCGGGGTCAGCTCTCCCGTTCCCGTCCCCGGGACGCTGTCCTTGGCGAGGAGTTTGGCAGCAGCGGACACGGCTCACGCCGTTGGATCATTGATCCCATCGATGGGACCAAGAACTTCGTCAGGGGCGTGCCGGTGTGGGCAACATTGATCGCACTGGTTGATGAGGGCGAACCCGTGGTCGGCGTCGTCAGTGCACCCGCCTTGGGCAAACGCTGGTGGGCTGCCAAGGACATGGGTGCCTACATGGGCCGGTCCCTTGCCGCTGCCACCCGGTTGAAGGTCTCCAACGTTTCCCAGTTGTCCGATGCCTCCTTGTCCTACTCAAGCCTGTCCGGGTGGAAGGAACGCGGGAACCTGGACGAGTTCCTGGGGCTTACCGAGGATGTCTGGCGAACCCGGGCCTACGGCGATTTCTGGTCATACTGCCTGGTGGCCGAGGGCGCAGTGGACATCGCGTGCGAGCCTGAGCTGAACCTGTACGACATGGCAGCTCTCGTCCCGATCGTCACGGAGGCCGGTGGCCGCTTCACTTCCCTGGAAGGCGACGACGGTCCGTTCGGCGGCAACGCGCTGGCCACCAACTCCATCCTTCACTCGGAAGTCCTCAAACGGCTCAACCCAGGCCTGGACGACCTCCTCTAGCGCAGGTTCCCTTTACGGTTCACAAGCTGCTTTTCAGCGAATATTCGACGGCGGAAGCCTCCTTTTGGAGGCCTCCGCCGTTTTTTCTTCGCCAAACCGGCGATTTACAACCCGGCGTAACAAAGTGCTTAACAAAGCGAAGTGACTTTGGAGGGGCCGCTGGAGGTGCCCTAACCTTTTTTACAGGTCACGAGTGCCAGCGCTAAACCCCGGTTTGCTGGCCGGCAACCCTCCATTCGCGGTGGGGTGCCCCGGGTGACGACCCGGCCGGTCCGGAACGGATGCGGCAAGCGCGGATCCCCCTATGGGGGTCCCTCTTGAGTGAGGTCCCATGAGCACAGTCACGTTCGATTCAAACATCATTCCGTCCTTTGCCGGCGAAACCCCGTCACAGGCAGCTGCAGCAGCACGGCCACTCGCCGCCGTCACTGGCGCTGAGCTGCAGGCACCCCTGATCCAGGGCGGCCACGTCCGCTATGCCAATCTGGACTACGGAGCATCGGCTCCGGCCCTGACCATCGTCTCGGCCTACCTCAACGAGGTCCTCCCTTACTACGCCAGCGTTCACCGCGGCGCGGGCTTTGCCTCCCAGATCAGCACGTCGGTCTACGAGAATTCGCGCAACATTGTCCGTGAGTTCGTCGGTGGGCGTCCTGACGATTCCGTGATTTTTACGCGAAACACCACAGACTCCCTGAACCTACTGGCTGGCTGCCTGCCGCAGATCGACGGCCGCTTCTCCGGGGAAGTCCTGTACCTGGACATCGAACACCACGCCAACCTTCTTCCCTGGCAGGGTGTCCCGCACCGCAGCGTCGTGGCGGCCTCCACCTTGGCCGCCACAGTGGACAAGCTTCGCGACGAATTGGCCCAAGGCGGGGTCAGCCTGCTCGCCGTCACGGGTGCCTCCAACGTGACAGGTGAAATCCTGCCGATCGCCGAACTCGCAGCACTTGCGCACGAATACGGCGCCAGGATCGTAGTCGATGCCGCACAGCTGGCACCTCACCGCCGGATCAACATCACGGAGGCCGATGTTGACTACGTCGTGTTCTCCGGCCACAAGCTCTATGCTCCCTTCGGCGCAGGCGTCGTAGTGGGCCGCCCGGACTGGCTCGACGCCGGGACTCCCCACCTGGCTGGTGGCGGCGCCGTCCGTGAAGCCCGCCTGGACTCCGTGAGCTGGGCAACGGGCCCTGCCCGCCATGAAGGCGGGTCCCCCAATGTCCTGGGTGCCGCAACCCTCGCCCGCGCCACGCAGGTCCTCGCCGGGTTGGACCAAGACGCGTGGCACACCCACGAAGCCGCCATCCGCACGTACCTGGTGGACGGCCTGGAAGCCATCGACGGCGTGACTGTGCACCAGATCTTCACTGACTCCGACGACACCATTGGTGTGGTCAATTTCTCCGTGGAAGGATTCGACGCCGGATTGGTGGCCGCTTATCTGGCCGCCGAGCACGGAGTTGGCCTCCGGGATGGACGCTTCTGCGCCCACCCACTGCTCAAGCGACTCGGACTTCCCTCCGGGTCCTTGCGTGCCAGCTTTGGCGTCGGCTCCCGGTTGGAGGACGCCACGAGGCTGCTCGCAGGCATCGAAGGGCTCAAGCGCAACGGACTGGGCTGGGACTACGTGGTGGACGAGGGCCGCTGGGTACCTGCCAACGACCACCGAAGCTACCCGGAGTGGGCTCCCAACACCCCCGGCACAGCAGGCGCTGCTCCCTGCACCGTTGACTAAGCGCGGTTTACCCCGGCTGCGGTAAATTCGTAGGGTATCTTTCAGCGACCCTGTGAAGGAGTTTTGGTGGCATTGCGTTCTCCGGCCGCCCCCAGCGGACAGCCCGGCATTCCCGGTCCTGCCGGACCACGTGGTCCCAAGCTCCACGCTGACCGTCGCCACGAGTTCGGCCAGAGCTTCCAAGACGGCGGAGAGCATTACGATCGCGTTCGGCCCGGATATCCCCTGGACTCCGTGGAATGGCTGGTTCCCCAAGGAGCCACCGCCGCTGCGGATCTGGGAGCCGGCACTGGCAAGTTCACTGCGCTCCTCGTGGAGCGCGGGCTGGACGTTACCGCCGTCGACCCTTCCACCGACATGCTGGAGCAACTGCGGAAGTCCCATCCACACGTCCGCGCATTGGAGGGAACGGCCGAAGCAACGGGACTGACGGACTCAGCATTCGACGTCGTCAGTGTTGCCCAGGCCTGGCATTGGTGCGATCCCCTTGCCGCGAGCTCCGAGATAGCCCGTATCCTGCGGCCGCACGGGACCTTGGGACTGGTCTGGAACCAGTTGGACACCGATGTGCCCTGGGTTCATCGGCTCTCGCGCATCATGCATGCAGGGGACGTCCACAAGCCCGGGTTCCGTCCACTTATCGGACCGGAATTTGCCGGCTTGGAGAGCCACTTCACCCGGTGGGCGGACGACGCGACGCCGGAAGACATCATGGAGCTCACTAAGTCACGGAGCTACTATCTCCGCGCCAACCACGCCACCCGGGCGAAGGTCATGGGCAACCTGGAGTGGTACCTCTACGAGCACCTCGGGCACGCACCGGGAGAGACCGTTCCGCTGCCCTACGTGACGCAGACCTGGCGGGCGTTCAAGATGCGCCCTGTGCAGCCACGGTAGGCTTGGGGTGTGAAGACCAGTACGCCCTCCTCCTCGATAGAGGACTACGTCAAGGTCATCTACTCGTATACAGAGTGGCAAGACAAGCCGATAACGTCCTCCCAGCTTGCCCAGCGCCTGGGTGTAGCCAATTCCTCCGTGTCAGAAATGGTCCGCAAGCTCAAGGACCAGGGGTTGGTGGACCACCAGCCCTACAGCGCCATTCGCTTGACCGCGGCGGGTATGCGCCTGGCCCTTGCCATGGTGCGCCGGCATCGCCTCATTGAGACCTATCTGGTGGAAGAACTCGGGTACAGCTGGGATGAGGTCCATGATGAAGCCGAGATGCTGGAGCATGCGGTGTCAGATACCTTTATCGAGCGGATGTCCGACAAACTTGGCCACCCGGTCAGGGACCCGCACGGCGATCCGATTCCCTCCGCGGATGGCTCCGTTGAACTGCCGCACGCCTACCGCATGATCGAACTGGACCAAGGACACTCCGGCCGTATCACCAGGATCAGCGACGAGAACCCCGATCTCCTCAGGTACCTTGCAGCGGAAGAGATCACCCTCGACGCCCCCGTTGAAGTGGTCGGACGTAAACCGTTCGGCGGAGCACTGGTGGTGCGGATTGGAAACGGCGCCACAGGCCGCGAGTTCGATCTCGCCGACGAAGTCACGTCCGCACTCTGGGTCCAGAGCGCCGAAGCCCACGAAGGCTGCGTCCTTCCCGCCCGCTGACCCAACCCCGGCGAGAGCTCAGCCGGGCTACCCGGCTGCCCCGCCGTCGCCGGACGCTGCATCCGGTTCGCTGTCGGCGGCAGCTGCCGCCCCCTTGGGAGGATTCCTGATCCCGACGGCGGAAGCTGCTGCCCCGGTCAGGAACAGTGCCGCCGTGACCAACAGGGCGTTGTACAAACCTTCACGGCTGAAGACCGGTCCCACGATCAGCCCCGCGAAGGCAATGGTGATCAGGCCGGCGATGCGGGCTACGGCGTTGTTCACCGCCGAACCGATCCCCGCTTCCTCGGGCGGGACCGCACCAAGAATAGCGGCCGTCAGGGGCGCTACAAGGGTCGCCAATCCCAAACCGAAGACGATCTGTCCCGGCAGTACCTGGGTCCAATAATTCAGCGGCTCCTGGACCGACAACGACATCAGGAAGCCCACACCACACAGCAGCGGTCCCACGGTCATGAACCATCTGGGCCCGTACTTCCCTGCAAGGCCACCAAAATATGAGGCACAGAGCATGAGGATAACGGTGCCAGGCAGCAGGGCGATGCCCGCCATGGTGGCCGCCATGCCCCCAACTTGCTGCAAATAGATTCCCAAAACGAAGAAGCCTAGGGAAATTCCCCCGTAAATGGCCAGTGTTGCCAGGTTGCCCCACCCGAAGTTGCGGATCGCGAAGAGCCTGAGTGGCAGCATTGGCTCGGCAGTCCTGGCCTCATGGATCAGGAAAAGAGCCATGGCCGCGATGCCGGCCACCAGAGGCAACCACACCTGCACGCTCCCCCAGCCCATGCGGCCCTGTTCGATGAACGCAAAAACGGGACCGCCGAGGCCCACCATGGCCAGGACGGCCCCGAGGTAGTCGATGCGTTTGCTCTTGTCCCTCGAGGCATCGGATGCCCGGAGGCCTGCCAACATGGGCCAAATGGCAACGGCGGGAATGACATTGATGAAGAAGATGACACGCCAGGAGAGCAGGTCCACAGCCATGCCGCCAATCAACGGACCCACGATGGCCGCAGCGCTGGTCCAGCCGGACCACTGGCCGATGGCTTTGGATTGGGCCGGGCCGGTGAACGAGGTAATAATCATGGCCAGCGAACTCGGGACCAGGAGGGCCCCGGCAATGCCCTGCAGTGCCCGCGACACCACCAGGACTTCGCCGCTCCACGCCAGCCCGCACAAGACCGAGGTCACAGCGAAACCCGCAAGGCCCCATTCCAGGATTCGCGCCCTCCCGAAATGGTCGGATAAGGAGCCGGCCACCAGGATCAATGCACCCAATGTCAGCAGGTACGCGTCTACTACCCACTGCTGGATGACCAGGCCGCCACCAAGTTCCCTCCCGATGGCAGGCAGTGCGAGATTGACCACAAAACCATCAAGGATGGCGATGAACGACGCCACGATGGCCACCACCAGCACGCGTTTCTGGAGCGGAGTACTCGGCAGAAGCGCGGCAGCGTCAGTCATGAGCACAGCCTACGCCCGTGAAGTCCCGTATCGTTGAGTGGTGATCAGCAGACGTGATGCCGCATTGGCCCTTGATATTTCGATGGAAATGGCACAGCGCCACGGTATTCCGTCCAGGCTTTCCGAGGCCGAACTCCGCGAAATGCAGGACAACCCCCCGGCTTGGTTGGTGCAGTCGCGCGCCAACCGCACCGGCAAACGCCCCGTCTGGGTCCATCTGACCTGCGCTGTGTGCGGCTATTCCGAGGCCATTCGGCCCAAAAAGTGGTGGCCGGACTTTTCCTTCGTCTACTGCGGTACCCACCGGAACAGTGACCTCCCCAAGCTCTTCCTCGGGGAAGTACGCAGCGAATACGAAGGGGTCGGCAGCCGCTTCGTGGGCGTCGTCGATGTTCCGGAGAGCAAAGCCTAGTCTCGGTTCACGGCTGGACCATCTCTGAGGGCACCGCAAGAATTTGCACGGATTTCCCTTCCCTGAGCACTGTCAACGGGAAGGGTTGGCCAATGGCTTCTTCGAACAGCAACTTCTGCAGGCTCTCGGCACTGGACACAGCCCGCCCCTGCGCCCGGAGCACGACGTCCCCCGGTTGAAGCCCGGACAGCTCCGCTGGAGACCGGGGAATCACCTCTACCACCCGCAGGCCTTCCTTCTGCCCAGTCCGTACAACGGCACTGGCATCCAGTGGGATTGGCGTGCTCACCAAACCCAAATATGCGCGGTGTACCCGGCCATCCCTCAGCAGGGACGCGATGATGCGCTGTGTGGTGGTGTTGATGGGCACTGCCAAACCCAGGCCCAGTCCTGCTACCGCAGTATTAATGCCCACGATGCGTCCGCGGGTATCGGCCAACGCTCCGCCGGAATTCCCAGGATTCAGCGCAGCGTCCGTTTGGATGACATCCTCGATGACCCGTCGATGCTCGCCCGCTTTGACGGGAATGGACCTGCCCAACCCACTGACTACGCCCGCAGTCACCGAGCCAGCCAGTCCCAGCGGATTCCCCACGGCGATCACCAACTGGCCCACCTTCAGGGTTTCGGCATTGCCCAACACTGCCGGGGGCGGTGCCGACTTCACGCCACGGACCACGGCGAGGTCGGATAAAGGATCCGCGCCCACCAACTCCACGTCCGTCTGCCTGCCATCAGCGAACACAGCCCTGCCCGACTGTATGCCAGCCACCACGTGGGCGTTCGTCAGCATGTATCCATCGCCGGTGAAGACCACAGCCGAGCCACTGCCCCTGCGGATCTGCCCCCTCCGGCCGGTGCTGGTCATCTCGATGGCGGCAACGTGGGGTGTCACGAATTCCGCAACCCGGACCACGATCTTCGAGTAGGCGTCCAGGGCCTCCTCGTCGTCCTCAGGTTCCTGCAGTTCGAACTCCGGCTCAGTGCTCATCACATGCCTCCTGCCAGTGCTCCGCCGTGTTTGCCGCTTATACAGTTCAACTGCCAATCCTTGGCTGGTAGTCCTCCGGACGGTACGCCGTGGGTGAACGCGGACGTCTTCTGCCGTTGTGCGTCCGGGCATGAAAAAACCCCCGGATCACAAGGATCCAGGGGCTTTCCGTGGGTGGAGATGGGGGGAATTGAACCCCCGTCCGATGTCGTTTTGTCAGGGCTTCTCCGGGCGCAGTTCGCGTCGGATTTTCTCGGCCCCAGCCATCCTGCGAACAGGTGGCTGATCCGGGCCCAGTCATCTAAGAGTCCCGTTTACCTCAATGACGAAGGCAAACAGCAGTGGCTATCTAAATGACGCCAGGAACCGGGGCGATAGCAACCCCGGGCTGACGGACTGTCTTACTGCTTAGGCAGCGAGAGCGAAGTCAGTGCGCTTAGATTCGGCACTTATTGGTTTGCAGACAGCGTTTACGAGATAATTCTGCATCCTCGGCCCGCTTCACCTGTCGCGACTAACATCGTCGAAACCGATCATCCCCGTATTTTGTTACCAATCCCGAAAGGATCATCGACTACGTCGAATTCCCTTCGGACTACTCATCATAACGCATTCATCCGGTGGAACATTCCACGGCCCGGTGGGCGTGGCGCTACCGGCGGTTGCGTTCCCGCAACTCACGCAGCGATTCACGCTTGTCCTGCTGCTCACGCAGCGTTTGGCGCTTGTCGTAATCCTTCTTGCCTCGGGCAATGGCGATTTCCACTTTGGCGCGGCCGTCCAGGAAGTACAACTGGAGCGGCACCACGGTAAAGCCGGACTCACGGATCTTCTGCGAGATTTTGTCCAGTTCATCGCGATGAAGCAAGAGCTTACGACGCCGGCGCGCGGCGTGGTTGGTCCAGCTCCCTTGGTGATACTCAGGGATGTGGATACCTTCCATCCACAGCTCGTCGTTGTAGAAGGTGCAGAAGCCGTCCACCATGGAGGCATGGCCCTCACGGAGGGACTTCACTTCTGTTCCCATGAGGGCGATGCCGGCCTCATAGGTGTCCAGGACATGGTAGTTATGCCGGGCCTTCCGATTGGTGGCCACTACCTTACGGCCACTTTCCTTGGGCACGGTAGAACTCCTTGTTAGATGCGGATTTCAACTAGTGTACGCCAGCGCCGGGGGCCTCCCGCGCACTGCGCCACACACTAGAGAAGGTTCATGGGATCCACAGCCGAACCGTTCAACCACGTTTCGAAGTGCGCGTGGCAACCGGTCGAGTTACCGGTGCTTCCCGAGTACGCGATGAGTTGGCCGGCCGAGACGCGTTGACCGTTCGACACCACGATGCTGCTGTTGTGGTAGTAGATGGTGGTCAACGAGTTGCCCTGGACCACACCATGGGACAGCTTCACACGCCATCCACCACCGTCTGCTGAGTTCCATCCTGAGTTGAAGACCTCCCCTGCGGCCGCCGCGTAGACGGGTGTGCCACAGGCGGCGCCGAAGTCGATGCCGGTGTGCATGTAGCCACCCGTGCCGTAGAAGTCGATGGTCCCCGGGGGCGTTGCGCGCCAGCCGAAGCCGGAGGTAATGGGAACATAGCTGGCAAAGGGGTGACGCAGCCCGAAGGCGGACGGAGAACCAGCTGCCGGGGGAACATACGGCTGCTCTGGTGGCGCCGGCCGGCCCTGGGCCGCAGCCGCGGCGGCTGCGGCTGCGGCAGCCTCTTCAGCAAGGCGGCGCTGCTCCGCTTCCCAGGCTTCCCTGAGTTTCCGGTCGCGCTCCACGATTTCAGCGGCCACAGTGTTCTGCTCGGCCTTCACCCGGGCCAGGTTGGCTTCGATACCCGGTTTGGCGGCCTGAAGCTGCCCGTTCAGGCGAGTGGTGTCTTCAATCAGCTTGTCGACTTCAGCTTTCTTGTTCGCAGCCTCGTCCCTGGCCGACTTCTCCCGGTCAAGCGCAGCGTCTGCTTTCGCCTTGAGGTCCTGGATCTCTTCCTCGACGGCGACGAGCCGCGCCTGGGAATTCACGTTCGTGGCGTTCTGCTGGGTCAGCTTGGTCATGGCAGCGTTCTGGCTGCGCATGGCCTGGTCCGCCAGGTCCATGGACTCAGTCAGGTTGCCCGACTCACTGGACCCGAACAAAAGAGCGATATTGGTGGGAACGCCACCGGACTTGTAAGCCTGGGAGGCGATCTGACCGATCAATTTCTTGGTATCAGTGATTTTCTGCTTATCACTTTCCAACTGCTCGGTGATCTTGGCTTTGTTTTGCTGGGCAAGCTCCACCCTGGCCGCCAAGGCTTCAACTTCCTTGACCGCACTCGCCACCCGGCCCTGCGCCTCAAGCAATGCCTGCTGGGCGCCGGGAAGGCGGCCCTGGTAGATCACCAGGTCGCCGGCAGCTTTGGCGATGTTGGCATCGACGAACTCAAGGGACGCCTGAACCCTGGCCGCTTCAGCCTCAAGTGCGGCTTGCTGGTCTTCAAGGTTGTCGGCCTGGGCAGCAGGAGCGCCCGACAGGAGGCTGACGGCCAGACCCACAGCAATCACGGCACCCATGATCCGAGCATTGCCCGACGCAAAGCGCCGGCGCAGGGAGTTCGGGTCCAACGCGGTCATCAGGAGTCCTTTTCGATTGTCAGCATGAAGGGTGATCGGGTCTCGGCGGTCATCGCTAGACCTTCAGGTATCGCCGGAGGGTCAAGAGAGAGGATATCCCGGCCAGACCCGCACCCAAGGCGATCAGCACGGGCGCGATGACCAGCACTTGGGTAGAGGAAATAAAGGGGGTGTTGAGGAACTGTGTCGACAGATCCCCGTTAAGCCAGAAGTGCGCCATCAACCACAGGGTGACCGAGGCAAGTACTGCGCCCACGACAGCAGCGATCACACCCTCCAGGATGAACGGTAGCTGGATGACTGTTTTGGACGCACCGACGAGCCGCATGATCCCCGTTTCCCGGCGTCTGCTGAAGGCAGAAAGCCGGATGGTGGTGGTAATAAGCAGCACCGCGCAGAAGATCATGACCACGGCTACACCCATCGCAGCAACCGACGCCCCGTTCATCCAGGAAAAGATGCGTTCCAGGACCTGCCGCTGGTCGCTGACCGTCTCGACTCCCGGCTGGGAGGAGAACGTCTCACTGATGATCTGGTACTTTTCCGGGTTCTTCATGTTGATCCGGAAGGAGGCCGGCAGCTGGTCCTCGGACACCGAATCCACAATCGGTGAATTGGAGAACTGTTCCTTGAAGTGCGTGTAGGCCTCAGTCTGGGACTCGAACTGGAAATCGTTGATGTATTGCTTGACCGCCGGCGACTCAAGCATTGCCTGCAGGTTCTCCTGCTGCTCCTTGGTGGCCGGTCCCGAAGCGCAGCCGACCGCCGTCGAACCGTCGTTGCAGAGGAAGACTGCCACCTGGACTTTGTCGTACCAGTAGCCCTTCATCTGGTTGATCTGCATCTGCAGCATTCCGGCCGCACCCACGAACGTCAAGGAAACGAACGTCACCAGGACCACCGAAATGACCATGGAAAGGTTCCGGCGGAGGCCACTGCCGATTTCCCCCAGGATAAACAGGAGCCTCACAGCTGCGCCCCCTGTGCACGGTTGAGTTCCTCGCCGCTGGCATCCCGCAGACGGCGCGATTCGCCAACCACCGGAATCATCGAGGTGTAGAGGGCCTTGGCTTCGTCTCGAATGACCTTGCCGTTCTTGAGCTCCACCACGCGGCGGCGCATTTCATTGACGATGTCGTCGTCGTGGGTTGCCATGACTACTGTGGTGCCGTTCTGGTTGATCTTGTCCAGGACTCCCATGATTCCCATCGAGGTGATGGGGTCCAGGTTGCCCGTCGGTTCGTCCGCCAGCAGGATGCCGGGACGATTCACGACGGCGCGGGCGATCGCCACGCGCTGCTGTTCGCCACCTGAAAGTTCGTGGGGCATGCGGCGCTCTTTGCCTTCCAGGCCCACGGTCTTCAGGACTTCGGGAACTGTTTCGCGGATAATTGAACGGCTCTTGCCGATCACCTGCATCGCGAAGGCAACGTTGGCAAAGACATTCTTTTGCGGCAGCAGGCGGAAGTCCTGGAAAACCACGCCGATGCCGCGACGAAGCTTGGGTACACGCCAGCTCGAAATGTTGGCCACGTTTTGCCCGGCAACATACACAGATCCCGACGAGGCTTTATCTTCCTTCAGGATCAAGCGAAGAAAGGTGGACTTGCCTGAGCCCGACGCACCTACAAGGAAGGTGAATTCGCCGCGGTTGATCTCAAGGCTGACAGAGTCGAGCGCCGGTCGGGCATTCTGCTCGTAGACCTTGGTGACATTCTCAAATCTGATCATGGCCCTTTAGAACCCCGCCGGACATGACATAGTCGCCCAGTCCAACAGCCGGAGCGCGGGCTTTCGATGGGGGAAGTGAGAGCACCGGCCACTCGACTATACGCACGGGTAAGTCGGATTTACCTGGCTTTGAAGGGCGTGTCGCAGAATCCCGAGGGTTGACGCCCCCGGATTCCGCTTGTCTCCGTTTTAGTTGGCAGCGGCTTTAGTTAGCAGCGGCGTTACGGTTGCCCGTACGCCAACGGATGCCGGCGTCAATGAAGTCGTCAATGTCGCCGTCCAGCACTGCAGACGTGTTGCCCACTTCATGTTCCGTTCGCAGATCCTTGACCATCTGGTACGGATTGAGAACGTAGGAGCGCATCTGGTCACCCCAGGACGCTTTGACATCCCCTGCCAGTGCCTTCTTTTCGGCGTCCTGTTGCTCCTTCTTGACCAGCAGAAGGCGGGACTGAAGAACTCGCATGGCTGCCGCCCGGTTCTGGAGCTGCGATTTTTCGTTCTGCATCGAGACCACAATGCCCGTGGGAATGTGGGTCAGTCGTACCGCAGAGTCAGTGGTGTTGACCGACTGGCCGCCCGGTCCCGAAGAACGGAAGACGTCAACACGAATTTCGTTGTCCGGAATTTCGATGGAGTCCGTCTGTTCGATCAACGGAATGACTTCGACTGCCGCGAAGGACGTCTGTCGGCGGCCTTGGTTGTCGAAAGGACTGATGCGGACCAACCGGTGTGTTCCTGCTTCGACGCTCAACGTGCCGAACGCGTACGGCGCCTTGACCTCGAACGTGGCCGATTTCAGTCCCGCCTCCTCGGCATAGGAGGTATCCATCACGGTGGTCGGGTACCCGTGGCGTTCTGCCCAGCGCAGGTACATCCGCATCAGCATCTCGGCGAAATCTGCTGCGTCGACTCCGCCGGCGCCCGCGCGGATGGTAACCACAGCTTCGCGTTCGTCGTACTCGCCTGCCAAGAGTGTGGTGATTTCAAGTTCCGCCAGAGCCTTGCGAATGGACGACAACTCCTTCGCAGCTTCCGCCATGGAGTCTTCGTCGCCCTCGTCCTGGCCGAGCTCCACTAGGACTTCAAGGTCATCGATCCGGGAGTCCAGCTTGGAAAGACGCTCAACTTCCGACTGCCGGTGTGACAACCTCGAGGTAATCACCTGGGCTGAAGCCGGGTCATCCCAAAGGTCCGGGGCTCCGGCTTGCTCGCTCAGTTCAGCGATCTCAGCTTTGAGTGCATCAACATCGGTAACGTTCTCGATGGAGCTGTAAGTTGCGCGAAGTGCGCGGATTTCTGCGGGAAAATCTATCTCAGCCATGGTCATCCCAGCGTACGCTATCCGTCGCGCTCCCCCGACGGCCCGGTTCTTTCATGCAGGACCATGACCCGGACATTATTGGGTCAGCGATGAGCGGGCTACCGATCGGGCCTCTACCAGGATCCCGTCCGGCAAGAGGAAGCTGATAACCGGAGGATGGGCCACAGCGGTAAGGACCACCACAGCCGTGCCGCCGGGTTCGCTGCCCGTTCCGGCCGTCAAGGCAAGGCGATCATGATGGGAAGAGGCGTCGGTTCCGGAAAGGTAGGAGTATGCCCCGGACCGCACGCGCTCATCGACCAACGTCGGGCCGGGACGGGTCCCGGTTCCCATATCTCCCACCATGAAGGTGTCGGCGGCGGCCAGCGCGGCTCCGTCCGCAAGTGACAACAGTTTTTTGTACTCCAGGTAGACGGCCGAGACAGCCATAACCGCTGTTGCCAGAAGGAGCGCCAGCACAACGAAGCCAATAATGAGAACAGCGATCTGACCCTCTTCGCGGGCTTCGCCACGGCGACGCAGCGTCGTCACAGGAAGCGCCCCACAACTTGAGTGGCCGACGCACTCAAACGGGCGGCGCTCAAGCCCACCGAATCCCCGAAGGGCATCAAGGGCAAGGGAACGTCCAGGGAAACCGTCACCGTCACCTTTGCTCCTGCCGACAGACAGTCCGCTCTGTCACACGCCACCTCAACATTGGCTTGGTCCGGGGCGTGCCCGTAGTCCCCCAGGGCAAGGAAGACCGCCCGTTCAGCTGCAGCCCTGGCATCGGGAAGGGCACTCCGGGCCACGAAGACCTTTGCGGCTTGGTCGGCGGCACCGACCACCGCAAGAGACCCACCTTGGATTTGCCCCACTGTCACCACGAAGTAGACCACCGGAACCATGAGCAATACGGCCAGGAAGATAAATTCCACCACGGCACTGCCCTGTTCGCTTTCTGGCGCCCGGTTGTCTCTCCTGCTTTCCCGGGTGGTCACC
Organism: Arthrobacter sp. WCS2018Hpa-7; assembly: GCF_031843805.1. Taxonomy (NCBI): domain Bacteria; kingdom Bacillati; phylum Actinomycetota; class Actinomycetes; order Micrococcales; family Micrococcaceae; genus Arthrobacter; species Arthrobacter sp. WCS2018Hpa-7. The sequence goes on from NZ_JAVTJB010000005.1 coordinate 75,379, forward strand.
TCGGCTGGATCCCCAGCAGGCGCTCCAGCCGGCTCTACAGACAGACACATGGCTTCGCGCGTCCGTTGCAGGAAGGCTGCCAGCAGCTTCAGGGGCGGTTCAGTACACTGCATGACCTTTCACCTCCAGCAACCCACGGGGACCTAAGAGCCCGACAACTGGCATGGGCGCCTTCACCGTCACCTCCAAGGTGCGGACTCCGTCCACTATGACATCGCTGCATGCGATGTCTCCGGAAAAGTCGCCATTCAAGGCCGAGTGAATCAACTCCGCGGTCCGCGCCCGGGCATCTGCCGGCGTGCGGTCCGCCAAGGCCCCATACCGAGCACCGGAGGCCGCAGCATCAATCAGGGTGTTTCTGACATGCAACACCAAGGTGAGCTGAACGATCGCCATGAAAAACAGCGTCAGCAGCGCGCCGACCAAGACAAAGTCGACAACGGCGGACCCGCACTCGTCGGAGACGCTCCGCCGTTGATTGGTCCGAAGACGTGAACCAGCGGAGGGTTCCGGCCGCACTCCTACTGGCCCACTTTCTTTATCGCCTGATCGAACAGGCCCTCCAAAGCAGGAGCGGCCAAGGCAAGAAGGCCAGCGACCAAGACGGCCGACATCAGGGTGATCATGACCCAGCCAGGCACGTCCCCTCGATCTCGATCCTCGGCACAGGGCTGTCCCCTGAACGCGACTGCCAGGACCCACGAGGCGCTGACACGGTTCAGGAAAGAGGTGGCGGACATTCTGCTTGCAATGCGGTTCATGGTTCTCCCCAAGATGAATGGATCGGTATGCGGATATGACGTGAAGTGATGCGATGGTTACGTGGAAAATGCTGCTTCCATGGGCTGGATTGCTTCGATGGATGGAACTCCTTTGGCGGCCCCGGCGAAGGCTTACAGGCTGATTTCCAGCGCCGCTACGGCCGGGAAGGCAGCGAAGATAACAGTGAGCGGGAGCACCCCGAAAACGAGCGGCACCATCATGGCGATTTCTTTTCTGCCCGCGGACTCCATGAGCTCGCGTTTTGCGGCGTCGCGAACGTCCGCAGCCTGTGCCCGGAGGACATCGGCCAAGGGCGTCCCCCGTTCCACCGCGACCACCAACCCGTCAAAAAACCTGGCCAGGGGAGGCAGCTCCGACCTCATGGAGAACGCTTGGAGTGCCTCGGACAGTGATTTGCCGGATCTGGCATCGGCGAGGACAAGACCAAACTCTGCTGAGAGTTCCCCCTTGGAACTGCGGCTTACCCTGTCCATGGCGCCCATGGCGCTCTCGCCTGCAGCAACGGCGAGCGCCATCAACTCTGCGAGACTCGGAAATTCGGACAGCATCGCCGATTCCCGCTTCCTGATCCGTTGTCCCAGAACGTAGTCCCGGAGCACGTAACCCCCGGCTGCGCCTGAGATGACACAAGCAACAAGGAAAGCAGGGCTGAACTGGCCTGCGGCGGCGCTTATCACGACGACAAGTACTCCCACTACGAAGCCTGCGCAGGCCCAAAGGAGCTGTTCGGCTCGGAAGTCCAGCGTGGATTTGGAAGAACCAGCGCGCGCCAGCCTCTTTCCCAGTGCTGCAGACCCGATGTTGAACCGGGACAGGTACGTGATGGCGTCACCAATGATGGGACGCACTATCCTCTCCAGCGGCCCGAACGGCGTGAGGTTATGAGTTGGCGTGCGCAGGAGCCGAGATTCCAGGTTCCTGGATCTCAGCTGGGCCTCGATGCGGTCCGCAAAGGTGTTCTTTCGCATGAACGGGAGCCGCACCAGGATCAACCAGCAACCCGCCCCAAGAAGCAGCCCGCAGAGCACGGCAAACGCGGTGGTAGTGGTCATCGAAGAACCCGTTGATCCTCTGGTAACGCTCCAACCCGCAGCATCACGGAATAGCTGACAACGGATACCAACAGCCCACCGAGCAAGACCATGGCTCCTGTGCCCGAGTTGTAGGCCAGCATTGCTTCAGGCCGGCTTGCCATGACGACGAGGACCACCCAGGGCGCCGCTACGGCCAGCCGCGCTGCATTGATGGTCCATGACTGTCGGGCTTCGAGTTCGCTTCGAGTGCGTGCGCTGTCTCGCAGGAACTCGGAGAGAGTGCCGAGCATACGGCCGAGATCCGAACCGCCTACCTCGCGGGTCATTCTGAGTGCCTCGATGATTCGGTCTGCGACAGGGTCTGCCAGCCGTGCTTTCAGCCTGTTAAGGGCGGCCTCAAACTGTCCGCCGGATCTGTAGTCGGCCCCAAAGTCCACGAACAGCGTGCGAAGTTCTTCCGGTCCCTTATCTCCCAATTGGATCAGCGCTTCCGGCAAGGCGAGACCAGCTCGTATGGCTGAGCGCAAGTGGTCCACAACGTCCGGCCACAATAGCCGAAGCGCGGCCCGGCGCTTGCGTGCCCGCCAACGGACCGCTGCGAAAGGAACCCACGAACCAAAGAGCGAAAAGCAGGCTGCAACCGGCGGCGACCCCGTGATGACGAAGAACACCAGCAATGCGAAGAGGCCGAAGCCCGCGCACGTGAGAAGAAGACCTCCACCCGTTACTTTTTCAATGCCTGCTGAGGTGAGCAGCAGCTCAAGGCGCCCGGGGCCTGATTCTTTTGCTTCTGCCGGCGGTTGTACCCATGCGGACCACCAGACGAGGAACACCCCAAGTCCGCAGAGGATGCCGAGAAGGGACGCCATCAGTTCAATTCCAGAAGTGCGGCGACATCGAAGCCTGCCCGGGCGAACTTCTCCGCGGCGGGCATGGAGTTGGCCCGGGGCAGCAGTTGCGAGCCGACCATGCCGAACACAACCGAGGACTCGATGATTCCGTTTTCGACCCTCCGTCCGAGTGAGAGGATCTCAGTCACCTGCCTGCGGCCCGTGGAGTGGCGGCTGCAATGCACTACGAGGTCGATGCAGGATGCCACTGTCGGCACCACGAAGGCACTGGAAATATTTGCCCCTGCCAGGAGCGGGAGCGTGCAGATCTTAGTCACTGCATCATGTGCGGAATTGGCATGGACGGTGCACATGCCTGGCAACCCGGAGTTAAGCGCAATCAGCATGTCGAGGCTCTCGGCTTCCCGCACCTCTCCCACTACCAGTCTGTCCGGCCGCATCCTCAAGGCTTCCTTGACCAACCGCCGCAGTGGAATTTCGCCTTCCCCTTCCAGATTGGGTTGCCGGCACTGCAATCCGACGACGTCACGCAGCGGGAGTTGCAGTTCGAAGATCTCTTCCACCGTAATGACACGTTCACGGGAACCGATGTGGGCAGCCAGGCAGTTCAACATGGTGGTCTTCCCAGCCTGGGTGGCACCCGATACGAGGATGTTGAGACCGCTGGCGACAGCTGCTCCCAGGAACCGTGCGGCCTGTGGCGTGAGGCTTCCCAGCTCGACCAAATGCTCCAGACGGCTTGCCCGCGCAATGAACTTCCGGATATTGACCGCCCAGTGCTTCCGGGTAATGTCCGGGATGGCAACGTGCAACCTCGAACCGTCCGGGAGGGCGGCATCGACGAACGGGGACGAAAGATCCAGTCGTCGCCCCGAACTCTTGAGCATTCGTTCCACAAGGTCCCTGACCTGCTGCCCGGTCAGGCTGATGCCCGTGAGTTCCGATTCACCATTGCGGGCAACGAAGATTTCGTGCGGCGCATTGATCCATACCTCTTCAACCGCGGCATCGTCCAGGAGCGGCTGCAGCGGCCCGAAGCCGGCCACCGCATCGAAGATGTGCCGCCGGGCAGTCTCAAGGTGGCCGAGGGAAGGAAGAGGGCCCAACAGCGCACGTTCGTCGTAGTCATTCACTGCTGCTTCCACCAGGAGCCTGACGTCCGAAGCCTGCTCGAGGGGATCCAATCCCCTGCGCCGAATGAGCTCCCGAACTTCTCCCTCGACGATCCTTACAGCATCCACTTCTTCCCCAACCGACCACGAAGTTTGTCAAACGAGAGGAACATCTCGCCTCATTCACGCTAAGCGAGCACCAACACCCCTTCAACCCAGTGGAGCGGGCATGTGGATAACTAGGGATCACCAGTCACGTCAGCAACCCAAATCCCACTAGTCACTCCAGTTTCAGGATGTTAGGGTAAAGCCCGTTAGGAGCTGGCCTTTGGTCTCATGCGCAAGCGCCCGCCCCGGAGCTTGTCCGCAAGCCACCCCATGCGCCGCTGAGCCGCGGCACAGGGCCGGATGTGAAGATGAAAAGACGTTCTAGTGAACCGTCCCGCCGCACCCCTCTCACCCGTGTTGGCGTAGCGCTGACGATCGCCCTCTTAGCAGGCTCTTGCCTGGGATCGCCCGCCTCGGCAGAGACGCCCGGACCACGTCCAGCTCCATCACCCGCGTCCCCATCAGGAAATCCCTCGCAGGGGCCACAACCAGTAGGTGGTATTGCCCCCACAACCACCCCGGGCAGTGAAACCCCTCAGGTGACACAGCAGGCACCGGGCCAGCAACAGCCGCCTCCCGCCGTCGAACCTTCACCTGCGGCACCGCCGCTGCCGGCGGTGGGACCTACAAGCGATTCCGGCGAGCAGGCGCCCAAGAAGCAGGAAATGCCTGGCAACGCACCGAACGCTGAAGCCATGAAGGCAGCGATGCTGGCAGCCATCCCGGCGGGCGGCGCGGAAATGGGTCAACGGTCTCCCCGTGTCCTGGCAGCCAAGCAGGGCAAAGATGCGTCGGGAGCCTCGGGCTCACTGGCAGTAGGAGGCGCAGTCAGCGCCGCCGTCCCCATGGCGGCCGACCCGGGCCACTGGCGGCCGACTATCGGCATCGCAGGACAGGACGTCAGCGCCCACCAAGGGAACGTGAACTGGCAAAGCCAGTGGAACCAGGGATCCCGCTGGGCATACGTCAAGGCATCCGAAGGCAATTACTACCTCAACGAGAACTACACCCAGCAGTACAACGGCTCCCGCAATGTGGGCATGGTTCGGGGTGCCTATCACTTCGCCATCCCCAACTGGTCATCAGGCGCTGACCAGGCACGGTATTTCGTCGCGAACGGTGGAGGCTGGACGGATGATGGATACACCCTTCCGCCCGTCCTGGACATCGAATACAACCCCTACGCCGGGCGAACCATCAACGGGTTCTACTTCGGCAACACCTGCTACGACATGTCCAAAGCGCAGTTGGGGCAGTGGGCAGCCGACTTTGGCAACACCGTCAAAGCCCTGACCGGCCGCTTCCCGGTCATCTACAGCACCACCGATTGGTGGAACACGTGCGTTGGCAACACCACATTCGGCAGCTATCCCCTGTGGATCGCCTCTTACTGGAACAACCCCACCAACTCCCCTGGCTCCATGCCGGTCAGTTGGGGCGACTACACCATGTGGCAGTACAGCAGCACCGGCCCTTTCGAAGGCGATTCGAACATCTTCAACGGCAGCTACGACCAGCTGCGGACCTTTGCCCGCGGGGTTTCAAATCCTTCAAACCCGTCCATCAAGTCAGCCGCAGACATCCTGACCACCAGCGCGGCAGGGCGTTTGGACGCCTTCCCGGCGAACGGGGCCGGCAGAATCACCGGCCCCGTGGCCATAGGTTCAGGATGGTCCGGCGCGAAGGCGCTCTACGTCGTGGACTGGAACCAGGACGGCGTCCAGGACATCCTCTCCCAGTGGTCCGATGGGACGCTGAAGGTCTTCCGGGGAGCTCCCGGGGGTTCTTTCTACGCACCCATTCAAGTCGGTTCCGGATGGCAGGAAATGTCACTGACCGTGGGCTGGTGGAACGTCAAGGACGCCTACCCGGGAGTGATCGGACAGGACTATCGGGGGAACCTGTACAGATACTCGAACAATGGTGGCGGCGGCCTCGGGAACGGTGTTCTGATAGGAACCGGTTTCAGTGGACACCAACTGAACCAGATCGACTTCGACGGCGACGGCAACCAGGACATCGTCACACGCACCACGGACGGCACCCTGCGACTCTTCCGATCCAACGGTGTGGGCAGCTTCATCAGCGAACCCGGACGAGTCATTGGTTCAGGCTGGGGCAGCATGACGGCAGTGAGCTCCGCAGTCAACTTCAACGGAGCGGACTCGCAGGGACTCCACGCCCGGGCATCGAACGGGGACCTCTACTACTACCCCGCCGGATCCGGGTCGTGGGGCAACCGCAGCCTCATCGGCGTGGGGTGGAACGATGCCAGCCTCATCAGCGGTGCAGCACTTGACGTCGAGTCCACCCTGGGGATCGACCAAGAGGACATCGTGGCAGTCCGCCCCGATGCCAACCTCTACCGATACCCGGGGACCGGAACCACGGCCTTGTTGCCGGAAGACCTCATCGGCACGGGCTGGGCGGGCTTGAAGGCAGGCTTCGTCACAGACTGGAACGGCGATGGCGCCCTGGACATCGTGGCGCAATGGTCCGACGGCCGCTTGAACGTTTACCCCGGCAGGAACGGCAGCGGCTTTGGAGCCGCGATCTCCCTGGGGAGCAACTGGAAAGACTGGACGCTGAGTGTCGGCACCTGGAAGAAGGCCGACGCGCATCCCGGAATCGTGGGATACGACTCCGCGGGCAGGTTGTATTACTTCAACAACCCCACCGGGAAAACCGTTTCCACAGGCGTATCCATAGGCGCCGGCTGGACGGGCCTGGAGATCACACAGGTGGACTTTGACAAGGATTCCAATGCCGACCTCCTCGTCAAGACGGGCACTGGCGATCTCAAGCTGTACCGTTCCAACGGCACCGGAAACTTCGTCCAGGAACCCGCCGGCGTCGTGGGCACGGGGTGGAACGTGATGTCAGAGTTTGCAGCAATCCGTGGTTTCGCAGGTGCCGGGTCGCTGGGCATCATCGCGCGGACCACCACCGGGGACCTCCGGTACTACCCCGTGGGCGCCAACAAGTCGTGGGGTACGCCCACCAAGATCGGCACTGGCTGGAGCAGCCTGACAATTCTGGCGCCGGCTGCCAAGTAGCGGCCAGCGTCGTCAGTGGCGGCCAGCGTCGTCAGTGGCGGCCAGCGTCGTGACGTGACGGCGGGCCGGTCCAAGGAGTCCTCGGGCCGACCCGCCATCAAGTAGACACACTCTAGGCAAGCAAGGCATTCATCGCATTGACCAGCGTCGTCTCCACGCCATTGGTTCCGGCTTTAAAATGAGCCAAGTGGCCATACACTGTCATTGAACCACCGGCAATCCCCGGGAAATCAGGTTCCCATCCACCCTCATAGCTGCCAAGCGGCATGAACGGCGGAAAGAATTCATTGCTGGGGATATAGCAGCATGATTCATTTGCATATCCGCCAACAATAATTCCGTTGTTCCCGCCATTCCTTCCACGGAAGTAGGCTGCGTACCCACTGACGAGTTCACCACCTATCATGGCGATCTTCAATTGGGGGCTTCCGTTGAATTTCCACACTTGGAAGGGTGACGGCACAGCCGTATCAAAACTGTTGCTGTCGATCCGCCCGATCATGACCTGCGCGTGGCGCTGGTACCACTGGGGTTGGCCGTTGGGGTTGGCGAGTCGGGCTACGTAGGAAGCGCGCACGGCGGCCAGATTGCCGGCAGTTGGAGTGATATCCAGCGGCAACTGGACCTCCTGGTAGCGTGTGACCATGGGGCCGCTCAGCGCACGCCCCGCCGATTGCATGTTTGAGTGCACGGTGGCACCCAACGCGTCCCCGTGCTGATCCCTGAGTGCCCAACTGCGGACTCCACCCGGATCCTGGTCACCGGCTGGCCCCTGAACGAACATCGCAAAACAATTCGGGTTCCGGTTTTCAATGTAATTGCAGGCACCTGCAGCGAAATCTCCATCAAAAAGCGTCCGCAAGCCTGCGCTGATGGGGTGGCATCCATAACTGAAAATCACTGCTGCCGGCGTCCCGTTGCCCCGCCTGGCCACCAGAATCGGCACGGCAGTTTCGGTGTATGGCAACCCTACCCGGTTGGCAGAAAAGTTCTGGCTCGAAACTTTATAGTCGAAGGTCACCGCCGTTTCATCGGCATCCAGGGCTTCCTGGGCAAGGTTCACTATGGTGTCTTCAAGATCGTCGCTGTAGGAACGCACCAAACCCAGGTCCGCGAGCCCATAGGCCATGAAGGGGTGGAGGGTGTCAATCAAGGCGGGCCCATTATGCGTATGGGTCGCCTGGATCAGGATGTCGCTGCTGGACCACGTCGTAAGGCCAATGATCCTGTCACGGATCCTTTGATGCATGGCCCGCGGCAAAGCCAGGACGTCCAGGCTGATGATGATGTGGGGGTGGGCGTCTTCCCAGATAAGAATCGCCCGCGCGTACAACGGCTCAAAGGGTGAGCTGCTGGTTGCCTCGCGGCCACCGTCAGTTGAACCATATCCGGCCATGTAGGGATTGGTGCTCAGCGACGGCGTTATGTCAGCGCTTGCAGTTCCAATTCTGAACGCCATAAAAGATCACTCCTTGATTGTGCGCAACGGGTGATCTTTGTTTGCTCTGCAACAAATTTCGTTTCCCGGATACGCTGAACAGCCAATACGTGAGACCACTTTCATTAGACCATGTGATCCCGCAGTTTTGTGTGGTTGGAAGGGATGGACATCGGCCCCATTAGGCGCCGTCCCGGCCTGGAAAAATCCGGCCGGGTTCCACGGGTATTCAGGACTAGCGGGGCACGGCAGTCTTAAGCCACCTTGTGAGCTGGGCAGCCTGCGGAGCCAAAGGCGCCAGAGTCAAAGCGCCCTTGACTACTGGTATGCCGTAGGCGGCGAGTGATGCGGCGAGCGTCCTGTGGTCCGTGCGTGTGCAAGCCCTGATGATGAGCAGGCACAAAGCGGAGTCCTGTCCAGGCGCCGCCCCTGCCGCAACTGCCGCGTTGACGGCCGCCCGTTCTTCCGGAGTCAAAAGGTGCGGGCCGCTTCCGACGTAGACCACTTGGCAGTCAGTGACGTGCATGTACCGGGTGGAAGCCCAGACTTCTTCGAGGCTCGAAAATTTGCCTATGAGGCTGCCATCTGCCGCCGTACACGTGAACTGGTACCGGATCAGAGGCTCCGGACGTTCAATGGGGACTTTGTCATCGTTCGCGACAACCGGCGCCATATCGAGTGCGGCTGGTTGGGAAGTATCTACTTTGGTTCCTGAACAACCGGCCAGGGCAAGACTTGCCACACCGAGTTGAAGAACACTGCGCCTGCGCATGTTCACCGAGGGATCCCCACTTCATTCGGATGCTCCCCAGCTCCGCATGCATTGGTTATTCGCCCCAAGCCGTTTCCGGCTGCGTCTTAGTACATCTTCCCCCAAATTCCGCATTTGTCACTAGTAAACTTTTGACCCGGCTTCAACTCCACCCTGTTGCCCGCCTCCGAGAGGCCGCCGCCGGCAACAAAGGAGCCGTCCTGGCTGCTGACAGACCAGGTGCATTCGGCCGCCGCGGCACCCGGTCTAATCAACTGCAATCCCCCAGGCTCAAGGTTCTCTCCCGCCACGTGGGTGCCGTCCCCCACGCGGGTGCCCTCCGCCCAAGCGGCAATGATCTTTCCTTGTGGTGCGTCCGGACAGAATTCCGCCGCTGCCACCAACGTCGACTTGCTTGCTTCCTCAAATCCCCCTGGCCCGGTTTCATCACTGATCCTCGTGCAAAGGCGGAGGATGTCCAGCATGGTTGCCAGCCCATCATCAGCTGCCACTCCTTGCGGTGCAGCTGTCGAGATGGCTTCAGCTTCCCGGGGCGTCGGATCTAACTGACCGCCTCCCTCGAAGGTGACCCCACAGGAATCCATGCGGGTGTAGTTGGTGGCGGCCCAGACTTCCGCCAGGCTCGACAACTGGACTTCCGGCGAGGCGTCAAGGCTCGTGCACAGGTAGGAGAAGCGGCCCGGTTCGTCGTCGCCCGCAGCCGGGTCCCCGTCGCTCGGTTCGCTGCTTGCGGGTCCGGATTCGCTGCTTCCCGGAGCGGACGACGGCGGCTGGCCGGGCCCCGCGGTAGCGCTGGCACTGTTGGTCGCCGGCGAACTGGTTCCGGCGGTTGGCTCGGACGACGGCAAAGTGCAGGCGGCCAGCGCCATCACCATCGGCACCGCCATCAGGAACAGTCTGCGCATTGTGACCTCCACCTCAATCGTGCGGTGCAGCCGTGGCGCGGTCAAGACGGACGGGTCGCGAACCCCTATCTGGACATCTTCTGAGCTTTAGTAGTGACAAATGTGAAAATTGGTGGAAGATGGACGTAGACGCAGCCGGAAACGGCGTGGGGCGAATAACCAATGCATGCGGAGCTGGGGAGCATCCGAATGAAGTGGGGATCCCTCGGTGGACACGCGCAAACGCAGTGTTCTTCAGCTTGGTTTGGCATGTCTTGCCTTCGCCGGTCGCTCAAGAACCTTTTATAAGACTCCCCGTCACCTTGCATCCCGCAAGGCGGCCGGTAGCCGGCAACACCACAAACTCACCGCAGTCCTGGCCACTGCCAGCCTCGCAACGGCGGCACTTACCGGTGTGCTGACAGCAGGCCCGGCATTTGCGGACCAGGCACGCCAAACCGTGACTACAGGTCTCACCAAAGCGGCCGGCACCGTGGTAGACCCGGACGGACGCCTGTGGGTCTCCGATGCACGCGCTGGGTTCTGCCGCGTCACAGAAGCGTCCGGCGCCACCGCCGGTAGCCTCGAAACCAACACCTGCCTGGGCGGTACGCTGCCCGGACACGACGATGGTCCGGCTCTTGCCGGTACACCCGCAATGATCGATCCGTCCCCTGCCAGCCACGGCGATGGTGATGAAATCGCCTTCATACCGGATGCCGCCGTCGGAAGTTCCGACGTCGTGCGCGCGCTCTGGAACCCCAGCAGCGGCGTCTTCGATTACGACGGTGCGCTGACCATCTTCGACGGAGACCTGAGGCCAAACGCCGTCAGCGACGGCCCGGACGGCAACATATACCTGTCGTTCGCCAACGCACGGTCAATCGTCAAGATCGTGAATCCCACAGCGCTCCATCCGAGCATCGAATCCATCGCTTCCGTCAACTCCAGTTCCCTCAGCCTTGCAGCCACGCACCGCAACAGCGCGGGAAACGTCGTAGTGTATGTCGCCGAAACCTCCGGCCTGACGGTGTTCACTGCCCCCGATGACGGCGTTCTGACCAATTTCGTCCCTGCGCCCCTCTATAACGTCGGCAAGCCGACGGCCATCTACTACGACTGGCAGTCGCCCCTGGTCCTCTACACAGGAACTGGTGGCGGAACCACCACAGCCGACGCCGGCAAGGACACCATCACCCGCATCGACCTGAGCACCGACACGGTCAACAACCAATGGGCTCTCGGCTTCAGCAAGATCGGCGGCCTGGCCATGCGTGACGGCAAGCTCCTGGTGATGGAAGATCCGGGACAACTGGAACCCGCCAAACCCGCTGAGCGGGGAAGGCTGCTCACCTTGGGAGGCGTTGTTCCATCCATCGTCAGCGGTCCGACGGCGGCCAACGGAACCCAGGCAGCCAACCCGGCCTTCACCAACGACTCCACGCCAACCTTCACTGTTGCCTCCACGCCACCAGGCGGGGCCCTCGAATGCAGTCTTCAACTGAGCACAGCGACGCCGGTTTGGCAGGTATGTACCGGCGGAACCTTTACACCGTCGACTGCCCTGGCCAACGGCGCCTACACGTTCTCGGTGAGGGCCGCACCAACAGGCCTTCCTGTTTCACGGGCCTTCACGGTCGATGTCACCGCGCCCGCCGCTCCGGTCATCACCTCGCCCACGGCCGGTGCAACCGTCAACGGCTCGCCTGTCCTCGGTGTCACTTCCGACCCGGATTCGGTCTTGTCCTGCTCGGTGGATTCCACTACGACGTTCACAGCCTGCACCAACGGCCAGGTGCTTACCCTGGCAACCGCGGGGCAGCACGTGCTGCGCGTCAGGGCCACGGACATGGCCGGCAACGTCAGTCCGGTGGCATCGGTTACAGTTACCGCTGACCTGACTCCACCACAGGTGTCCATCAGCTCACCGGCGGAAGGCGCAACTGTGGGCATCTCGCCGTCGTTCACCTTCGCGTCAACGGCCACGGACATTGCGGGATTCCGGTGCAAGCTCGGCTCCAATGCCTACACTGCATGCACCTCACCCAAGGCCTACACCAACGTTCCCAGTGGTCCCGTCACCTTCACGGTGGAAGCGCGGGACAACGCTGGAAACACCACTACTGCCACCAGGAATGTGACGGTGTTCGCTGCAGACACAGCACCACCAGTTGTTTCCGTGGACCCGGCTGCAGGCACCTATGGAGCCGGCAAGTCCATCACGTTGTCGGTCAACGAAGCAGCCACCATCTACGTCACCAAGGATGGCACCGTGCCCACGACATCGAGTCCCGTGTACTCGGGCCCGATTCCGTTGACGTCGCTGACCCTGAAGTATTTCGCGCGGGACACCGCAGGTAATTCCTCGGCTGTGGCCACGCAGACGTACGTACTCGACAACACCGCACCAACCCTGACCGTGGCACCCGCGGCCGGAGGATATGCCTCGGGACAACCCGTCACCATGTCCTCGAGCGAACCGGGCAACATCTTCTACACCACCGATGGCACCACCCCTGCCACGGCTGCCTCGGGAAGCACCAAGGCCTACACAGCCCCCTTTGCCCTCACGGGCAACACCACCGTGAAGGCCCTTGCTGTTGACGCCTACGGAAACGCCTCCGCGGTCACCACGCGGGCCTACACCGTACTGGACACGACACCTCCAGTGGTTACGGTGACCCCGCCTGCGGGCAGCTATCCCGCCAACCAGCAGATCACGCTTGCGGCGAATGAGGTGGGTGCGAGCATCTACTTCACCACCAACGGCACGAATCCGACCGCCACAGCCGCCAACAAGTACTCCACGGCCATCACCCTCACGGCAGCGATGACCTTGAAGTACTTTGCAGTGGATACGTCCAACAACAGTTCGGCAATCGTCACCCAGGCCTACACTGTGACGGCACCACCGGCGAACACCTGGAAGGACTACACGGGTGATGCAAAGAACGACGTCGTGGCACGCGACAATGCCGGCACGCTGTGGCTGTACCCCGGTAATGGAGCCGGAGGTTGGCTGGCCCAACGTTCGCTCGGCACCGGCTGGAACTCGTTGAATGCCATTGTCCCCACCAAGGACTTCAACGGGGACGGACGCAGCGACGTCCTGGCCCGGGATACCAACGGCGTTCTGTGGCTCTACCCTGGAAATGGCTCAGGAGGCCTCCAGACCCGCGTCCAGGCCGGCACAGCCTGGTCCGGCATGACGCTGATCCTGGCTCCGGGAGACTTCAGCGGCGACGGGAAGGCAGATGTCCTCGCGAGGGACTCCGCCGGGATCATGTGGCTCTACCGGGGCAACGGAACCGGTGGCTTCACCTCGAGCGCCCAGGTGGGTACGGGATGGAATTCCATGAATGCCATCCTCAGTACCGGGGACTTCAACGGTGACAGCAAAACCGACGCCCTGGCCAGGGACACCTCAGGCATTCTCTGGCTCTACCCCGGCAACGGCACCGGAGGCTGGCTGAGCCGGGTCCAGGTGGGAAGTGGCTGGAGTGGGATGACCGCCATCCTCGGACCGGGCGACTTCAACGGCGACGGCAAGAATGACGTCCTCGCCCGTGATGCCGGCGGGAACTTGTTCCTGTATCCCGGCAACGGGACGTCCGGATGGCTGTCCCGGAGCCAGGTCGGCTGGGGCTGGGGAGGTTTCACCTCCCTGCCGTAGGAATGACAAACAAGGAGGGGCCCGGACGCCAACGTGTCCGGGCCCCTCCCCTGTTTCAGCACATGCCTAGGTACGTTCCTTCATGGGATGCATCGTGGGCCTGTTCGGGCTCGCCTGAATATCCAATTGCAGGGATACCAGCAGCATCTGGACGCCCAGAACAAAGGGCACCACAGCAAGCATCACCGAACCCGCGGTCGGAGACCCCACGCTTGCGGCAAGTACCCAGATTCCGGCCACCAGGCCCATGACGATCAGGGCGATGCCTGCGATCAGCAGGAGGGCAACAGCGGAGAAGGACCACACCATGTACTTCCACCACACACGGCGCCAGAAGCCGCCAAAGAGCATGGCAAGAAGTTCGGGAATAACCTTGCGCAGCTTGATGCTGGAGACCTCGTTGCCGTACACAGCTGGAATCGGCACATCAACAATAGGAACATCAAGAATGTTGAGGTGGATCAGGAGGTCATTTTCGAAGCTGTAGCGCGCCGCCACTTTGTTCATGGGAAGACGGCGGAGGACCTCCGTGCGAATGGCTGTGTAGCCATTCTGCGGATCGAAGATGTGCCAGTAACCGGAAGCAAGCTTCGTCATGAAGGACAACACGATGTTGCCGAAGATCCTGTAGCCGGGCATGCCCGCGAATGACTCGCCCGAAAAGAAGCGGTTGGCCTTGGCGAACCCGTAGCCATCGACCACCGGGTCAAGAAGCTGCGGCAGGTAGTCGGGATCCATCTGGGCATCGCCGGCCATGACCACGTTGATGTCTGCGCCCAGTTCCATCGCGGCTTTGTGGGCGGTCAGGACTGCGCCTCCCACGCCTTGGTTGACTTCATGTCGAATCAAGGTGACCCGGCCGTCGTCGGCCCGACGTGCTGCCCCTGACGTGTCGTCCGGGCTGCAGTCATCAACAATGACGATGTCATCAACAAAATCAGGCATCGTTTCGATGACCTGTGCGATGTGGTTTTCTTCTTTGTAGGCCGGTACTACCGCGGCAATTCGAACGCCTCGATACATCGATTATCCTTCGCTGCTGTTTGGTGTGAGTTTCTGTGTTGGCGTGTCGGTGTCCGACTGGCCATCTGACTGTTCGCTGCCGCTGTTCGGTTGCTTTTTTTGCGGGAAGACCCAGTGCTTGTAAATGAAGTAGTTCCATCCCATGGTCACAATGGTCGCAACCACCTTACCTACCACGTATCCGGCACCGATGAACTGAAAAAGCTCAACAATGCCCATCACGGCAAGCGTGTTGAAAACCAGGAGCCCTGAGTAGCGCAGTACGCCACCCAAGGCAGTTCCACCGCCGTTGAACGCAAAATGGCGCTGCAGGAAGTAGTTGAAGAAGAAGCTGCCCCAGAAGCCCGCACCGGTCGCCAGCCACAACGGCCACCCGAAGACCTGGAAGCACAGGGCCAGCAGACCGAGGTCCAAGAGGAAGCTCAGGCCGCCGATCAGCAGGAACTTGAACAAACTGGACGCCAGGAACTTGGAGATGAATGCCTTCATGATCAGCAGATCCTTCCTAGCGGTGCTATGCCATCAGGGTTCCGGTTCTCAAGGATTCCCGACACGCCATCGAGCTGGAGACGGTCCTTCGCGGCGGCGTCGAATGTTTCTTTACCGCCAGGCAGCTGCGACCAGTCGATCTTGTACAGCGCAGCATTTCCTTCACGCACAACGAGCTGAAGATACGGAATGGAGTCAGGTTGGGTCAGCCCGGCCTTGGGCTCGTCCCAGGCCCGGATCCTGCCATCAGCGATGTACACCCATTCGATGCCCAGTTCAGCAGCTGCGTCACGGACCTCGGAATCGGTCGCAAGCTCGGGAAGCTTTTGGAGAACCAGCAGCTGACGGTTCGTCGGAAGGATCTCGAAGTGGCGGATCATGGGCATGCGGTTACCCAGTGCGTACATCCAAACCGAACCGTCGCAGGAGTCATTCAGGACGGTGGCATCCTCTGGCACATATTCATCAATCTTGCTGAGGAGTCCAACTTCGGATGCGCTCAAAGTGGCCCCATCAACCTTGGTATTGATGTTGATGCGTTGGGCGTTTTGCTTGAAGTACGGGATAGCCGCAATGCCGCTGACAAGAAGCACCGCTGCCGCGGCAACTGCAGTCACCACGTGGCTGGGCCTGCGTCCGGCTTTGATTCCGTCCGTAGTGGTTTTGGCCGAGCGGTTCCGTACTTTTGCCACCAGCCATGCAATGGCTTCAGCCAGCTGAGCCACTCCCAAACCCGCAAGGGGTACCAGCAGCATCACCAGTATGCCGAAGATACGCCATTGGTCGTCGTAGAACGGGGCCGTCAAAGTCATGAAGCGTGGGTTGTCGGTACCCATGGTGTAGACCGAGAGGAAGGCGAAGGCCAGGACAGGACCGAAGTACCACCACATGCGGATCCTCAGGACCACGGCCAGGCATCCAAGCGCCACAAGGGCCGTCAGGATCGGCATGGCCATTGAACCGTGGTTCAGGAAAATGACGTTCTGAATGGCGCCGTTGCGGTCAGTGTCCGCAGCCCAGACCTGCTTGGAGACGCGCTCGGATTCCTTCAGCATCTGGGCGATGATCGGCCAGCCGAGGACGACTGCCAGAACACCGGAGACCGCGAGGTAGACCGTGATGCCGAGGATTCTGCCCTTGCGCCGGATCAGTGCGGAAAGCAACCAGAAGATCAGTACCGGCAGGACAACGAAGGCCAGTGAGGGATGGACTGCTATCAGTCCAACTGCGCCAAAAGCGATGCCGGGGATCCAGAATTTCTGCCGCTCCACTGCTCCCTTCACTGCCAGCAAGGCGAACGGGCCAACCAACAGCATGCCGGCAAAGAATGGAATCAGCGGCCCACGCCACAAGAGGTCGTAAGGGTAGACCGTAAACCACCCGGCAACGGCCGCCGCGGCCGCCAGAGCAATCGGGCGGCGGGTGACCAGCATGGTCAGGGCCATGGTGCTCAACGGGAGCTGAACTGCCATCATCACCAGGACAAAGACGTTCAGGAACACCGGGATACTGACACCGCTCATCGGCCAGAACAGCGACAACACAGCGTGGAAGGCAATGGGATAGCTCCGGATGGGAGCTTCAGGAATGGTGGTGTCGTAGTAGGCAAAGTTGCCTGCGATACTCGGATCCCACTCGTGGTTCACGGAAATCAGCCGGATCATGTTGGCGTGCCAGGGAATGTCCCAGTCCTGGTTGATTCCCTGGAGGCCTTCGGTTCCCACAATCCAGGAGACGGCCGCAACCGCACCGCCGGCGACCAATCCGGCCAGGAGGATCCACCATGAGCCCCTAAACCGGTGCTTGCCAAAGACGGGCGGCTGAGCAGCGGTGCCGAACTTGTCCGGGAAATAGCGCCGCAGAGTGAGCCGCAGGGCAAACAGAAGTGCGCACAGCACCAGCAGGACGGCGGTCACCGGGAGCAACTGCCAGCTGAGTCCCACCGCATTTCCCATAACGCCAATGACGGTCAGGACGCCCATTCCGAGCAATGGCGCTACAACGGGCAGGAGAACCCGGCGAACGCCCAGCGCTTCTCCCAGGATCCACCCCGGGCCCCACCACAACACAACGATCAGGAGTACACACAACAGCAGCGGGCCGATACCCATTCCAACGATCGCCTTTCTTAGATGCTTCCACCAGCCATCCGTTGACAGACGACTCTTTGCAATTGGATGCGGGTTAGTTACGTTCCCGCAGCCACGCCACAGCTTGGTCAGCCGGACCCTCGAACTGGACCGTGCCCGAGGATAACACCACTCCGCGGTCGCAGATCCGCGAAATCATGTCGAGGTCATGGCTGACCACCACCAACGTCCGGCCTTCGTCGGAGAGTTGCTTGATTTTGGCCAGGCACTTCCTCTGGAAAGGCTCGTCGCCCACGGCCAGGATTTCGTCCACGAGGAAAATATCCGGTTGGGTATGGACAGCCACGGCAAACGCAAGCCTGAGGAACATACCCGAAGAGTAGAACTTCACCTCAGTGTCAATGAACTGTTCAATCTCGGAGAAGGCGACGATGTCGTCGAACTTGTCCTGGATTTCCTGTTCCGTCATCCCCAGGATCGCAGCATTGAGGTAGACGTTTTCACGGCCCGACAAGTCAGGGTGAAAGCCTGCTCCCACCTCAATCAGACCTGCGACCCTGCCCTTGGTGCGAACGGTCCCTTGGTCGGGCAGGATGACGCCCGAGATCAGCTTGAGAAGCGTGGACTTGCCGGAGCCGTTGAAGCCCAACAACGCAACGGTCTCCCCCGGCTGGATCTCAAAGCTGACGTCGTGCAGGGCATCGAATTTCTTGGTGAGATCCCCTTTTCGCCCCTTGGCGAGCCACACCAGCGTTTCCTTCAAGGAGTGCGAGTGGCGGAGGTTGAAGGTTTTTTTCAAGCCTTTGACGATTACTGCTGCACCCATTTAGACCTCCTGCGCAAAGTGGCCCTCGAGCCGTCGGAAGACGATTTGGCCAATAACAAGGAACAGTGCCGCCATGCCCAGGCCTATGAAGCCGGTGATCAGGAGGTGCGGAGGCAACTCGACAGGCTGATCGACAGTTGGATACCAAAAAGCCCAGTGGAACAGTTCCACCGCAACGGTAATGGGGTTGAGCTGGTAGATCGTCAGGACCCAAGGCGCAGCCAGGCGGCGGATCATGGTCCAGTCATACAAGACCGGCGAAGTCCACGTCACGATCATCATCAGCATATCCACGATGTTTTCGGCATCCCGGAAGAACACATTGATGGCACCGGCCAACAGGCCAAGGCCCGTCGCCGTAACGGCCACAATGACAAAACCAAGAAGGGCGCCGAAGAGCTGCATGATGTCCGGATGCCACCCGCTCAGCAGTGCTGCGGCCAGCAGGACAATCAATTGCGGGAGGAAATGGACCGCAGCCACCCATACGGATGCCACCGGAAACAGTTCACGCGGAAGATAGATCTTCTTTACCAACGCCGCATTGGACACGATGGATCGGGTGGCATTCGAGAATGCCTCCGAGAAGAAGTTGATGACAATGACGCCGGAGAACATATAGAGCGCGTAGTTGGGAATTTGATCCCCAACCCGCAACACAATACCCAAGGCAAAAAACAGGACCACGTACTGGACCAGCGGCTTGACGTAGGACCACGCCAAACCCAATACCGAACCGCGGTAGCGGACACGGAGTTCCTTGCGGACAATCAGCTTCAGGAGGTACCGCCGGCGGTAGACGTCCAGCAATCCGGCGCCCACCCCCGGAACAGCATAAGTATCAGTGGAGTTCGACATCGCTACTTGCTGGGCTCCGACGCTTCAAAGGTTTCCCGCCAGGACTCCATCGATGTGATCTCAGGAAGGGCTTCACGATACTGGGCCCGGAGGGTCTCCCAGTTGGAGAAGAGCTGCGCGTGCAGTTTTGCCGATTCCACCACGAGCTGGCGGGCCAGCTTGGGGTCACGCAAGTGCCACGAAGCTCCCGTTCCATCCGCATTGGAGACGACAGCGCTGTCCAGGTGCGCAAGGCTCCACCATTTGCCGTCCTGGTGCGCCACCTGTGCCTCGGGGTTCTCCTTGGCGGAGTCACGCACGGGGGCCAGCGTTTGCTTCAGAACGGTCTTCACGGCCCAGGGAAGTAGACCAAGGGCACCGGGCTGCTTGTAGGACTGCGGCTTCTTGGGGGGACGCTTCCGGAAGACCTCCGGGAAGGCCCCGGGATCGGTCTTGACCTGGGAGTCCTGGAATTCTTCGCGCATTGCGCGGAGTTTGGGCATGGTGGTGGGCAGCTGCCGGTGCAGGTTGCCCGGGCCCTCAAGGACATCCCGCAGGGCCATGATCCGCGCCTGCTCCGGGTAATACTGCATGGACACCAAGTGCTTGACGTCCGTGTTCAGGCTTTCGCGCAGGATGCGTCCGCCCTTGGGGAACGGCGAGTGCAGGAGAGTCGCGATAAGCCTGTTGCGCTCATGGTAATAGGCCTGCCAGTCAACAGAGTCGTCCTTGTCGGCCCAGGAGACGTGCCAGACTGCTGCCCCGGGAAGAGTGACCGTCGGGAACCCGGCTGCCCGGGCGCGAAGTGAATACTCTGCGTCATCCCACTTGATGAAGACGGGCAGGGAAAGTCCAATGGTCTCCACCACGGTCTTGGGGATGAGGCACATCCACCAGCCGTTATAGTCGGCATCCCAGCGCCTGTGCAGCTGAGGGGTGGAGCGCAGGCCCGCAGAAGAGAAGTCGTGGTTGCCGAGGCCTTCCACCGGACCCCACAGGAAGCGGTAGAAGTTGACGACCTCCGAGTAGGCATGCAGGACAGACTTGTTGTACATGTCGAACATGTGCCCGCCGACAATGGTGGGCTTACGGCAGAGGTCAGCAAACGCCACTGCGCGCATGACGCCCTCGGTCTCAAGCTCAATGTCGTCGTCCAGCAGCATCACGTAGTCGCTCTTGTCGGAGACGACCATCTCGTACATGTTGCGGGCGAAGCCGCCTGATCCGCCCAGGTTGCCCTGATTGATGATGCGGAGCTGGTCGCCCATCGACTCCGCAACTGCATCAAATCCGGCTTCATCGGCAACCTTTTTGTTGCCTTGGTCCACGATGATCAGCTCGGCGAGGATCTCCCTCAGCCCGGCGTCGCCGTCAATTGACTTGATGGTTTCGAGGCAGTAGTCAGCGCGGTTGAACGTCGTTACGCCGAGGGTCACCCGGCCCTGGGGGCGTCCTTCATCCGGGACTGCCCAGTGGGCGCTCTTAAGTGTCATGCCGTCGCCGCCCGCAATGAGGTCGAACCAGTACCAGCCACCGTCGCCGAACGGCGCCAGGGTCAGCTCGAATTCGTTGGCGGCCGTGCCTTCTACGAGTATGGAGTCAACACGCTGCGAGGCCCCACGGGCGTTGGAGCGGTAGACAATGACCGTTCCCTCGCCTTCCGTTTCAAGATGCAGGACTGTCTTCGTGGCAACGGTCCACTTCCGCCAGTAGCTGGCAGGAAAGGCATTGAAGTAGGAACCGAAGGAAAGCCGCTCACCGCGGCGAACCTGCACCGAACCGCGGTCCAGGATGTCCTCGGGGTGCAGTTTCCGCGTCATACCAACTGCCTGCACGACGGCGCTGCTGTCGCCGTCGTCCTTCTTCACCTTGCTGGTATCCGGGTCAACATACAGCGGAAGGGTGTCGAGGTCGCGGTTGGCCGGGAAAACCACACGCTGAACGATACGCAGATTTTCTTTGGCCGGTGACAGGTCATCCGTAGTGGTCATCGCAGTCTTCTGACTTTCGTTCGTAGTAGCCGTCATGCGTCCACTCCCCCGCTTTCAAGCTTGGCGCCGCCAGTGAAGTGCGGCTTGATCTTGTTGTCGAACATGGACAGGGCAGAGCCAATGGCCATGTGCATGTCGAGGTACTTGTAGGTTCCCAAACGGCCGCCGAAGAGGACGGACTTCTCGCCACGGGCGAGGTCGCGGTAAGCGAGCAGTTTCTGGCGGTCGTCAGAGGTGTTGACGGGGTAGTACGGCTCGTCACCCTTTTCGGCGAAGCGCGAGAACTCACGCATGATGACCGTTGCGTCCTTGGTGTAGTCACGCTCAGGGTGGAAGTGACGGAATTCGTGGATGCGGGTGTAGGCAGCATCGGCGTCAGGGTAGTTCATCACGGAACAGCCCTGGAAGTCCTCAATGGGGAGTACTTCCTCTTCAAGGTCGATGGTGCGCCACGAGAGGTCGCCCTCCGCGTAGTCGAAGTAACGGTCCACCGGGCCGGTGTAGATGACCGGCACCTGGCCCAGAACAGAAGACCTGCCGAACTCACCGTCGTCGAAGAAGTCCGTGTTCAAGACAACCTCGATGTTGGGGTGATCGGCCATACGCTCGATCCATGCTGTGTAGCCGTCAACCGGAAGACCCTCGTAAGAGTCATTGAAGTAACGGTTGTCGTAGTTATACCGCACAGGCAACCGGGAAATAATCTCGGCCGGCAGGTCCTTGGGATCTGTCTGCCACTGCTTGCCTGTGTAGTGCTTGATGAACGCCTCGTAGAGCGGGCGGCCAATCAACTGGATGCCTTTGTCATTGAGGTTCTGAGGATCGGTCCCGGCCAATTCGCCGGCCTGTTCCGCAATAAGGGCCTTCGCTTCGGTTGGGCTCATGGCCGAACGGAAGAACTGGTTGATGGTGCCCAGGTTGATGGGCATCGGGTACACCTCGCCCTTGTGGCTGGTGTACACCTTGTGCTGGTAGCTCGTGAACTTGGTGAAGCGGTTCACATATTCCCAAACGCGTTCGTTGGACGTGTGGAAGAGGTGCGCACCGTAGCGGTGGACCTCGATTCCCGTCTGCGCTTCGTTCTCGCTGTAGGCGTTTCCTCCAATATGGTGGCGGCGATCAAGCACCGCGACCTTCAGCCCCAACTCGGTAGCGGCGCGTTCTGCAATGGTCAGGCCAAAGAAACCCGAGCCGACGACGACGAGATCAGCGTTCACAAACTCTCCTGTGTATTGGCGTGCGGGCACAGAAATGCCCACGTCTACTGGTCAAGGCTACCCGACATGACTCGGGTTCCCGGTATCCGGGGCGGGCCACGGTGGTGAGGGGCCACGCCGGGAAACGGCAAGGGGAGGTTGGCCAGCGGCCAACCTCCCCTTGGTGCCTTGCTTGATCTGAAGTGCTCAGAGAGTGATGACTGAGCCGGATTTCGCGGATTCCAAAACAGCCTCAGCGACCCTCAGGGTCTCGAGCCCCTCTGCCATGGTGACAATGTTCAACGACTTTCCGAGAACTGCATCACGGAATGCCTCGTGCTCCATTTTGAGGGGTTCGCGCTTAGCCAGCGCAAAGCGCGTCGATGATCCCTCGGAAACTCCGCGGAATGCCGCCACGGAATCCCAGTCCGTCTGGAACGTACCGTTCTCCACGAACGTGAGGTCCGCGGAAATGGTGTCGGCAATGAACGCGCCGCGTTCGCCAAGGACTACCGTGGTGCGTTCTTTCATGGGCGACAACCAGTTGACAATGTGGTTCGTCACTACGCCACTCTTGAGATGGCCTATGGCCGTGACCATATCCTCATGCTCGCGGCCACTGCGGGAGGTGGTGTGGGCCACGACGTTGACGAAGTTGCTTTGGGCCAGCCAGGCCGTGAGGTCGATGTCGTGGGTGGCCAGGTCCTTGACGACCCCGACGTCGGCTATGCGGGCCGGGAAGGGCCCCTGCCGCCTCGTGCTGATCTGGTAGACATCACCCAGGTCACCGTTCTCCAACCGGTCCCGGAGGCTCTGCAGCGATGGGTTGAAGCGTTCAATGTGCCCGACGGCACCGATGAGTCCCTTGGATTCAAAGGCTTCAGCGATGCGTCGGCCGGATTCGGAATCATTCGCGATCGGCTTCTCGACGAGGCAGTGGACACCTGCCTCGGCAAGCTGCAGCGCCACTTCCTCGTGCAGGATGGTGGGCACTGCCGCCACAGCCATATCAATGCCCTGCGCGATGAGTTCCTCAACCGTGTTGAAAACCGTCAAGCCGTCGGCAACGTTGTGGGGGTCGCCGAAGGAGTCGGCAACAGCAACCAGGTCAACGCCCTCGAGCTCACGAATGACACGGGCGTGGTGACGCCCCATCATTCCCAGTCCGATGAGGCCTGCGCGAAGATTTGCCACTAGCTGCCTGCCTTGGCGACGGCGTTGACCGCAGCAACAATCCGGTCAAGGTCATCCTGGCTCAGGGACGGGTGCACCGGAAGCGAGAGCACGCTCGCTGCCGCTTCTTCGGTGACCGGGAGGTCGTCCGAGGTCTGGAAAGGCGCAAGGCGGTGGTTGGGGATCGGGTAATAGACCCCGCAGCCAACGTTGTATTCCTCGCGCAGGGCCTTGGCGAAACCGTCACGGTCCTCAGCGATGCGGATCGTGTACTGGTGGTAAACGTGCTCGTAGCCTTCTGCGACCTTTGGTGTCACAACGCCTTCGATGTTCGCGTCAAAGAAGGCAGCGTTTTCCTGGCGGGTCTTGGTCCAACCGTTGACCTTGGTCAGCTGGACGCGGCCGATGGCCGCATGGATGTTGGTCATACGGCAGTTGAAGCCAACCAGTTCGTTCTCGTACTGGCGTTCCATGCCCTGGTTGCGGAGCAACCGGAGGCGACGCTCGACGTCGGCCAGACCAGTGCTGACCATGCCGCCCTCACCCGACGTCATGTTTTTGGTGGGGTAAAGGCTGAACATGGCGAAGTCGCCGAAGGTGCCAACCTTGCGCCCGTTGACTGCTGCGCCGTGCGCCTGTGCCGCGTCCTCAAAGACCTTGACGCCGTGCTTGGCGGCAAGCGCGCCGATCGCATCAACGTTGAACGGGTGCCCGTAAAGGTGTACCGGCATGATGGCCGCAGTGCGATCCGTGATTTTCGCTTCGACGGAAGCCGGGTCCAGCGTGTAGTGGTCCGGATCAACGTCGGCGAAAACGGGGGTGGCGCCCGTCAGTGCGACCGAGTTGGCCGTCGCTGCGAAAGTGAACGACGGAACGATGACCTCGTCTCCAGCGCCGATGCCGGCAGCCAGCAGGCCCAGGTGAAGACCCGAGGTTCCGGAGTTAACGGCAACGGCGGCCCTGCCGTCGAGGAGGACCTGGGAGAATTCCTGCTCGAAAGAGGCTACCTCCGTGCCCTGGGCGAGCTGGCCGGAAGCCAGCACGGCATCAACGGCCTTGCGCTCTTCATCGCCGATGATGGGTTTGGCGGGGGGAATGAATTCGGGGCTCATGCCTCTACCTCTCGAAGGGTCTCGTTTTGTTCAACATACGTTGCGCCGGTCTCCGGACACACCCAGTTCTCTCCGCTGCGCTGCAGCGGGAAACCAGCTTTGCCGACCCACCCGTGACGCTTGGCCGGAACTCCGACCATCAGGGCAAAATCCGGGACATCTTTAGCCACGACCGCGCCGGCGGCAATTGTGGCCCACCGCCCAATGGTCACAGGAGCAACGCACACGGCGCGGGCACCGATTGATGCGCCCTCGCGGATAGTGACACCAACGGGCTCCCAATCGTGGGCACTCTTCAAGCTGCCGTCAGGACCGACAGCGCGGGGGTAGGTGTCGTTGGTCAGCACAACTGCGGGGCCAATGAACACGCCGGCTTCAAGTTCCGCGGGCTCGTAGACAAGTGCATAGTTCTGGACTTTGCAGTTGTCCCCCATCTTTACCCCGGTACCGATATAGGCACCTCGTCCCACGATGCAATTGACGCCTAACTCGGCCTGCTCGCGGACTTGGGCAAGATGCCAAATCTTTGATCCATCACCAATTACCGCCTTGTCTGAAACATCGGCGCTCTCTGCAACCACTATCACCGGTGAAGGTCCTTCCTCATTGAGCACACGCGACAACGAGATTCATCTTAGCTGAGACACCATGCTGCAGCGTCAAGGGCTATCCGTGAAGATCGCTCCGGTTTGTCCACATACGCCATGCCTAAGGCTGCAGCACGGAGTAAACGCCTCTAGCGTCAGGTGCAACGCCCACCACTGTCCGGCAGGGGCGTTACTGAACACAGGAAGACGGAAGCCATGACTTTGGAATGCACGTTGGTGAGGGGCCCGGCGGCCGCGGAGTTTTCGGCTCCGGAGGAATTGACCATCAGGGTCCCTGCGGGTACGTCCGGAGCCTACCTTCAGTCGATTCTTGGGGAGGAGCGCGGGACTGGCCCACTGGCAGTGGATGGAAAAGACATAGCCGCCCTGACGGTTGGCCGGCCACCCTTGGTGTCCGGCGCAATAATCGTCGATGGTCATGCACCGCACCATTTCTCCGAGCCAGCGTCCCTGCCTCTCATGCTGCTCACTCATTCGGGTCCCTATGCCGGTGCCGTCTTCCATATTCATCGCGGCCGCTTCCGGATAGGCCGCGGTGCCGCGGAGGTTTCCGTGCCGGATCCAGGGATGTCCAGGGAGCACGCCGTGCTGGATGTTTCCAGCACGGCACTGACCCTGAGCAGCGTCGCACCCGTCAACCGGGTACTCGTGGATGGGCGGCCATCCCGGCGCACGTCCGTGACGTCGGAATCGACAATTCTGTGCGGCAACAGCGTGTTCTCCGTCTCCACGGAGAGAGGACCACTCCCGGAAATTTCCAACGATGCCGGCCGCTCCGTCGAGGAGCCGATTGAGGTGGCGCATGCCGGACGGCAAGGAAACCGTACGGCGATCATCCTGGCTGCCGGGCTGCCGTTGATCGCCGGCATTGGACTTGCCGTTGCCACGGGGATGTGGATGTATCTGGGATTCACTGCCATCTCCGCGATCAGTCTCCTGATCCCCTTCATGACAGGACGGAAGAGCCGCCGGGAATGTGGATTGGCTGTGGCTCGCGCCGCACACGATGACCTCGTCCGCCGGCAACGCAGCTCTCCTTCCGCTGCGGAGCTGGTGGTGGCTGCCATCGGCAGGGCCACTATGCAGGCTCAGGACGCAGCACGAGGTCAGTCCCGATCGCCTGCTGGCTCCCCGGGAGAAACCTTCCGTGAAGATTCCGGCAGCTGGATCCGGTTGGGTACAGCAAACGCGCTGGCGAACATCCGATTGACACCTGAAGATCCAACGTTCAGCGCTCCAAGCATCGGTGCAGCGGCAGTGACTTTGGACCCGGATCTTCCCACGGTGGCACTTGCCGGACCTCCCGACCATGTTGATTCCCTGCTCCGCTTCATGGTGATGCAGATGACCGGCTATCCCCGTGCTGCGGAGACACCCGTCGTTGTCGTTGGGAGTGTCGGAAGGTTGCCTCTCAGTGCCAGGTTCCTCTCGAAGGTAACTCTGACGACGAAGCATGAGGTGGCCCTGGCAGCCATGCACCGGCTCAGCGGCAGCGCCCTTGGAAGGCTGCTCATCATCGATGAACCGGCAGGCGGAGACAAGGGCGCGTTGTCGTTGCTCCTGGGCGCCGCGCACCGGAACGGGTGGCAGGTGATCCATTGCGGCCCACCTGCTGGACAGCCCGGACCCCTCATCGAGCTTTCGCGGTCAGGGACATCAGGAACACTGGACGTGGCCGGCGAGCGCCTGGACTTCGTTCCAGACCTTGTCCCGGTCAGCGTTTTCGATGCGTTCTGCCGCTCCATGGCTTCGCTGGCGCACCACGAACGTGCCGGCACACGGCAGCCCGTTCCTGAGCAATGCACTCTGGCTGCCATTCTTCCTTTCGGGACCAGGAGGGTTCTTCGCCGCTGGGATGACGCTGCACGCTTGCCTGGACTTAGGGCAGTGTTGGGCCAGGGCCGTCAGGGCCCTGAGACCTTTGACTTTAAGCGAGACGGTCCACACCTTCTGGTGGCAGGTACCACGGGCTCTGGAAAGTCGGAGCTCCTGAGGACCCTCGTCGCTTCCGTGGCGCTGACGTACTCCCCCGAGCACACAACCTTCCTCTTTATTGATTTCAAAGGCGGCTCGGGATTGCGACCGCTCGCCGGCCTGCCCCACTGTGTTGGCCTCTTGACCGATCTTGGTGGGCACCATCTGGATCGCGCTCTTGCGTCGCTCCGGGGGGAGATCAGATACCGCGAGGAGTTGTTCGCTGCAGCTGACGTCGCAGACCTGAACCAGTACCGCCTTGCTGCGTCGAGCACGTACCCAGCCGTTCCGCATTTGGTTTTGGTCATCGACGAGTTCCGCATGCTGATTGACGAGGCTCCCGAAGCCCTTCGCGAGCTCATGCGGATCGCCACCATCGGCCGTTCCTTGGGTATCCATCTTGTGATGGCGACCCAAAGGCCTCAAGGAGCATTAACCGCCGACATCCGGGCAAACGTTGCCTCAAGTATCGCTCTGAGAGTGCAATCTGAAGCAGAGTCCGTGGACATCATCAATTCCAAAGTAGCTGCCTCCATACGGGCTGACACTCCGGGAAGGGCCTACCTGGTCCGGCCCTCAAGCAACCCGGAAGAATTCCAGGCCGCGTCCCTTGCGGTTTCCCCCGACGCCAGAGCCTCCGACGGCCCTGACGACGGCCCTCCACAGTTCGTCCAAGCCGCCATTCAGGTGCTCAACGGCGGTTCGCAGCATCAAGGCTCACTGTCCCACCCCTTGGCAGGTCTGCAGGAGGCCCTCCCGGATGCCGGTGTCCGCCGGCTTGTTTCTACTGTCCAGGACGCATGGCACCGCCAAGGGAGTTCCCTCCCCCGGCACCCCATAGCGGAGCCCCTGCCGTCTGCGATTCCGTGGAGTGGGGGACTTTCCCTGGCGGATGCCTCTTACGTCCCCGCAACCACTGAAGCAGCGCCTTGGTGTGTCGGGCCGCTGGCGTTGGTTGACAGGCCCACACGGCAAATCGTGGAGCCCTTGCAGTGGTTGCCGGCCGAGCACGGACATCTGGCCATGATCGGAAGCGCGTCGAGCGGTATGCACGCCTGCTTCAGGGCCGTCTCAGCCATGCTGGCCATGCAAGGGCCCCAGCCTCACCCCTTTGTCCTGGATGCGGCCGGAATACTGGGCGACCTCCGTGGCCATCAAAGGGTGGGTGCGTTCGTCGGCCTTCACCAATTAACGCTTGCGGCACGTGTGTTAAAGCGTCTTGCCGAGGAAATGGGCCGTAGACGCACCGGCAACGACGCGGGGAGGGCCGCCAAGCCCCTGGCTTTGATCATCTCAGGGTGGTGCTCATGGGCAACTGCATTCCGGGCCGGGACTTCAGCCTGGGCAGAGAGCCTCGTGCAGGACATTGTGCGGGACGGCCGCCCTCTGGGCATCACGGTGATAATTTGTGGCGAGCGGGAATTGGTCAGTTCGCGTTTCTTTGGAGGGATACAAAACCGGGCCTATTTTCCGTCAGGCTCCACGGAGGAAGCCCGGTTTCATTGGCCCCGCCTTCCGGAGGTGGAGCCATTCCCAGGGCGCGCCGTCGCCACGGGCAACTTCGTCAACGGAGAAGCAGTGGTCACGCAGTTTCGTGAGGCCCCCGATGAGGGGCGCTGGCCGTTCGCCCTTCTCCCCCAAGAGAATCCACCCTTCAGCCTGCGGCCTCTTCCTGATCGCCTGGAGGAACAGGCATTTCATGATGGGCTCGCTGCGTCCACCGCCCACGTGATGCCTGCCGGGCAGGAACCGGGGTACGCTCTGTGGATCGGCGTTGGAGGGGACGAAGCGACACCTGTTTCCCTGCCTCTCCGGTCGAACGGTGTCAGCATCATCCTCGGCAGCCATCGATCAGGGAAGAGCACGGCCTTGGCATCACTGCGTCGCCTGAACCCTTCGGTTGCTTGGGTTGTTCCGGCACGCGGAACATCCCAAGACTCATTCTGGGCCTCAGCCGCACAAGAAGCGGGCAAGCTGGACCCGGAGAGCGTCCTGTTGGTGGACGACGCGGACGCCCTCGGCGCCGCAGGGCGGCAAGCCCTCGCTGCCTTGGCTGGAAAAGTCCGGGGCATCGTGATGACAGCCACTCCAGGGCCCGCATTGATCCAACAACTGCCGCTTGCCCGGGAAGTACAAACATTCCGGATGGGTTTGGTCCTGGCGCCGGAATCGCCTCACGATGGCGATCTCTTGGGAGTTCGACTGGAAACAGAGCGCCCAGCGCGCCCAGGGCGCGGGTATGTGGTGGAGGCAGGAGACGTGCGGCCATTTCAAGCAGTGCTCACAACGGGCTCCCCGCCCACTGCCGCCCATGATTCCCCAACGGAAGCGGGCTAAAGGACTCCGGAGGTACCACCTGTACGCGATGCGTAGGCAATGACGTCCTTGTGGAAGAGGAACACGATCGCCGCAACGGCCGGGATGATCATTGCCAGCCCGGCCAAAACCAGCCCGCCGGTCAAAGTGGGAAAACCGATGGTGAGCACGAACAACTGGGCCACCAACGCAGCCGCCCGGGTCCACCGGTATCCACGGAACAGATAATGCCCCACTGCGAACAACCACACCGAGAAGGCAAGGAGCAGCCCCAGCGTAAACACGGCGCCCCAGAAGGTCAGCACAGGGGCCCCAGTGAGTAATTCGTATGCGTACCAGGCTGCGGCGCCCATGAGAGCGAGTGCTTCCAACAGGACAACAGCCGATATCACCGCGACCCCACGGGGCCGGTGGCTGCCTCCTGGATCGCCGGTTTCCTGGTGCGCCTGCGCGCCGGAATCTTCTCCTGGCTCCGATCCGGAGGCGGGTTGGGCAGGGTTTACGGGAGGTCTTGACACACTGGCACACTACCGGACATAGTCATCTAGCAGTGAGGGCACTGGCGGCTGATGTGATGCATCGCTCACGGATTCCGGGCATTTCGACCACTAACACCCCTTGTTTACAAGGCGTTAACATGAAACGCTTGACTCAGACGACCAAGGGGGCCCATGCGGGCCCCTTTCCTTTGGAGCCTCTCGTGAATGTTTTCACAAAAGGCCCTATCTAGTTCTCACGAATGGAGTGACTGATCAGCATGGATTGGCGTAATCGCGCAGCCTGCCTCGACAAGGACCCGGAGCTCTTCTTCCCAGTCGGCAACACCGGACCAGCACTTCTGCAAATCGAGGAAGCCAAGAGCGTCTGCCGCCGCTGCCCCGTAGTGGACACCTGCCTGCAGTGGGCCCTGGAGTCCGGACAAGACGCCGGCGTCTGGGGCGGTATGAGTGAAGACGAGCGTCGGGCGCTCAAGCGTCGCGCTGCCCGCGCACGCCGCGCTTCCTAGACCTCATCAATAAGGAAGGCCGCGGACCGATGGTCCGCGGCCTTCCTTATTTAAGCCATGGCTGTCGGTGCGCTACCCCGGTGACACTGGCGGGGCGCACCGACAGCTTAAGCGCGGGCCAGGTTCAGAACGATTTCGACGGCGGTTCCCCCTCCGTCGCGAGGGCTCCACTGGATTGATCCACCGAGCTCGCTCGTGACCAGCGTGCGGACGATCTGCAAGCCCAGACCTTCGGAGTATTGACCGTCCGGCAAGCCAACGCCGTCATCGGCAATGGTCACGGTCAGAAATTCGTCATTCCCGTCTCCGTCTGCCCGATCAGCCAAGAGCCATACCGTACCCGTGCGCCCTTCAAGACCATGCTCAACAGCGTTGGTGACCAACTCGTTGATGACCAGGGCCAAGGGAGTGGCAAAATCGCTGGGCAACTCGCCGAACAGCCCTGAACGTTCCGTTCGTACCTGCTGGGACGGCGACGCCACCTCTGCAGACAGCCGGAACTGCCGTCCAATCAACTCGTCAAAATCAACACTCTGCGTCAGCCCCTGGGAAAGCGTTTCATGGACGAGTGCGATGGTGGCCACCCGCCGCATAGCCTGTTCCAGGCCCTGCTTCGCTTCGTCACTGACCATACGGCGCGATTGCATTCGCAGCAGTGCCGCCACAGTTTGAAGATTGTTTTTCACCCGGTGATGGATCTCCCGGATCGTGGCGTCTTTGGTAACCAATTCCATTTCCCTGCGCCGCAGTTCCGAGACATCGCGGCACAGGACGAGGGCACCGAAACGGTGCTGCTCGTCGCGCAAGGGAATAGCCCGCAGGGAAAGGCTGACGCCCCGGGACTCAATCTCACTGCGCCAAGGCATTCGTCCGGTGACAACCAATGGCAGTGTCTCATCCACCATCCGGCGGTCTTTGAGGAGCCCGGCCGTCACCTCCGCCAGGGACCGGCCCTCCAATGACTCAACTTCGCCGAGTCGCCTGAAGGCTGAGACGCCATTGGGGCTCGCGTACTGAACTATGCCTTCGGCGTCCAGCCGGATAAGCCCGTCCCCCACACGCGGGGCCCCACGACGTGATCCAGTGGGCGAAGCGAAATCGGGCCATAGTCCCAGAGTTCCCATGCGCAGGAGGTCATAGGCGCACTGACGATACGTCAGCTCCAACCTCGAGGGCATGCGGGAGCTGGACAGATCCATGTGGGACGTTACTACGGCCAGTGTCCTGCCATTGCGCACCATGGGAACAGCTTCGACACGCAACGCCATCTCGCTGCTCCAGCTCGTTTCGCTGGATCGTTCGATCGAGCGGCTGTTCCATGCCTTATCAACCAGCGGGCGAAGATCGGAACGGATGCCCTCCCCCACGAAGTCCGCATGAAACACCGTATGTGATGTCGACGGACGGACGTGGGCGAGGGCGATGTAACCGAACTCCGGGTGCGGAAACCACAGTGCGAGGTCCGCGAATGCCAAGTCGGCGACCATCTGCCAGTCACCGACGAGGAGGTGCAGCCATTCGGCGTCTCCAGGCCCGAAATCAGCGTGTTCCCTGATGGGGTCTGTAAAGATTGCCACTGCACCTCCATTTGCGACGCCGGGATTGCCCCTAGCGTCGAACGATTGACCTCAAGAGCCTTAATGCTACCGACAGTGAAGCCATGTCGTCGGCTTCGAGCGCGTTGACCTCGTCAAACATGGTCTTGGCCCGGCCCAGTTGCTCGGCATTCTGCCCTTCCCACGCCCTCAGGCGATCTTCAGCTGAGGTGCCGGACTCCGTCGACTCCAGGACCGACGTCGTCATATCCGCGACCGTTGAGTACAGATCATCCCGAAGGGCGGCCCTGGCCAACGCCTGCCAGCGATCATCACGCGGCAGGGAACTGATCCGTTCCAGCAGCGAATCGACGTGGAAGCGGTTGAACACGGTGTAATAAACGTGGGCAACGTCTTCGACGCTGCCACCGCCGGTCTCGGCAATCCGCGCGATATCCAACAGCGCGTAACTCTCGAACAGCTCCGCCCACCTGTGGGCAAGGTGTTCCGGCAATTCCCAGCCACGTGCCTTCTCAAGCCAGCCTGAGATGCGGGTCTTGTCCTCGCCCCGGAGGTAGTCCAGCAGCTTGGCCCGCAAGGGGGCCAACATTGGCTTGAACGATTCCACCACTGTGGAAATCGGCTGGGACGCCATCCCTTGCCCCAGGACCCATCGCACAGCCCTGTCGAGCAGCCGGCGGATGTCCAGGTGGACCTCACTCCAGTGTTCTGTCGGGAAGGACGCCGGGAGCGCGTTCAACTCCTCCACCATGGGATCGAGGTCGTAAATTTCGCGCAGCGCCACAAATGCCTTGGCAACCGCTACCTCGTTTGCCGATGTTTCTTCGATGGCCCGGAACGCGAACGTGATGCCACCCAGGTTGATGATGTCGTTGGCTACGACGGTTGCGATGATTTCGCGGCGCAACGGGTGTGTGTCCAGTTCGGCGTCGAACTTCTCGCGCAATTGCTTCGGGAAGTAGTTGCGGATGGTGTCCGCAAACCAGGGGTCGTCGGCAAGGTTGCTCTCGCGCAGTGCGGCGCCGAGTTCGATCTTGGCGTAGGCAGCCAGAACTGCCAGTTCCGGGGACGTCAGGCCTTGGCCCTGCTCCAATCTTGCACGAAGTGTCTCCGTGGTGGGCAAAGCTTCGAGATCACGCTTGAGATCGGCGGACTTCTCCAACCAGTCCATCAACCGCTCGTAGCTTGGACTCCATTCCGCAACCCGCGTCCGATCATTCAGGAGCAGGATGTTCTGGTCGATGTTGTCCTGAAGGACGAGTCGTCCCACCTCATCGGTCATATCTGCCAGGAAAGCGGCCCGTTCTTCGGCCTCAAGCTTGCCGGCGGCCACCATTCGATCCACGAAGATCTTGATGTTCACTTCATGGTCGGAGCAGTCCACCCCGGCCGAGTTGTCGATCGCATCCGTATTGAGGATGACTCCTTGCAGTGCGGCTTCGATGCGCCCACGCTGCGTCAAACCGAGGTTTCCGCCTTCGCCCACAACCTTGACCCGCAGGTCGCGTCCGTCCACACGAATGGCGTCGTTGGCTTTATCGCCAACTGCCGCGTGGGTCTCCGTACTGGCCTTGACGTAGGTGCCGATGCCGCCGTTGTAGAGGAGATCCGCCGGAGCCAGCAAAATCGCGCGAAGAAGCTCCGGCGGGCTGAGCTGCGTGGTGCCCTCGGGCAGGCCCAACGCCTTTCGGACCTGGTCCGAGACGGGGATTGTCTTCGCCTGGCGCGCAAAGACGCCTCCGCCTTCACTGATGAGAGACCGGTCATAGTCATCCCAGGAAGATCGGGGCAGCTCAAACAGCCGCTGCCGTTCCGCGAAGGATGCCGCGGCATCGGGTGTGGGATCAAGGAAGATATGGCGGTGGTCGAATGCGGCCAGCAGACGGATGTGCCGGGACAGCAGCATCCCGTTGCCGAAGACGTCGCCGGACATGTCGCCGACGCCAACTACCGTGAACTCTTCGGTCTGGGTATCCAGATCAAGTTCACTGAAGTGCCTCTTGACTGATTCCCACGCCCCGCGTGCCGTAATGCCCATGGCCTTGTGGTCGTAACCCACGGATCCGCCGGAGGCGAAGGCATCGCCCAGCCAGAATCCATACTCGGCCGCGAGCCCGTTGGCGGTGTCGGAGAAGGTGGCGGTTCCCTTGTCGGCCGCCACCACCAGGTAGGAATCGTCACCGTCGTGGCGAACAACGTCCGACGGCGGGACCAGCCTTTCGCCGTCCGCTGACGTCACGAGGTTGTCGGTGATGTCCAGCAGGCCCCGGATGAAAGTCTTGTAGCTCTCAATTCCTTCGGCCATCCATGCGGCCCGGTCAACTGCCGGGTTGGGCAGCTTCTTTGCGAAGAACCCACCCTTGGCACCCGTAGGAACGATCACGGCGTTCTTGACTGTCTGGGCCTTCACCAAGCCAAGGATTTCCGTGCGGAAGTCTTCCCGGCGGTCTGACCAGCGGAGACCGCCGCGGGCTACCTTCCCGAAGCGCAGGTGCACACCTTCAACCCTGGGTGAATAGACCCAGATCTCGTACACAGGGCGGGGGAAGGGCAATCCGTCGATCGACGTTGGATCCAGCTTGAAGCTGAGGTATTCCTTGTTTTGGAAATAGTTGGTCCGCAGGGTGGACTCAATCAGGTTCACGAAAGTACGCAGTACGCGGTCAGCGTCCAACGTAGCCACTTGCTCAATGGATTCGGCGAGGGCTGCCCGTGCTGCAGACTGGCGTTCCGGCCGAAGATCCTCCGGCACAGTGGGGTCGAAGCGCGCAGAGAAGAGGGCGTTGAGTCCACGGGCAACGTCGGGGTTGCCCAGAAGAGTGTCAGCGATGAAACCGAACGAATTAGTGTTGCCCATTTGCCGCATGTATTTGGCGTAGGCCCGGAGGACCACTACTTGGCGCCAGTGCATGCCTTCACGCAGCACCAGCCGGTCAAAGTTATCCGACTCAACGGATCCTGTGACAGCCGCTCCGAAGGAATCGCTCAGAAGCTCCCCGGTGACGAGGGGGTCCACGCCGGCGGGGTACTTCAACCCGAGGTCGTAAAGGAAGAAGTCGCGGTGATCGGAGGTTTCGATTTCGAAGGGACGTTCGTCCAGGACCTCAAGACCGAGATTGTGGAAGTAAGGGAGGATCTGGCTCAGGCTCTTGGGCTCCATGAGGTAGAGCTTGACGCGGGCATCCTCCTCCAGGGCTTCGCCGGCACCTTCTGGAAGGTACACGTGAACCCCAGGTTTGACCTGCCTTGTTGCTTCGCCGGCCCTCTCGGCCTGGGCCCCATACTTCTCGAAGCGTTCGATGTCCTCCAGGGCGTCTTCCACCTCATAGTCCACCCGGTAGCCTGCGGGGAAGGCCTCCGCCCACAGGGCTGACAGGACATCGGCGCTTTCTGCCGGGCGGTGCTCGCGGAGGACCTCGGCGACTCCTTCGCTCCAGGAGCGGGACGCCCTCATCAGCCGGTGTTCAAGCTCCGCAACATTGACTTCTGCAAGCTCAGCCGTGCGCGGGAGCCGGATCCTGAAGAAGACACGCGCCAAGGCGGACTCGGTGATCCGGGCTTCGTAGTCGATGCTCTCGGCCTGGAACGTTTCCCGGAGCTCCTGTTCGATCCGAAGGCGAACGCTGGTGGTGTAACGATCGCGGGGAAGGTACACCACTGCCGACATGAAACGGCCGTAAATGTCGGGCCGGAGGAACAACTTGGTACGGCGACGTTCCTGCAGCCTCTGGATCCCGGTAGCAGTAGCAGCAAGGTCGGGAATCTCGATCTGGAACAGTTCGTCGCGCGGGTATGTCTCGAGGATACCCAGGAGATCCTTGCCGGAGTGGGAGTCAATCGGGAACCCAGCGTTCCGCAGGACGGCGTCCACCTTGTCGCGGACAATCGGGATGTTGCGCACAGAACCGGTGTAGGCACTTGTTGCGAAAAGCCCGATGAATCGCCGTTCCCCATTGACGTTGCCTTGGGCGTCGAAGCTCTTGACGCCGATGTAGTCGAGGTAGGCGGGCCGGTGGACTGTAGATCTGGAATTGGCTTTGGTGATCACCAGGGCCCGTTTTTCCCGGGCGCGCTTCCGTCCGGCGTCCGTGAGGTGCTGAACCTGACGCGTGGTGTCCCCTGCCCGCAGAAGACCAAGACCGCTGTCTTCGCGCAGTTGAAGGACGTCCTCGCCGTCCTGGTCTACGAGGTCGTACTCGCGGTAGCCGAGGAAGGTGAAGTTGCCGTTGTCCAGCCAGCGCAGGAGGTCCTGAGCCTGCCGGAGTTCGGCGATCTGCTCGGGGTGCGAAATGCCGGCAAGGGCTTCTGCGAGTTCGAGTGCTTTGCTGCGCATCTTGGGCCAGTCTTCGACTGCTGCCTTGACATCGCCGAGGACACGGTGCAGTCCTTCGATCAGTTCTGCACGGGCGTCGTCGTTGACACGGTCAATCTCCACCGCAATCCACGACTCCATGTGCGATGAGTTGTCACCGTCACCCAGGAGGTGGGCCACGCTTGGAAGTGCAGCGGTGTCGCCGCTGGAGATCCCTACGTTGGAAGGAACCCGGGAGATGTTCCGGAGCTCCCCGGAGACACGGTCGCGGGTGATCACGAACAAAGGATGCATGACAAGCCTGATGGCACAGTTCTGGCGAACGAGTTCTGCATTGACTGAGTCAACGAGGAACGGCATATCGTCCGTGACGATGTACACGACGCTTCGGTCCGCCTCAATGGCGATGTCGACGACGGCGTTTCCCGGCATACGGGACTGCGCGACTTTTTTGTGATTCGTAGCCCGCGAGATCAGCAGCTCAGGCGAATACGCACGGGCATCCTCCTCTGCCAGGTGTTCATAGTAGTCACCGAAGAACCCTTCACGGACAACTGTTGCATCGGACCGATCCTCCACGCTGGATCCTGACGACATCTACAAACGCCTCCATCACATGTTGATTGCTGCGACTCTGCAGCCCACATTTTGAGCCTAGCGCTTAAGCAAGCGGGCGGCTCTGGTGTTTCGACCAAAGGATTTTGCTTTTTGCTGGTCAGGCGCACAGACCAATCCGGCGATGGCAATTCGAAGGGCGGATTCGGGCGCGCTTTCAAGCAGGACGGAGCCCGAGAGCAAGGCGGCGTCGCAGGCCACGGGATCTGCCGGGAGGTAGGCATCGATCCGCAGGCCTGGGCCATACCGGTCCCACGCTTCCGCCAATTGCTGCTGGGGCGCGTGGCCCACGGCCGCCTTCTTCACCTTGTTCAGCACCACGCGGAGGGATGCTTGTGGAACGACTGCTTGAAGGTCGGCCAGGCCCCGGACCAGCCGCGGTACCCCGATTGCGTCGGCTGCTCCCACAGCGAAGACAACGTCGGCCATTTCCAAACTCCTGAGAGTTGCTGCGTTCCGCCGTGGGGCCATGGTGTCGAAGCTTAGTTCCTCATCTGATTCGAGGCAGAATCCGGCATCGACCACCACGACATCCGACATTTCTTTGGATCGCTCAAGGACCTGCGACAGCGCAGCCGCCCTCAATTCCGTCCATCGATCCGCCCGCGTAGTCCCAGTGAGCACCCGAAATGATCCCCCTTTGGTGAAGACGGGGATCGCCGCGGCCTTCAAAGCACTGGGGTCGAGCATCCCCTGGTCCGCAAGCCTGCAGACCTGGGCCAGTCCTGCGGCTTCGTCCAACAACCCGAGTACAGCTGACACGCTGGCACCATAGCTGTCAGCATCCACGAGGATGACGGACTTACCCTCTGCTGCCAATTCGGCAGCGATGTTGACCGCAAGCAGGGTCCTGCCGGGTGACCCTATGGGCCCCCATACAGCAAAGACCAGACCTGAACCCGCCGCTGGGTCCTCCCCCGTTTCGGGAGCAGACATCAAAAGCGCCCCGCCTCCCGCATCAGCGAAACCTGCGTCCTGTCCCGCGCCCAAACGTCCGCGCGCGTGCTCACGACCCACAGCCTCGGATATTTTTGCGGCGAGTTGTGTTGGTTCTATCCCGGAAGCCGCGACAACGACTCCAATGGAGTGCAGCCGCCGCACTTCGGCCGGATCATCGGTCAGTGCAACGATCGAAACTCCAACAGCGCCAAGCCGATCCACCAAGGTAGTGGTCAATTCCTCGCAGCCCTCGGCCACGACGGCCGCCATCGCAAGGCCGCTTTGGCAGGCAGCCATCAGCTCAGCAAGCTCTGAACAACGGCGAACCACCGTCACCGGACCGTGCAGGCCCTCAAGACCGCCCACGACAGCCTCCTGGGCAGGGCCCACAGTAATCACCGGGATGCTCATGGGTTGAGGCCCGCCGGATTCCACACGACGGAGATACTGGCCCCATTTGCTTGGGCACCCAATAGCTTGGGCATCTGCTCATCCGTCACCAGCACCAACACTTGAGTGGTCTTTGATGCCCCCAAGCCAGCCGAGCCTGAAACCACCTGGGCGATTTCTGCACCAGGCAAGAGCAGTTGCGGCTCATCAAAGGCGGTGCTCGAACCAGGCAAGGCAACCCATACGTCCACCCGCGCACCACCGACCGCCTGGGCGGGAAGTTCTCCTTCCATGGAGATGGCCACTGGCTTCCTGTTCAGGGCATCAGCTTTTCCCAGGCTTTCCTTTGGAACGAGTTGGTCCTTGGCCACCCGCTGCAGGGCTACCCGCCCCTCCGCCAGACCACCCTCCACAGTGACGTACCCGGACTCGACATCATCCAGGCGCACATTGACAATCGAAAGATCAGCGACGGCGATCACCTGGCCAACTGCGATGTCTTCGCGCGCACTGTAGACCTGCGTAGTCCTGTCAGCCGTACCAACCAAAGCGATGACGCCCGCAATGGATACGAGTACCAGCAGTATCCCGATGAGGAGCCGCGGGTCCTTCCACGATGGCTTCTTCAATCTTGCTGCAGCGACCGCTCTCACTTGACCCATGTTCCTGATACCCCCGATGAGCTAAAGGCATGGTCGACGGACCCGCCTCCTCATTCTTACCGGCCCCCTCCCGAAGGACGAAAGCCATCGACCTCAAAAGAGCCGAAACTGTGGATAAACGCATCAAAAGGGGCCAACAGTGGCAAAATGGTGCCATGCCCCGATTCCTGACTCTGGCGGATGTCGCCGAACAACTCCAAATCAACTCACCACAGGCCTACGCCTTGGTGCGAAGCGGCGAGTTGAAAGCGATCCAGGTTGGAGGGCGTGGACAATGGCGCATCGAGGAGACGATGCTTGAGCAGTACATCCAAGAGCGCTACGCAGAAACAAGCCGGATGATTCAGGAAGCCAAAACCAAGGCGAACCAGCCCTAGGGACTACAGCAGAGTGGCTACTCGCCGGCTGCCGAGCAGAGGGCTGAAACAGCACTGAACGGGACGGTCACGACTGATGCCACGTTGCCTGCCCGCCGTACTTCACCGTCACGGACAACAGCCACGTCGAAGTGGTCCCGGCCGACCCTGTCGATGACACCGTTGAGCTTGGCGCCATCTCCGGTCCGTGTGTTCAAATGAACTACCACTGCGGACCTGTCCCGGGCCAATGCTCTCAGGGCTGAGGCGATCCCTGGCAATTGCCGAACCGTCGACACAGGTTTAAGGGCCAGCCTCCCCAGACCTTGGAATGTGAGCACGGCCGCGAAGGGAACCAGCCATTGCCGCGAGCCCTCGGACAACACCAACCATTCGCCGCCCACACGGCCCAGCGCTCCATGAATGATGTTGCCGTCAGCGAGGAAGAGCTTGATCATGGAGCCAGCTGCACCACGGAGCCGATCACCCAGTTCGATCCCCGCAAGCTCAACTCTGGCCCGCTCGGTGATCTCCGATTCCGCCTCCAGGGCACGTCCGGCAGAAAATTGTGCTTCCAAGTCCTCAAAGAGAGAGTCCCATCTCATGTAATCAGACTAGGCTGCAACATGGAGGCACGGCGAATCATCCGTGACCCTGGCACCCAAATTGGACAGAAAGCCCGGGACGTGCCCACAATAGGCCTAACGATGTCAAAATGCATCAAAATGCATCAAACGAAGCTTGGGGGCTTTGAATGGCAAGAACGGTACGCAGCGACGCCTGCCTCGCTGCGACAATCCTGGGGCTTGGGCTGCTGCTCGTCTATGTGGGCGGCACGCTCTTGGACCAATGGCGGTCAGCAGATCATCGCCATCAGAACTTCTCTTTTGAGGACCTCCTCGGATTTGCAGCGAACGGTGCCGGCGTAGCGCTGGTAGCCTGGTGGGCCCTTTCCTTGCTGCTCGCCGTTTTCGCATCGCTGTTGCATGCGAGTGGACGGAAGAGGGGGGCGAACGCCCTTGCCAAGTTCAGCCCTGCTTTCATGCTGCGGATTGCTGCAGCGGTGGTGAGCCTTAATCTCCTGGGTATCACCATGGCGCAAGCATCGCCTTCACCCGATCCTGGTTGGGGACCGGCACCCGCGGGTGTGGGAACCTCTCCCCACCCGGCGTGGACGCCGGAACCCGTTGCGGGACCGGCACTTTCATCACAGAGGTCCGTGGCCGGAAGCCCGGCAGTCGCGGGTGATCCACGCTGGAAGCCCAAAACCCCTGCAACCGATCCCGGGCTTCTAAGCCGCCCTTCGTCCAGGCAACAGATCTCTCCTGACGAAGCCGGCGTCGTCGTGAAGGCAGGAGACTCCTTATGGTCGCTGGCAGCGTCCCGGCTGGGTCCCTATGCAACGGACGTGGAGGTCGCCCTCATGTGGCCTAAGTGGTATGCCGCAAACCTCACCATCATCGGCGGCGACCCTTCAGTGTTGACTCCGGGTCAGATCCTGCGGCCGCCCGTACCTGGCTGACAGCCCGGGTCGTCCGACCCACCCCATGGCCCGCTCAGGGGCCGTATTCGGTGTATCAAACCAAGTTCAGCGTCATCCCAGAAGAAGCCACCAGAACAGAGCGTCCCCACACTCTTGTTCATGTAGTGAATACCTGAGGTATGACCATGACCGTTGCGACCGCAAGCCGGCCCGCGGGCCGACAAAGCACCCAACGAACATTTTCCGGCTACGGGTCGAGCGGTTCGGATATCGACGTTCGGCTGGTTGCGCGCAGTATCGCGCAGGCAGCTTTGGAAGTCCTGGCCGGGACACGCGCCCTAAGCCAGCTTTCCCGTTCCTTGGACCCTGACTGCTATACCTCCCTCCAGCACAGGGCGGCCCTCACCCGCAAGCACGCCGCCAGGCAACGGGGAAATCTGCAGCCCCACCGCAGCCCCATGGTCCGCTCCGTTCGGACCTGCTCCATCTCCGAAGATATTTGCGAGGCGAGCATTGTAGTTGCCGAGGAACTCAGGTGCCGCGCTGTAGCCATGAGGTTGGAACGCTTGGACGGCGTGTGGCGCGTCACGGCCCTGGAGATCGGCTAGAACTGGCGAATCCATCTGCGGGCAACAAAACAGGGTGGGCTCCGGACATTGAGTCCGGAGCCCACCCTTTGGAGTGAGCGTTATCCGTCATCGGAACAGCCATCGAAACGCTGCTGGCCGCCGTACGGTATCGGGTCAGCGACGCTTCTTTTTAGCCGGTTTCCGCTGATCCTGGCCAGCTGCCTTGGCTGGATTGCCGGACCGACCGGATGCCCGGCCCTCGATGCGTGTTTGGGTGGCGCCATCTTCGCCTGGGGCCGTGTACTGCAACTGGGCCGGCTTCTCCGGGGCCTCCAACCCCGCTGCCCGGATCTGGGGCTCATGATGTTCGGTGTGCGCCCCAGCTGCAGTATCGTCGGCCACGACAACGTCTTCGGCAGGTGTTACCTCCACCTCCAGGTTGTAGAGGAACCCGATGCTCTCTTCACGGATGGCTTCCATCATGCTCTGGAACATCACGAAACCTTCGCGCTGGTATTCCACCAGGGGATCGCGCTGGGCCATCGCCCGGAGACCAATACCCTCCTTGAGGTAATCCATCTCGTAAAGATGTTCCTGCCACTTGCGACCCAGGACCGAAAGCACAACACGGCGCTCAAGCTCGCGCATGCTCTCAGAGCCAATGGCCTCTTCTCGGGCCTGGTACACCAGCCGGGCATCCGAGAGAATCTCCTCTTTCAGGAACTCCGCAGTGACACGGGCCCTTCCGCCCGCTTCCTCAATGATTTCGTCGGCAGTAACGGTTGCCGGGTACAACGTCTTCAGGTTGGCCCAGAGCTGGTTGAAGTCCCAATCGTCACCCGTTCCCTCAGCAGTGGCGGCCTCGATGAGGGCGTTGATGGTGTCTTCAAGGAAGAACTGGACCTTCTCGTGGAGGTCGTCGCCTTCAAGGATTCGACGGCGGTCGCCATAGATCGCTTCGCGCTGCCGGTTGAGGACGTCGTCGTACTTAAGAACGTTTTTACGCTGTTCGGCGTTACGTCCTTCCACCTGGCCCTGGGCCGATGCGATGGCGCGGGAGACGAGCTTGGATTCAAGGGCAACATCATCGGGGACCGAGCTGTTCATGAGGCGTTCGGCCGCACCTGAGTTGAACAGCCTCATGAGGTCGTCCGTCAGCGACAGATAGAAGCGCGACTCACCGGGGTCACCCTGTCGGCCTGAACGGCCACGCAGCTGGTTGTCGATCCGGCGGGACTCGTGGCGCTCGGTTCCCAGGACGTAGAGTCCGCCGAGGTCCAGGACCTCTTCGTGTTCATCCTTGACCGCCTGCTTGGATGCAGAAAGCGCTTCGGGCCAAGCGGCCTCGTACTCTTCCGAGTTCTCCTCGGGATCGAGCCCACGCTTTGCCAGCTCTGCAATAGCGGTAAATTCCGCGTTGCCGCCAAGCATGATGTCAGTACCGCGACCGGCCATGTTGGTGGCAACAGTGACGGCACCTTTTCGTCCGGCCTGCGCGACGATGGACGCTTCACGCGCGTGGTTCTTGGCGTTCAGTACTTCGTGTCGGATACCTTCCTTTGCCAGCAGCTTGGAGAGGTACTCGCTCTTCTCGACGCTGGTGGTGCCGACCAGCACAGGCTGGCCGTTCTCGTGCCTTTCGGCGATGTCCTGTACGACGGCGTCGAATTTCACGACTTCGTTCTTATAGACAAGGTCCGACTGGTCAATGCGCTGCATGTCGCGGTTGGTGGGGATGGGAACGACACCGAGCTTGTAGGTGCTCATGAATTCCGCGGCCTCAGTCTCAGCCGTGCCGGTCATGCCGGCAAGCTTCGAGTACATGCGGAAGTAGTTCTGCAGGGTCACGGTGGCGAGAGTCTGGTTCTCCGCCTTGATTTCGACATTTTCCTTGGCTTCGATGGCCTGGTGCATGCCTTCGTTGTAGCGGCGTCCGGCCAGGATACGGCCAGTGTGCTCGTCAACAATCAGGACCTCGCCGTCGAGGATGACGTAATCCTTATCCCGCTTGAACAGTTCCTTGGCCTTGATGGCGTTGTTGAGGAAGCCGATCAAGGGCGTGTTGGCTGATTCGTAGAGGTTTTGGATTCCGAGGTAGTCCTCCACCTTTTCGATACCGGCTTCGAGTACGCCTACGGTGCGTTTCTTTTCATCGACCTCGTAGTCGACTTCGGGCTGCAAGCGGAGTACGACTTTCGCGAATTCGCTGTACCAGCGGTTGGTGTCGCCCTGGGCAGGTCCGGAAATAATGAGCGGAGTACGGGCCTCATCGATCAGGATGGAGTCGACCTCATCCACGATCGCGAAATTGTGGCCGCGCTGAACCAGCTCGCTGGAATCCCAGGCCATGTTGTCACGCAGGTAGTCGAAGCCAAACTCGTTGTTGGTTCCGTAGGTGATGTCCGCGGCGTACTGCTGCCGGCGGACGGCAGGGTCCTGGTTGGACAGGATGCAGCCGCTGGTAAGTCCCAGGAACCTGTAAACGCGGCCCATGAGTTCGGACTGGTATTCGGCGAGGTAGTCGTTGACCGTGACGACGTGGACGCCCTTGCCCGCCAGCGCGTTCAGATACGCGGGGGCGGTAGCTACGAGGGTCTTGCCTTCACCGGTTTTCATTTCTGCGATGTTGCCCAGGTGAAGTGCGGCACCGCCCATCAGCTGGACATCGAAGTGGCGCATGCCCAAGGTGCGGGAAGAGGCCTCACGCACAGCGGCGAATGCTTCCGGC
Organism: Arthrobacter sp. WCS2018Hpa-7; assembly: GCF_031843805.1. Lineage (NCBI taxonomy): Bacteria > Bacillati > Actinomycetota > Actinomycetes > Micrococcales > Micrococcaceae > Arthrobacter > Arthrobacter sp. WCS2018Hpa-7. The sequence goes on from NZ_JAVTJB010000005.1 coordinate 119,341, forward strand.
AGGAGGGCTTCCAGGGTCTCGCCGTCCTGGTGACGGGACCGGAGGTGGTCCGTCTCCTCGCGGAGTTCGGCGTCCGTGAAGGACTTGAAGGAGTCTTCCAGGGCATTGATGGAATCGGCATAGTTCCGCAATTGCTTGAGTGTCTTTTTGTCACCCGTGCGGAGAAGTTTTTCGATTAGTGATGCCACGTGAAATTGCTCCCAGTCTCATGCTGCCGAATTCTGGCTGTTTCAGTCTACGGGAGAGACCAGCGCCACGTTGCCGCGTTCCCCTCTGAGCGGACTGTCCGATTGCAGCAGTCCGCCCCGGCCATCAGCGCGGTCCGCCACAGCGTCGGCGAGAGCTGCGGCGAGGTCACCCACGGGCCACACCACTATGTCCTGCAGCCTGAGCCAGGCGGCCATGAGTTCCAGCTCGGCAGCAAGTTCGACGGCGGTATCCGCCGGAGCGCCCACCTCGGCAAACGCTGAGCGCACCAGGAGCTGGCCGGTCGCGCGGTCGGCTTTCAGGTCAACTCTTGCGACGACCCCGTCCCTGAGGAGGAACGGCAGAACGTAGTAGCCGAACTGGCGCTTCGCCGCGGGGGTGTAGATCTCAATTCGATAGTGAAAGCCGAACAGTTCCTCAAGACGCCGTCGCTCAAAGACCAGCGAGTCGAAGGGGCTCAACAGTGCACGGCCGGCCGCGCTGCGTGGAATCCTGGCACTGGAATGCTTGTAGGTTTCCCTGTCCCAACCACGCACTGAGACTGGGTGAAGGCGCCCTGCGCGCACCAATCGTTGGACCGAGTCAGCTCCAGCCTTCAGGGGCGTACGGAAGTAGTCGGAAAAGCAGCGGACAGTGCCGATGCCATGGGCCTGGGCGGCCGCATCCATCAGGCGGTCGAGCGATTCTTCGGAAGTGCCCCCGGACTGTGGCATGTCGGGAACAACCCTCGAGGTCAAGGTGTACTTGCGTTCGAATTGCTGTGTCCGTGAGGCGGCAGAAATCCGGCCCTGCTCAAACAGGTGTTCCAAGACCCGCTTGACGATATTCCAATTCCAGCCCCAGTTCCCACGGTCAGCTTCTTCGTTGTGTCCGAGTTCGGCCGTCAGTTCCGAGGCCGTCATGGGGCGTCCGGCAGTGAGAGCAGCGAGAATGCGGCCTTCCATATCCTGACGGACAAGGGGTTCAAGGTTATGGGCGCCCACCCAGGCCCGCTTTTGCCAGACCAAGAGGTCGTGAAAGTGCTCAGGGCGGATAAAGCTTGCTTCGTGTGCCCAATACTCCATCATCCTGCGGGGTTTCCGCCCGGCCATGACGTGGAGGATACGGGGGTCGTAGTCACCCAGCCGGGAGAAAAACGGAAGGTAGTGGCTTCGTGCCACGACGTTCACGGAATCGATCTGGACAAGCTGGATTTGGGCAAAGGTCCGGCCCACCGCCCGTGCTGTCACGGGGCCGGCGGGCCGGACCTTCGCCAATCCTTGAGCTGCCAACGCGATCCGCCGTGCCTGTGCCAGGCTCAGCGAAACGGTCACGGAAGTCCCTTCATTCAGGAAAAGTGGCCCTACTTGGCCGTGGACGCCTGATCATCGGAACGGTAGGCGTGGATCTTCTCTTCCACGGCTTCCTCGCCGGGTTCGCAGGTGGAGTCGAGGGTGATCACACCGTAAGTCCACCCACTGCGCCGGTAGACAACCGACGGTGCGTTGGTTTCCTTGTCCAGGAAGAGGTAGAAGTTGTGGCCAACGAGTTCCATATTGTCCACAGCGTCATCCAGTGTCAGGGAGGCTGCGGGGAAGACTTTCCGGCGGATCAGGACGGGTGAATCGCCTGCCGGAATGTCGTTCTCAATCTCGTAAGGCGAACGCTCGTCGGCCGTCGGAACGGGTTCTTGGTGGTTGCTCGCCTCGACGTAGAGCGGTTCGCTCGCGCTGGCTGGCTCAAGTGTTGCTGTGGCCTCCCGCACGGCTTTCGGCGTGTGGCGTCCGTGGTGCACCTTTTTCCGGTCCTTCGCACGGCGAAGCCTCTCAAGAAGCTTGTTGTACGCGAGATCGAAGGCAGCGAATTTGTCAGCGGCTGTGGCCTCGGCACGGATGACGGGGCCGCGGCCCAGGACTGTCACTTCTACGGTGAGCTGGCCCGGCGTCTGCCGCGGGTTGGTTTCCTTGGAAACTTTGGCGTCGACTCGCTGGACCTTGTCCCCCAGCGATTCAATCTTTGAGATTTTCTCGCCGGCGTATTCGCGAAAGCGGTCAGAAACTGTGAGATTTCGTCCGCTGATCATGAACTCCATGGTGCCCTCCAAATAACTCAGGTGACACGACAACGACGCTGTTAGGGGCTTGTCTGACGGACAGTCGAGCCCCTTTCCGAGCCGCTATCGACAGGTACATCTGTTCTTGGTACCCACAACCGACGTTAGTTCATCGCCACGCGTTATTCATCCTTTAGTCACTTATTTTTTGATTGAGTCTTAAGGACTTAACAGGGATCGCCCCTTGCTGTGTCGAGAGCATAGGCTGGTGGCCTCGTGGCCGCGAGGACAACAGCGCCGCAGACCACCCCACCCGCGGCTTCCACCGCCCGCATCGCTTCCGCAAGCGTGGCGCCGGTAGTGAGGACATCGTCCACGAGAATGCATTTCCTGCCCCTTATCTCCTTGTGGCATCGGCTTCGTACCCGCATGGATCCGCGGACCCTGCTGGCCCGCGCACCACGCCCCAGTCCTTTTTGGCCGGAACCGGAACCCCACGTCCCCTTGCCGGCCAACGAATCGGCGGCCCGGGCAAACAGAGTCCTGATCAAATCCCTGTTGATGTACGTTGCCGGCGGGTCGCTTCTCTTCACAAGCGCGTCAATGCTTGGGCATCCCGGCAGTATGCCTCGCATCCGCAAGCAGAACAACAAGAGGTGCAGCGGACTGAATCCCCGTTTGCGGTATGCCCGGCCTCTTGTAGGAATTGGTACAAGACAGAATCCGGATTCGCCTCCGACAGCTTGTTCCACCGCCTTGCCCAGACATGGCGCCAAGACCCCGGCCAAGCGCCACTGACCGAAGCGTTTAAAGGACAAGATGCACTGCGCCAGTTCATCCCGGTAGGGGCCTGCGGCCACCACCCCAAGCTTCACTGTGCCATCCATCTCAACCAACGCGGGCGATTCCTGTTCTGCGCGGAATGGTTGGCTGCAGAGTTGGCGGACGCGCTTTGCGCAGCCTCCACATAAGACTGTGTCCTCCACTGAACAGCAGACACAATCCACCGGGACCAGCAGTCCAAGCAGATCGACGGCGGTCCCCTGGAGTGCAGCCAGGAAGCGGCCCATGCCATGTTGGTCCGGACCACGACGACGAGCCCTGACGGGATCCACCGGGTGGAGGTCCGGGTCGCGTGCCCTCACGGGCTGCCGCACACGCTTACGGATACCAGGGCCGGAAGCAGCGCCTTGGACAGAGCCTGTCCCAACCACGGAGCCAGTCTCAATGACAGAGCCGGTCCCCATGCCTGCCGCGGTCCCCGTTTTTGGTGTGATCATGGTGCCAGCCTGCGCGGACGCAGGCCCGGCCGGAAGACGCGTGCCGCCCTATGTGGACATCCGGCATGACATTTTACGGCGGCCTAGCCGGGAAATGCGGGCTCCGTGGGTCCTTTAAGTTGGAGCTCCCACCCGTTGCCGACCCGTTGGAACACTCCGTCCTCGGATTGCCCATAAATCTGCTCGGAGCCGTTGCCGGCGCTGAGGCTGGTCAAGGCATCCCAAGGGGCCAATTGCTGCGGCTCACCCGATTCAAGCGAAAGCAGCTCAGGTACCACCGTTGCCGTGGCCGAGCCTGACATCACCGCCACCGTTGAACTGTTAACCCAGACTCCCTGATCAGCAGAGCCTGTACTGACCAACGTGATGGGCGCAGTGAGATCTTTGGGAACGCCGTCGGCATTCCGGACTATTCCCGTAATCTGCACCGTTGATTTACCGTTTGCTTCAGAAATGACCAGCGCTCTGGTCCCTTCCCGGGAAACCCTGAAGTCCCGAACGGTTCGTCCTGACAGCCAAGCAGGAGTGATGGTGACATTGGGAATGGCCATGCCCGGTGCAATGCCCGTGGGTTTGAAGGCCACCACTTCGGCGGCCCCGTTGGCACCCGGCCCTGCTGTCCATACCCAGTCGTGGGGGCTGAACGAGGGCCCCGTGAGCGTGCTCCTGGTAGTCAACTGGCGCGCGGGCTGACCTGGTTCGATGGCATACAGGGTCGTCTTGTCACCGTTGAGGAACGCGGCTGTTTGGGACACCGGGGACTCGGCCGGCGAGTGGGGTCCCAGCCCGGACACGGGTTGCATGTCAGGAAGTGGAGTCATTCTGTTGTTCTCATAGCGGACCAAATCCCCGTTGCTCACAGCAATCTGGCGGGCCGGTACGCTCTTGTCCACCACGGGAGGCAACACCGTACCGTTGTCCTCGACCCTTACCAGGTCCTGATCCGCCCGCAGTTGGACGTTGATGACATCGGGCTGGTCACGAAAGGTCAAGGCCAATTGGTTCTGCATCCTCTGGCGGTCCTCCGCCGAGGCATCAAAAAGTTCCTTGGCAGACAGGTCCACCTGAGCGGAGCCAGACACCACCGGCACGGATTCCCGTGCGAGTTTCATGCCGGAAGGGAAGGCACTGACAACTGCCCCGCGAAGGTAGGGAGCAGGGCCTGCCAGCACTGCAGACGTCATGGACTTGACCGTGTTCTTCTTGATGAACCACCGGTAGTCGGGCACGGCATAGGTAAACGTGGGGTCATAAAAATAGATGGGGAAGGCCCCGTAAATGACCTTGAACGTCTCTTCCGGTATGGCCGTCCCGTCGGGCACCTTGGAAATCCGCCATTGGCCTTCCACCTGCTCGAGAGTCAGCGGAATGGTCTCCTTGGTACCCGGCGGGAATTGCGTTGCCACGCCATCGGCATCCACTGAATAGGCGAGGTCCAATTCGTAGAGGTACTCGTTCTCCCCCGCGGCCTTGACTACCTGCGCCTCACGGAAAACGATGGCCCGCTTGTCTGGTTTCCAGGTAACGGACTGTGCCTGCGTCAGGTACTGGCGTGCAACAGGGTAATCGTCCTCATAACCGCTGCCCGCCATGTAGAAGTCCTCGATCACGGTCTCCGGACTCGACCCTGCACGCGGGGCAGCCGGAAAGAAGACCGGCGCATTGGGATTGCCAGCGCCCTCGTCCTTGCTCTTGCCAACAGGACCGGACCGGGGAATCTGCGCACAGGAAGCCAATAAAACCATCAGCACCGCCAGGACGACTACAACCGCACGTGAACGCCGGAGACGCACCATGTTCAGTCCCTCTCCCCTGCTGAGCCCTCATCAAATGCAGGCTTTCCGGCGCCGGAGTGGGCCGATTTCGGGACACTTCCGGATTCTGCGCCCAGGATGAGCATGTGCCGCTCGCTTGCGGTGCCAGGGAATTCAATGTCCGCAGGTTCGAGCTGAAGCGGTGATTTCACGATGGTGCCGCCCTGCCGAAGGGGGAGGGTCAACCGGAAATTGGAACCGGATCCTTTGCGGCCCCAAGCCTGAAGCCAGCCGTTGTGCAGTTTGGTGTCCTCGGCTGCGATGGAGAGACCCAGGCCGCTGCCGCCGGTGGTCCGGGCGCGTGCAGGATCTGCGCGCCAGAATCGGTCGAATACCCTCGCTGCCTCTGTTTGCGTCATTCCAATGCCGTGGTCCCTCACGGAAACGGCCACAGCATCGTGGTTGGCTGCCACGGAAATCTGAATCGGATTGCCTTCTCCATGTTCCAGGGCATTGAGCAGCAAATTGCGGAGAATCCGCTCAATCCGCCGGGAGTCCATCTCCACGACGATGCTCTTTTGCCGGGCATTCAGCCTGACCTCTGAGCCGTATTCCGCGGCGACAGGTGCGGCGCCTTCCATCACGTGGGAGATGACTTGGAAAATGTCCTGGGGTTCTGCATCCAAAACAGCTGCCCCGGCGTCGAAGCGGGAGATCTCCAGCAAGTCGGAAAGCAACGACTGAAACCGCTCAACTTGGTGGTAAAGCAGTTCGGCCGACCTTTTATTCATGGGGTCGAAGTCGTCACGGGCGTCGAAGAGGACCTCGGCAGCCATTCGGACCGTAGTGAGCGGTGTCCGCAGCTCGTGCGAGACATCGGAGACGAACCGCTGCTGCATTTGCGACAAAGTGGCCAGTTGCGTGATCTGCTCCTGCAGGCTGGCTGCCATGTGGTTGAACGAAGCGCCCAATCTCGCGACCTCGTCCTCGCCTTTGACCACCATGCGCTCCTGGAGCTGGCCTGCCGCGAGCTTTTCGGAGACCACAGCGGCGTGGCTGACAGGACTGACCACATTGCGTGTGACATACCAGGCGATGGCGCCGATCATGAGTACCAGCGCTGCCCCGCCCGCCCAGAGGACGTTCTGGATTTCGTCCAACGTCTGCTGGGCGGTGTTGAGGTCGTAGATCAGGTAGAGCTCATAGGACGTGCCGTTGAACGTCACCATGTTTCCGACCGCTATGCCTGGGCGGTCCTCATTGCCGACGGGGAATTGGGTGGAGGCCCAGAACTGCTGCTTGCCACCTTCCTGGACTGCCTTTCGCAACTCCGGCGGTATGACCCGGACCGTCAGTTGATCGGACGCGCGTGACTCGACCCAGCGATTGCGGGGCTTGGTCTGTTCAGGTTTCGCTTCAAAGACGTAGCGGCGTTGGATCACCGAACCGCGACCTTCGACGGCAGTCAGAGTGTCGTAGACCAGGGTGATGACGCTGGACTGATCGGTGACTTGGGCGCCGTCGAACGTGTCTTGAACCTGCTTGACGTTGTAGCGCGACTCGGATTCCGCTTGGGCCAGACGTTCCTGGAAAAGGTTGTTGGCGATCTGGTTGGACAGGTAGGCGCCCACGATGGCGAAGGATGTCACTGCCAGCAGCAAGGTGGTCAGGACTGTCCTGAACTCCAGCGACCGCCGCCAGCGCCGGAGCACTGAGCGCCAGAGGTAGCGAAGCCCTGGTCTGATCTGCCGGATGCCGAGGGACACCAGCCGCGAAACCCGCAGAACCAGGATGAGTCCGCGTCGCGTCCAGATCCGCGCCCGGGTAAGAATCCACGGCAGGGTCCGCACGCTCCGTTCCGGTTCACCTGAGGCAGCTGGTTGCATCGCCGACGACGGGTCAGACGGGTCAGGCGACAGATTGGGGGTCGTTGACGCAGCCGGTGTCACTTGGTGGACACCGGCCCCCTCCCGACCCTGGGTATCAGGGCCCTGTCCTGCCGCGCCGGTCTTGCCGACCGGGGACTCAGGAACCTGCTTTATATCCGACACCACGCACCGTCAAAACGACCTCGGGCGCCTCCGGGTCGCGTTCGATCTTGGACCGCAGCCGCTGGACGTGGACGTTGACCAAACGCGTGTCCGCAGCATGGCGGTAGCCCCAAACCTGCTCAAGGAGGAGTTCGCGGGTAAAGACCTGCCACGGCTTCCGCGCCAGTGCCACCAGGAGATCGAACTCCAGGGGGGTCAGCGAAATCCGTTCGCCGCCGCGGGTGACCAAGTGGCCGGCGACGTCGATGGTCACGTCAGCAATACGCAGGGTTTCGGGAGCCTTCTGATCGCCCGGGCGGAGGCGCGCACGAACACGCGCCACAAGCTCGGCGGGCTTAAAAGGCTTGGGTACGTAATCGTCGGCACCGGATTCAAGGCCCCGGACCACATCGGAGGTATCGGACTTTGCCGTGAGCATGACAATGGGGACGTCGGACTCACCGCGGATTTGCCGGCACACCTCGATGCCGTCGGATCCAGGCAGCATGAGGTCCAGCAGCACCAAGTCCGGCTTGGAGGAACGGAAGACCTCCAGGGCCTGGCCACCATCTGCGCAGAACACCGGCTCGAAGCCATCATTGCGCAAGACGATGCCAATCATCTCTGCGAGCGCTTCGTCGTCGTCAACTACCAGAATGCGTGCCTTCATAGTTATATATTCCCTTATCACCAAGTCTTTGTCCCGTTGGGCACGGCGCACGGCATGGCGCCCCAAGGGCAACTTCCACCGTACTGCACAACAACGGTGGCCCGCCTGTCATGGCTGGCCGGCCATCAGGCTATGAGGGACGACGGCGGGACTATAGGCTGGGTGCCAAGGTCCGAATGGGGGACGTCGGATGCCGGCGCGCCGGGTCTTATGGGGAGGATATCGTGTCACAGCCAGAGCATGGCCACCAGCCATCGCCGGGTAATCAGCCCGGGTGGGGCAACCAGCCGCAGTGGGGCGGTCCCCCGGCGTGGGCGGCTCCCCAGAGCGGTGGACAATACGGCCAGGGCGAACCGGCACCCGGTTGGCCGCCGGGCCCTCCTTACGGACAACCCCTCTACGTCGCTCCTCCCAAGCCGGGCATTATTCCCTTGCGTCCGCTGCAGTTCGGCGAGATCCTGGATGGCTCGTTCCAGACGATCCGTCGCAACGCTGCTTCCATGTTTGGATCAGCGCTGATCGTACAAGCACTTGGCGCGGTGTTCATCGGGATCGTCACAGTGGGGATGTTCCAGCTCTCGATGTCCTTTGAATCCGTCAGCACTGAGGCGGAATTCACCGAAGCCATGGGTCCTTTCCTGGCCATCATGGCCGGCACTTTGGGTGTCTCGGTGCTGATCGGTTTTCTAGGGTCGGTCCTTCAGGGGGTCCTGGTGGTGCCGGTGGCGCGATCGGTCCTCAACCGGCGTACAGGCTTCAAGCAGATGTGGAAACTTGCCGGCCGAAAGATCTGGCCACTGCTGGGCGTTGCTGCCCTGCTGACACTCGGCGGGCTCGTGGCAGCAACTGCGGTGGTGGGGATTACGGTGCTGTTGTTCACTGCCATGGGACCCGCGGCCTTGCTCATTGTCCTGCCACTGGGCCTTGGGTCGGCGGTGGCCTTCGTTTGGATCGGGCTGAAGTTGATGCTGGCGCCCGCGGCGATCGTGGTTGAGCGGACAGGCGTCTTTGGCGGACTTCGCAGGTCCTGGCAGCTGACCAGGAACAACTGGTGGCGGATCTTTGGTATTACCCTTGTGGTCGCCATCATGGTGGGCGTCATCGCCCAGATAGTCCAGATCCCGGCCTCCTTGGCAGCGGCGGCCATTGGTGAGGTGGTTACTCCCCACCCGGACGCTGAGTCGGTTGCCTCCACTCTGGTGATCACCACTGTGATTTCTTCAGCGATCGGCGCCTTGGTGGGGTCCGTGACGTTCGCTTTCCAAGCCTCGGTGTTCGCCTTGATCTATATGGATCTGCGGATGCGCCGGGATGGTTTGGACGTTGAGCTGATGCGGTTGACGGAAACCGGCGCCGATCCTGATGGCGTGCCGGGCGGACCGTCGACCCAACCCGGAAACCCGACCCAGCCCCAAGCCCCCCTGTGGCCACCGAACGGCGGGCAGTACCCGTCTCCTCCTCCGTCCGGGCCACGGCCACCGGCATGATGCTGAGCCTGTTGAATGCATCCACCACCTTGGCGGCCATGGAACCGCCCGTGACCCCGGACCGCGAAGAGGGGCGGCGCTGGGCGGCTGAAGAACTTTCCAAACCTCAATACCCGGACGCCCAACCTGCTTGGCTGGAGCAGTTGTGGCGTGATTTTCTCGACTGGTTGTCGTCGTTGGATGGCGACGGGATGGGCCAGGGACCTGACCTTGCTGTTCCTCTGATGATCGCTGTGGCCCTTGCGATCATCATTGCTGCGGTTGTTGTGGTCCGGCCCAGGCTGAATGCCCGCCGAAAAGCCGCTGCAGTCGACATTTACGGGGATGACGACAGTGTGGATTCGGAAGGTTTCAGGAAACGTGCGGCAACCGCGGCCGACGACGGCAACTGGCCGTCCGCCGTCGTCGACCAGTTCCGGGCATTGGTCCGCTCCGCGGAGGAGCGTGACATCATTGACCCGCGCGCAGGGCGGACAGCCGATGAAGCGGCCGGGCAACTGGGGCAGGTGTTTGGCGCCGCACAATCCCGGCTGGACGCAGCCGCCCGCCTTTTTGATGCTGTGCGCTACGGTGAGCTGGGTGCAACAGCATCGGACTACGAGTCGGTCCGCGGACTCGATGCAGATCTCCTGGAAATGAAGCCCGACTTCGCTGGACAGGCCCACGCCGGATTTGCGGTGCCCCGATGACCACATCCTTGGCGAAGGACAGAACGGTTCATGGCGACGTTACTGCCCTCCAACAGCCCACGGGCAGGGGTTTCCGTGTCTGGTTCCGGAAGCATCTGACATGGATCCTCATTGGCTCACTCTTGGCCGGCTTGGTGACCTACCTGGCTGTCTCGAGTGTCGCGGGCGCCAAGGATCCGAGGCCACTGTCCTCCCGGAATCCGGCCCCGGATGGCGCCATGGCGTTGGCTGAAATCCTGGGGCGCCACGGCGTAGCAGTCACAGCCACGGATACCCTGGCGGAGACCATGGACGCCTTGGCCGACCGGGATGACGCCACGGTCCTCCTCTTCGACCCCCGCGGCTTCCTCGACCGGACACAGCTGGAAGGCATCACGGACGCCGCGGACCATGTGGTGCTGGTCAATCCGCGCCTCAGGACACTCAATGCGCTGGAGCAGGACTTCCGGCCAGGCGGCGTTGTTCCTGAAGCAACAACAATTCTTGAACCCCGATGCGACCAGGACGATGCCGCAGCGGCAGGCAGGGTCTCTGCGCAAGGCTTCATCTATTCGGGACCCGTAGTGTGCTACCCGGTCGCGGGCATCGGTTCGGGTCTCTATGCAGCATCGGACGACGGCCAGGTGGTGGTCCTTGGCAGTACAGACTTGGTTGACAACCAGCACCTCGCCATGGAAGGCAACGCAGCCCTCGCGCTCCGCACCTTGGGCAAGGACCAGAACCTTGTCTGGTACTTGCCCGGAGTCGGTGACCTCGCCACGACTGATTCAACACCTACCCTGAACGAGTTGGCGCCCCGATGGCTGGCGTTTGTGGGACCTTGGCTGGGAATCGTGGCGCTTTTGGTCATCGCCTGGCGGGGCCGGCGCCTGGGCCCGCTGGTTTTCGAGCCGCTTCCAGTTGTGGTGAAAGCTGCCGAGACCGCAGAAGGCAGGGCACGCCTTTATCAGGACTCGCGGGCAGTGGCGCGTGCGGCCGAGAACCTTCGGGCGGGCACCTTGGCCCGCTTGGCGCGGCACTTCAACCTGGGGGTGGATGCCACCCCGGAGGCAATTGTGGACGCCTCAGCCAGACAGGTGGAGCGGCCGGCATCGGAAGTCAGTTCAGTGCTGCTCGACGTCCGGCCGGACAACGAAGGACAACTGGTGCAATGGGCACAACAGATCGAACGAATCGAACAGGAGGCGACCGCCCGATGAGCAGCCAGCCGAACAGCTACACCGACAGCAACAGCCAACACACAGGTGGGGTCCCGCCCCAGCAGGATGTGCCCCAGCAGGATGTCCCCCAACAGGGCTTGCCGCAGCAGAGTGTGTCGCAAGGGGGCGATCCGTCAGGAAACGGGCATCGCTCCGCGCAGGAGGACCCCGCGCGGCAGTCGCTGCTGAACGTCCGCGCCGAAGTGGGCAAAGCCGTAGTAGGCCAGGATCCCACCGTCACCGGCATGCTCATCGCGTTGCTCTGCGGGGGCCACGTTCTCTTGGAGGGCGTCCCGGGCGTGGCCAAGACCCTGTTGGTGAGGGCGCTTTCCACTGCTTTGAGCCTGGATACCAAGCGTGTCCAGTTCACCCCCGACCTCATGCCCGGTGACGTCACGGGATCGTTGGTCTACGATTCCCACTCGTCGGAGTTCACTTTCCGTGAGGGCCCCGTCTTCACCAACATCATGCTCGCGGATGAAATCAACCGCACCCCTCCGAAGACCCAGGCCTCCCTCCTCGAAGCCATGGAAGAGCGCCAGGTTTCCGTGGATGGCGTATCCCGCCCACTGCCGAGCCCGTTCATCGTGGCGGCAACGCAGAACCCGGTGGAATATGAAGGGACCTATCCCCTCCCCGAGGCGCAACTTGACCGCTTCCTCCTGAAACTGACCATGCCTCTGCCCGGAAGGGCCGAGGAAATCGAGGTCATCCGGCGCCATGCAAGCGGTTTCGATCCGAGGAACCTGGCCGCTGCCGGTGTGCGGCCGGTGGCGGGCGCCGCAGAGCTTTCCGCCGCCCAGGCCGCCGTAGCCCACGTAGCGGTAGCCCCGGAAATTCTGGCGTACATCGTTGACGTTGTCCGTGCCACCCGGTCCGCTCCGTCCTTCCAACTGGGGGTTTCCCCTCGTGGTGCCACGGCGCTGCTCAATACGTCCAAGGCCTGGGCTTGGTTGTCCGGACGGACTTTTGTCACCCCGGACGACGTCAAGGCTTTGTCTTTGCCGTGTCTGCGGCACCGTGTTGGCCTTCGACCCGAAGCCCAGATGGACGGCATCCAGGTGGATGATGTCCTGGGCAGCATCCTGGCATCCGTTCCGGTGCCGCGGTGACTTCGGGCACGCAGGTGAAGTCGGGCTCGCACGTGAGTTCCGGTGCGGGAACCACCGAGGTGGCCTGAATGGCCATTACGGGTCGATTCGTGGTGCTCGCCTTGGCCGGCCTCATTCCTTTAGTGCTGTTTCCGGCCTGGATCACAGTCCTGTTCGTCACTGTGGGTTTGTTGCTGTTGCTGGTCCTTGACCTGCTCCTGGCTGCATCGCCGGCACGTCTCGGCCTGGACCGCCAGCATCCGGGAAATGTGACGCTGGAGGGCCAGGTGGAGACTGTCGTGACGGTTGCCAACCCCACCCGGCGGACGTTGAGGGCGAAGGTCAGGGATGCGTGGCAGCCCTCTGCCGGCGCCATCGATAATGCGCAGTCCCTGGTTGTCCCCCCAGGCGAGCGGCGACGCATGAGGGTAACCTTGGTTCCCCGACGCCGCGGTGACCTGCAAAGCCCCCACGTCACCATCAGGTCCCAAGGACCACTCGGGCTGGCAGCCAGACAGCGCACGCGTCTGCTTCCTGGGCATCTGAGGGTGCTGCCACCCTTCCACTCCAAACGCCATCTGCCGTCCAAGCTCCGGAAGCTCCGGGAACTTGACGGCAGGGCCGCCGTTCAGATCCGCGGAGCCGGAACGGAATTCGATTCCCTTCGCGATTACGTGCGCGGTGATGACGTCCGGTCCATCGACTGGCGGGCTACGGCGCGCCGCACCTCCGTGGTGGTGCGCACCTGGCGCCCCGAACGCGACAGGCGCGTTGTCATTGTCCTGGATACGTCCCGCACCGCTGCCGCCAGAATCGAGGACGAACCCCGCCTCGATACCGGAATCGAAGCGGCATTGCTGCTCTCCGTGCTGGCCGAACGCGGCGGGGACCGGGTTGATTTCCTCGCGTACGACCGCAGGCTACGTGCCCGGGTGGAGTCGGCGTCCAAAAGCAACATGCTGGGCCAACTGGTCCAGGCCATGGCCCCTTTGGAGGCAGAACTGATTGAGCTGGACTGGCAGCAAATTCCTGGACAGGTGAGGGCGGTCTCGGCGCACCGATCGCTGGTGGTGCTGTTGACAGCGCTCGACGGCGGTGCCCCCGAGGAGGGCCTCCTCCCCACAGTGGCGCAATTGTCCCGCCAACATGTGGTGGTGGTGGCATCCGTCAGGGATCCCCTGCTCGCGGCCATGAAGGAGAGAAGGACCACGGCAAGCCAAGTATTCCGGGCCGCAGCAGCCGAACGCGCCTTGTTGGAACGCGCCGCGGTCACGGCCCAGCTGCGGCAATTGGGCGCCGAAGTGGTGGATGCTGAACCACTTGACGTCCCACCCCTGCTTGCGGACACCTATATCCGGCTCAAAGCGGCCGGAAGACTCTAGATTCCACGTCCAGAAAGGACTGCCATGACGGCCCCCATCTACCAGTTGGCACTCGGCGATGACTTCACCAAGCTGACGCCGGAGCTTCAGGAGTACTTTTCGCTGACAGCGGGTTCAGGCTCCTATGGGATAGGCGAAGGTGTTTTTGACGTAGTCGGCTGCCGGCAGAAATGGTTGCGGCCCCTGCTTGCCCTCACCGGCAGTGAGGAAGCGTTCTTTCCTGAATACGGCGAGGGCATCCGGTTCAGGATCGAGAACCACGCGCATGTGGATCCCTTCGGACGACCAGCCCTGACAGCACGCCGGGAGATCTACTTCCCCTCGAAGACCAGGCTGTTCCACGATACGACGAGTGCCGTAGTGCCCGGTCCCGGGCAGGGCAACGGCAAGCAGCGTGCCCGCCTGGTGGACCACGTGGGACGGTATCGGCGGCTGGTGACGGATCTGGATGTCGGCGTCACGTCCGAGGGCAGGCTTCGTGGTGTCTCCAATGCGAGCCGACTGCTTCTGGGGCCTTTGCGCATTCCGTTGCCGGCTGCCTTGGACGCACGCGCCTATGCAGAGCAATGGTGGGACAAAGCGGAGGGTAAACACCGCATCCAGGTCAAGGTTATCCAGCCCCAGATTGGCTTGGTCCTGGTCTATGCCGGACGCTTCGATTACCGGTTGGTTCCGTATCTGCCCGGCGCCGCCCCTGGTACGACGCTCCCACGATACGCAGAACCGGAGCGCTGGGAACGGCGAATCTGAACGTGCCGCCCCAGCGCTGGGGCGGCAAGTTCAGCACTGTGCACGTCAGCCTTGGGCCAGCTGGTCCAGTCCGTCGGCCACTTGGGTGAGCTTTGTCAGTACGTCCATGGCCGCTGCAGGCTTATGGCCGGCGAGTCCCGTGGAGGGAGTGACACGCAGTCCGGCCAAGCCCGCCGCAGGCAGGCCAAGCTGGCGCCATGGCTTCCAGATACTCTCCACGATGTCCGAAGTCCGTGGCAGTTGTGCCCGCGGATCGTGGGTGGGCAGCGCGCCGGCCCACACACGCTTGCCGCTCTCCACGGCGGCGGCCAACTGCTCCCACTGACGCATGGTCAACGCCCTCAGCGGGACGGCCAGGCCGTCTGCTCCAGCAGCAAGGATCCGTTCGATCGGTGCTTCGATCTCTGGTACAGACACCACGGTCTCGACGACGCCGGCCGTCTTGAGTGCCTCGATCACCAGCCGCCAGGCCCCGGTGACCTCTTCGCCGGACACGGACCGCAGCGTTCTATAGCCGCTTGCTGTAGGGATGGTCCCGGCCATGACCGAGGCGATGTCCGGCTCGTCTAGCTGGACCACGATGTCAGCGCCCGGAAGCGCCCCGGAGACCCGGCGGATGTGCTCTCCAACGCCGGCGGCCAGGGATTCAGCAATGTCACGGCGGGCTCCATAGTCAAGAAGCGCGCGTTCGCCATTGTGCAGGTAAAGATTGGCAGCAAGGCTCAGGGGACCCACCACCCTGATCTTGAACCCAGCTGCAGAAACGTCCTCGGCCCCGGCTACGTCGGCCAGGATATTGATGTCCGTGGACAGTGCAGATCGGGCACGCTGGGCGTCCTTCCCCGGCCGGTCTACAAGCCGCCACCCATGCGGCTGGACGTCGAGTGCCAGGTCCATCAGCAAGGACCCTGACCGGCCCACCGCGTCCGAGCCCACTCCGCGGTCCGGAAGTTCGGGAAGGAACGGAAGGTGGGGGTCGCCGAGTTCGCCGCGGATGATCCGGGTTGCCTCGGCGGGATCGATGCCTGGCCACGGCCCCAGAGCGGTTGCGCTGGCGCGCAGGTCTTTCACCGATGCCATGGATCAAGCCTGCCGGCGTGATATCTGGTGATCCTCGGCGATTGCCTCGTGGTGGCGGATCACTTCGCTGATGATGAAATTCAGGAATTTCTCGGCGAACCCCGGATCCAGGTGCGCATCTTCGGCGAGCCGACGCAGGCGGGCAATCTGGGCTGATTCGCGGCCTGGGTCTCCGGCGGGAAGCTTGTGCGTGGCTTTGAGGATGCCTACCTTTTGGGTGGCCTTGAAACGCTCAGCGAGCAGGAAGACAAGGGTGGCATCGATGTTGTCGATGCTGGACCGGATGGACAGCAACTCATCCATGACGGCGCGGTCCACTTGGCCGGCCAGGGAACTCGCTGCCGGGTTGAAGGAATCGGCGTCATCGGGAAGGGCGTTGTTCTGCTCGGTCATGCACCCCAGTCTATGGTGCTCGATGATTCGGACGCGGGTGTTACCTCGGCGCACCGGATGGCGGGAAAGGCACGCCCCTGGCCAAGGGGCGTGCCTTTCACCAACTTTTATGGGTTCTTCGGCCTAGCCGCCCAGCAGCGCTCGGTGGGCCTCCCGCCGTCGTGCTTGCTCATCGGGGTCCGGCACCGGCAGGGACGCGATGAGCCTCTTGGTGTAGTCGTGCTGGGGCGAACCCATCACGTGGTTGCCGATCCCCTGCTCCACCAGTTGCCCTTTGTAGAGCACGCCCACCCAGTGGGACAACATGTCCACCACGGCGAGGTCGTGGCTGATGAAGAGGGCTGCAAAGCCGAACTGTTCCTGGATGTCCTTGAACAAGTCCAGGACTTTCGCCTGCACCGAAACGTCCAAGGCGGACGTCGGTTCGTCGGCGATCAGGAGGCGCGGGTTCAGCGCCAGCGACCTGGCCAGGGAAGCGCGCTGCCGTTGTCCGCCGGACAGCTCGTGCGGATAGCGTTGCGCGTACGACGCCGGCAGCTGGACTGACTCGAGCAGCTCGCCTATCTTTTTCCTCGCCTCAGCCGCGCTCGGTTTGGTGTGGATCATCAGGGGCTCGGCGACGCACTCACCTATGGTGAGATGTGGGTTGAACGAGGCAGCCGGGTCCTGGAAGACGAAACCGATCTCTTTTCGGAGCGGGCGGAAGGAGCGTTCCTTGAAGTCCAGCATCTCGTAGCCAAGGACCTTCAAGCTGCCGCCCGTAACGCGGTTCAGTCCCGCGATGGCACGGCCGATGGTGGACTTGCCGGAACCGGACTCGCCCACCAGTCCGAAGACCTCGTTCTCCGAGACGGTAAAGCTGACGTTGTCCACGGCCTTGAAGCCGTGGCGCCCGAACCGGCCGGGATATTCGATGGTGAGGTTCTTCGCTTCCACCAGGACCTTGCCGTCCTGATGAAGCCGGGCCCGGGCACCTTCGGAGGCTGAATGGCGCCCCAGGTGCGGAACGGCGGCCAGCAGCTTCTTGGTGTAGTCCTCCCGTGGTTCCGCGAAGAGGACCCGGGACGGGGCCTCCTCCACTACGTCCCCCTGGTACATGACCACAACCCGGTCCGCGAGGTCGGCCACCACGCCCATGTTGTGGGTGATGAGGACAATCGAGGTGCCGTAGTTGTCCCGCAGATCCCGGAGAAGTTGCAGGATTTCCGCCTGGACGGTGACGTCCAGGGCAGTGGTCGGTTCGTCGGCCACTATCAGGCCCGGGTTCAGGGCAAGCGCGGCCGCGATGACCACACGCTGTTTCTGGCCGCCGGAGAACTGATGCGGGTAATAGTTGACCCGCGTTTCGGGGTCCGGGATGCCCACCTTGCGCAGTGCCTCGGTGGCCCGTTCCTTGGCCTCTTTGGCCGAGACGCGTTTGCCGTCCGTTGCGTGTGCCCGGATGCCTTCGGCGATCTGCCAGCCGACAGTAAAAACCGGATTCAACGCGGTGGACGGCTCCTGGAACACCATGGCAACGTCGCGGCCACGGATCTTGCGCAGCGTGGATTTGCTGACACTGATCACGTTGTTGCCGTTGATCAGCACGGCCCCGGAACTGATGGCCGTCTCAGGAAGCAGGCCCAGGATGGTCTTGGCGGTCACTGTCTTTCCGGATCCCGATTCCCCCACGATCGCCACGACCTCGCCGGCTTTCACGTCCAGGCTGACATCCTTGACGGCGTGGACATCCCCGCCGTCAGTGGCGAAGGTGACTTGGAGCCGGTCGATGGTGAGGACTGGCAGGCCGCTGCCGGCCTGGTCCGAAACATGTCCAAGGTTGGTAGTCATGGCTTACCTGTTTCTGCCGTCGTAGACGCCGCTGTTGGTGCTGCGGGGGTTGCCGGGGTTGGTGTTGCCGGCGTCCTGCCTGCCCGCTTGCGTCCACGGATCCGGGGGTCGTTGAGGTCGTTGATGCTTTCACCAACCAAGGTCAGGCCCAAGACCGTGAGCACAATGGCGATGCCGGGGAAGACACCGGTCCACCAAATTCCGGACGAGGTATCAGCCAGCGCCTTATTGAGGTCAAACCCCCATTCAGCAGCAGAGGTAGGTTCAATGCCGAAGCCCAGGAAGCCCAGGCCCGCGAGGGTGAGGATCGCCTCGGACGCGTTGAGGGTGAACATGAGTGGCAGGGTCCGCGTGGCGTTCTTGAAGATGTGCCGCCCGATAATGCGCATGCTGGAAGCACCCAGTACTTGGGCCGACTCGACGAACGGTTCAGCCTTGAGCCGGATGGTCTCGGCTCGGATCACCCTGAAGTACTGCGGCACGAAAACCACGGTGATGGAGAAAGCGCAGGAGAAGATGCCACCCCAGAAGCTGGACTGACCCCGGCTGATCACGATCGAGATGACAATGGCCAGGAGCAAGGTGGGGAATGCATAGATGGCATCTGCCACCACCACCAGGATCCGGTCCAGCCAGCCGCCGAAGTAGCCACTGAGCAAGCCCAGGGCAACGCCCAGGAAAATCGACATGGCCACTGACACAACAATGACGGTGACAGCGGTCTGGGATCCCCAGATAACACGGGATAGGACGTCATAGCCGCTGACGGTGGTTCCGAGCAGGTGCTTGGCGCCCGGAGCTTCCTGGGTGGGGAAGGAACCGGAAGCATCACTGAGTTGTGAGTAGCCGTAGGGTGCAAGCAACGGCGCGAAGATACTGTTGAGGATCAGTAGGCCGGTCAGGACGAGGCCCACTATCAACATGCCGCGTTGGAGGCCAACACTCTTCTTGAAATGAGAGACGACGGGCAGCCGGGAGAAGAACGGCTGCTTGGGTGCGGTCAGTGCAGGAGTGCTCATGGTCAGTACCTCACTCGGGGGTCGATGAGCGCGGCAATGATGTCCACGACGAAGTTGGTGACGGCCACAATGATGGCCAGCAGCACGACTATTCCCTGGACAGCCACAAAGTCGCGGGCATTGAGGTACTGCACCAACTGGTACCCCAGCCCCTTCCATTCAAAGGTGGTTTCCGTCAGGATGGCGCCGCCCAACATCAGGGCAATCTGCAGGCCCATCACGGTGATGATGGGGATCAACGCCGGCTTGTAAGCGTGCTTGGTCACCAGCCGGAACTCACTGACACCCCTGGAACGCCCGGCCTCGACGTAGTCCTTACCCAGCGTGCCTATGACGTTGGTGCGCACCAGGCGCAGGAAGACGCCGGCAGTGAGCAGTCCGAGGGCAAGGGCAGGGAGGACCGCATGGGAAGCGATGTCCCCCAAGGCCGTGAAGTTGCCGCTGCGGAGCGCGTCCAGCCAGTAGATACCTGACGGTGCGGCCAGCCCGCTCATGGTCAGTTCCGTGCGGGTGGAGGCACGGCCGGCTACCGGGAACCATCCGAGCCACACTGAGAACGTCAGCTTGAGGAGCAGGCCGGCGAAGAAGACAGGCGTGGCATAGCAAAGGATGGCAAAGAACCTCAGCAGCGCATCCGGAGTCTTATCCCGGTGTTGGGCCGCGATCAGACCGAAGGGGATACCCACCAGGAGCGCGACGATCAATGCGTTGATGGAAAGTTCAAGGGTGGCCGCCCCGAAGGTGGTCAATACTTCCACCACTGGACGCCGGTCCGTGATGGTGGTGCCGAAATTGCCCGTGAGAAGTTGACCGATGTATTCGAAATACTGGATCAGAATGGGTCGGTCGTAGCCTGCGTCGTGAATGCGCTGGGCCAGGACATCCGGAGGAAGCCGGCCACCTTGTGATGCCGTGATGGGATCTCCAATGACCCTCATCAGGAAGAACACCAGTGTCACCAGGATGAAGACTGTGGGGATGATCAGGAAGAACCGGATCACAATGTACCTGCCCAGACCTCCCCCGGCTTTGGACTTGCTCTTGGGAGCAACGATCCCGGGCTCGGCCTCGGGTACCTCAATAAGTGTTGTCATTATTACCTGTATTTCCTGCCCGTGGATTGCGCGGGGTTGGCTCATGCGTGCCGGCCAAGGTGGTGGTCAGCAAAGGAGGCGGGACACCGGATCAGTGTCCCGCCTGCCTTCTGGTCACAATGGTGCGGTTACTTGGAAATGACTCCCAGACGGAACTTGAAGGACGGGTCCAGCGTCTTATCGACGCCGTTGACGCCACTTCCGACCACAGCCACCTGCGCACCCTGGAGCAGGGGCAGCGTGGAAATGTCCTTGGCGAGCGCGTTCTGAACGTCCTTGATGGCCGACTCGCGGCTGGTCTTGTCCGCATCAGTGAGCTGCTTGCTGATCAGTTCGTTCACCGTGGCGTTGTTGTAGTGGTTCTTCAGGAAGCCACCCTCGGGGAAGAACGGGGTCAGGTAGTTATCGGCATCGCTGAAGTCCGGGAACCAGCCAAACTGGAACAACGGGTATTCATCGGCGCGGCTGGCCTTGCTGTAGGTAACCCACTCGGTGGACTGCAGGTTCACTGTGAAGAGGCCCGACTTCTCCAACTGCTCCTTGACCATGGCGTACTCGTCACCTGAGGATCCGCCGTAGTGGTCCGGGTTGTACTGGAGGTTCAGGGCCACGGGTTCGGTGATCCCGGCGTCGGTCAGGACTTTCTTGGCCTTATCCAGGCTCGGCTTGCCGGCGTCACCATAGGCGTCCTTGAACGACTCGTTGGCACCAAGGAATCCACTCGGAACGTTGGAGTACAACGGCAGGTAGGTGCCCTTGTAAACCTGGTCGGCGATTGCCTGGCGGTCAACAAGGTTGGCCACGGCCTGGCGTACGGCCAGTGCCTTGGCCGGGTCCGCGCCCGCAGCCTTGGTTCCGTACGGCATGGTGTCGAAGTTGAACGTGATGTAGCGGATCTCGCCACCCGGACCGGTGAGTACCTTGACCTTGGAGTCCTTGCGGAGATCGTCAATGTCCGTCGCGCTCAGGCTGCGGAAGGCGACGTCAATGGCTCCCTGCTGGATTTCCAGCTTCAGGTTGGTGGGGCTGGCGTAGTACTTGATGGTGGCTGCATCGTTTGCGGGCTTCCCCAGAACGCCCTGGTAGTCCGCGAACGCCTTGAAGCTGACAAGTTCATTCTTCTTGTAGCTGTCAATGGTGTACTGGCCGTGGAACGCATTGGCCTTGATGATCTCGTCGTCCGAAAGCACCTTGTCCGCCGGGAAGACTTCGTCGTCAACGATCGGCGCAGCAGGGCTGCTGAGGATCTGGCTGAACGTTTGGTCGTTGGCGTTCTTGAGCTTGAACACCACGGTGGTGGCGTCGGGTGCGGTGACGCTCTCGATGTTGGTCAGCAACGATGCCGGACCTGCCGGGTCATTGATCGCCACCTGGCGGTCAAACGAGAACTTGACGTCCTTGGAATCCAATGTGTGGCCATTGGCCCACTTCAGTCCGGATTTGAGCTTGACCGTGTACTCGGACGGCGACGTGAACGACGACGATTCCGCGAGGTCGGGCACGGGTTCCGCGCCACCGGGCTTGGAGTTCAAGAGGAAGGAATAGATCTGGTTCATCACCATGAACGAACCGTTGTCATAGGATCCAGCTGGGTCCAGTGACGTGACCTTGTCTGTGGTGCCGTAGGCGATGGGGCCCGCAGCGGCCGGGGCGGACGAGGAGCCGCCGCCGGAGGGTCCCGTGCATGCCGTCAGGGCGAGCGCGGAGATGCCCGCCAGCGCGATAGCGCCGTGCAGGGCCTTCTTGTTCAGTGCCATCTGGTGAACCTTCTGTTCGATGGATTCGGCGCGCCGCCGTGGGATATTTGTGACGGCGCACACTCTTAGTGCCTCGATTCAACCAGACTTCGCAGTCGGCGAACCCTCATTTTAGTGATTTGAGACACAAAATTTACTTTCCAGTAGCTTTGTTCCCATGCCTTCGGGCCATTGCTCCGGGTGAAGGGCCGGAATATCGTAGATTCCGAGTCGCCACTCACTGAAAGACCGCCCAAAGGACAAGCCCATGAGCAAGGCAGCACTCTGTGTAGGGATCAACAAGTTCAAGTTTCTACCCCAAGCCAGCTGGCTCAACGGCTGCGTCAACGATGCCGAAGACCTCGCAGCGATGCTTGAAAAACACTATGGCTTCGAAGCTTCCAGCATCACCGTGCTACGGGACGCCAAAGCGGTGAAAAAGACAGTCATGGCTGCGCTCAATGCCCTGGTGGACGCTGCCGTGGCGGGCACGGCCACTCACATCGTGTTCACCTTTTCGAGCCATGGAACCCAAGTGCCGGACACCAGCGGAGATGAAAGCGACCGCATGGACGAGGCCTTTGCGTGCTACGACATCAACAACTCCGGTGATGACTGGGACGCCACCACAGTGATCACCGACGACGAATTGGCAGCTTTGTTTGCCCGACTGCCCCAGGGTGTCCTGATGGATGTTGTGCTGGACACCTGCCACAGTGGAACGGGCCTGAAGTCATTGGACCTCCTTCCCGGACGCCGTCCACGTTTCCTGCCGGCGCCCACGCCCCGGGCAGTGATAGCCAACGAATCCAAGGACACCCGCAGCTTGCGGGACATGGTCAAGACTGCCAAGCTCTCCGCGCCGGTTCTGATGGCGGCCTGCCGCTCGGACCAGACTGCTGCCGATGCGTTCATCGAGGGCCGGTACAACGGCGCCTTTACCTACAACTTCGTGCGGGCCCTCACGGGTGACGGTACCGTGGCGCGCGCCGACATCCTGAAGCAGGTCAGCAAGGGCCTCAAGTCCGGCGGCTTCGATCAGATCGCCCAACTGGAAGGCTCGACGGCGGCACGCAAGGCCGCGTGGGGCGCCTGAACCTGACGTGTCTGGGACCGGCGCCCGAATCGGGCGCCTGAAACCCTTTCATGGCGGCCGGAAGCTCAGTCCCCGGTGCCGTGGAACTTGTCCCGGACTCCCGAGGAGGCGGCCTCTTCCGCGTCGTGATGCGGGTCCGAACCAAACATCTGCCCTTGCCGTTCCCGGTCCATCACCGGCTTGAGGGCCGCATATACCAGCCGGCCACCTGCGTCGAAGCGCAGCAGCCCTCCCCCGCGGATGTCCACGAAATCCCTCCGGGTTTTCAGGCCAAGGCGGACATACGCTTCCCGCCGGCTCATCCGTACCGTCTGGATGAACGAGGCCCCTATCTCGGAAATGATGAATCCGTCCGGGGATACACGCTCCGAAGTACGTACGCGCGTGGAGCTCAGGGGTGTTCGCCGCTCAAGCCGCGCCGCCTCCAGGAGCCGGGGATTTTCCCAGACAAAGCGTTGCACCTCCTGGGGATCGGAGCCGAGGGCCGAAAGCCTGATGGGGTAGCGGAGTCCCTGGTAGTTATCCACGCCGCTGATGTTGTTCATTGACACCCGACGAATCCCGATCATGGAGAACTCAGTTTGGATCGCCTCGCGGTATCCGTAATTATCTTCGGGAACCATGTCCAGGTCAGCCGCGATGATGCCACGGAGGAGATCCCGCCAGGAGACGTCCACAGGTGGCATATAGGAGAGTCCGCGGATCACCATCCGCAGGACCCTGGTGGCCACGATCGAGCCTGATTCGGCCTTCTGTTGCAGACTTTGGCCGTCCCCGAACCGCGCGTTCCGCTCCGACCACAGCCGTTGGACGGCCCGGAGCACCGCCCCTACCACCACGGCACCCCGCGCATGCGGCTCCGGCAGTGACTGCCAACCTTCCGGCACAGCGCCAACGAAGGGCTCGCGCAGTGGTCCGCGGGCGAAAAGATCACGGGCAAAATCGAAAAGGGACCTCATCAGGACCGCATCATCGACCACCTGCCCGGCCTCGAAGCCGTTGCCCGCCGCTTCGAGCTGCCGCGACACCACTTCGCGGGAAGAAAAGACCGAAAGGATGGCCACGATGTCGGCCAAGGCCTCGTGCATGGCCAACTGCTCCATGGTGGCCATCTGGTCGGCCCACGCCGGCCGGAAGCCGTCCAGGATGGCATGTGTCACTTCGTGGGCGACGATGTCCCGGTAGAGGGCTGTGGGGACTTTATAGCCCATCCGGTCCACTGAACCGAAGCGGATGATGTTGGTTCCCCGCTCGTAGCCGGTGTCAGTGGCGGTGATCAGGTCCCGGGCCTTGAGAACCACACGCCCTTCCGGATTCCATGGCATGCGCCTGCCGAGGGTGGTCTCGAAGATGTCCAACGTACTCATTGCCACGCCATAGACATGCTGTGCCAGGAAACGCGTGTCATCCAGGAGTTCACGTAAACCCGCCGGCGGTGGTTCCGAGATCAACTGCCAGGGATCGCCCTGCTGCGTCAGCGTCACAGGGGACACAGTGGTTCCCCGCCACTTCCTGATGTGGATGGCGTAGCGGTGGCCGGTGGGACCACGCCTGAGGCGTTCAACCGGGATACGGACCTGTGCTGTCAGAGGAGGTGCATCTGGGGCACCGATAGGCCCCTCGGCCAGAACGGTCACCGAGACCATCTGCCCGGCTTTGATGTCTCCCGGGCTCTTTTTTGGAAATGCCACAGTCATCGCCGTCCCGAATGCGGACCCCAAACACCGCAGCGGAAGCGCTGCTTAGCCCAGTATGGAGGCGCCCCATTCCGGAGGCAATGGCTCTTGAGGGGAAGGGCTCCTAGAGAGCCACGCGCTGCAGGGAACGGGCGGCGTCGATGGTTGCCTGCCCCAAGACCCGGCTGCCCTGATAAAGGACCACTGTTTGTCCCGGAGCCACACCGCGGAGCGGGTCGGTCAGGGTGACAACGAGTTCGGCCCGCTGAACGCCTGAGTCGTCGTCAACGGTTTCCACGTGTGCCCGCGCCGGGACCGGATCCCCGTGGGCCCGTACTTGGGCATGGCAATCGAACTCCGCGCCCCTCGCAACCTCGGAGATGGGCAAACCTGCCCACGACACCTTGATGCCCCGGATCTCGTCGATGGCAAGCAAGGCTTCGGGTCCCACAACCACTTTGTTTTCCTTGGGACGGATCTCCAGGACAAAGCGCGGCTTGCCATCAGCGGCCGGAGTTCCCAGCTTCAATCCGCGGCGCTGTCCCACTGTGAAAGCGTTGGCACCGGGATGTTCGCCTACCTTGGCCCCGGTCTCGTCAACGATGTCGCCGGTGGTCATATCAATCTTTTCGGCCAGCCATCCACGGGTGTCGCCGTCGGAGATGAAGCAGATGTCGTGGCTGTCGGGCTTGTTGGCCACTGACAGGCCCCGCCGCTCAGCTTCCGCACGCACTTCTGCCTTGGACGGC
The DNA here is from genome assembly GCF_031843805.1 of Arthrobacter sp. WCS2018Hpa-7. NCBI lineage: Bacteria > Bacillati > Actinomycetota > Actinomycetes > Micrococcales > Micrococcaceae > Arthrobacter > Arthrobacter sp. WCS2018Hpa-7. The sequence continues at coordinate 144,585 of NZ_JAVTJB010000005.1, forward strand.
GTGTCCGCCAGGGGGAACATGGAGTGCTTGAGCTGCTCATGGGTCAGGACGCCCAGGACGTAGCTCTGGTCCTTGGCCCAATCCGCAGCGCGGTGGAGTTCCCGGTTACCGGCGGAGTCTTCGATCACCTTGGCGTAGTGCCCGGTGCACACGGCGTCGAAGCCCAGCGCAATGGCCTTCTCCAGCAGGGCAGCAAACTTGATGCGTTCGTTGCAGCGCATGCAGGGGTTCGGCGTTCGGCCCGCAGCATATTCGTCGATGAAGTCCTGGACGACGTCTTCCTTGAAGCGCTCCGAGAAGTCCCACACGTAGTAAGGAATTCCCAGGACGTCGCAGGCCCGCCAGGCATCACGGGAGTCCTCGATGGTGCAGCATCCCCGGCTTCCGGTGCGAAGGGTGCCGGGCATGCGCGACAACGCGAGGTGGACGCCGACGACGTCGTGTCCGGCCTCGACGGCGCGGGCGGCGGCCACGGCGGAGTCCACTCCGCCGCTCATTGCTGCAAGTACTCGCATGCTGGCTTTCCGTGTTGGGGGCTGTAGCAACTGTTCCGGCTCAGACCAGCCGGCGTGCCCATCCATTCTAGCCTGCAATACCATGCCTGCGCTAAATCCCTTGACCCGCCGCACCAAGCCACTGCTACAAGGACGTCGGCGATCCCTGCCGCGCCACTGTTGCCGCCGTCTGGATGCTGGACTCGTGACCGGCCATTCCTGCCTGCCGCGCCCTTGTGCATGCCTCGGGAAGAGCCTTCAGCAGCGCGTCCACATCCGCATCCGTGGAGCTGTGGCCCAGAGTGAAGCGCTGGGCGCCGCGGGCAGTATCCTCGTCCAGGCCCATGGCCAACAGCACATGCGATGGGCGCGGGACTCCTGCCGTACAGGCAGAGCCAGTGGATGATTCGACGCCTGCCAGGTCCAGGAGGAAGAGGAGCGAATCGCCTTCGCACCCCGGGAAGGTGAAGTGGGCATTTCCCGGCAGCCGACGCTCTCCCGCAGCACCCCGCAGCACTGCGTCGGGCACGGCAGCGCAGACGCCATCGATCAGACGGTCGCGCAACGCGCTGAGCCGTTCCTGCTCTTCGGCCAGGTTCCCGGTGACTGCCTCAGCCGCGGCGGCGAATGCGGCAATGGCCGGGGTGTCCAGGGTTCCCGAGCGGACATCACGTTCCTGGCCGCCGCCGTGCTGTACCGGCGTCAATTTCACGGACCTCCCCAGGAAGAGCGCGCCTACGCCCACTGGACCGCCAAGCTTGTGCCCGGATACCGACATGGCTGCGAGTCCGCTCCCCCGGAAATCCACAGGGATCGAACCGAAGGCCTGCACAGCGTCGGAGTGGACCGGGATTCCATGGGGCTTTGCGAGCTCAACGATCTCCGTGACTGGTTGGATAGTGCCCACTTCATTGTTGGCCCACATGACGGTGACGAGTGCAATTGATCCGGGATCCCGCTCGATTTCTTGTTGGAGGACTTCGAGCCGCACGGTGCCGGACTCATCGACGGGTAGCCATACCACGTCTGCACCTTCGTGCCGCTCCAGCCACTCCACAGTGTCAAGGACCGCATGATGTTCGACGGCGGAGCACAAGACCCGCGTACAGCGGGGGTCCTCGTCCCGGCGGGCCCAGAACAAGCCCTTGACGGCCAAATTGTCCGCTTCGGTTCCACCCGAGGTGAAGATGACCTCCGAAGGGTGGGCGCCGGCTGCTGCGGCCAGCATTTCACGGGCATCCTCCACGGCGCGCCGGGCGCGACGACCCGCTCCGTGCAGCGAGGACGGATTGCCGGTTCGCGCCAACTCCCGCGTCATGACGGCGAGTGCTTCTGCCGACAGGGGCGTGGTGGCAGCGTGATCGAGGTATACAGGCACCTTGCCATTCTACCGATGGGACCCAGAACGCAGTTGTCTCTTTCGCAGCCACGATCCTTGCTTAACCTGGCGGGACCACCACAAGCTGGGCCGCCGCTTCGGCACGGGCCTTGTCCAAGGAACCGTCATCCGGGCAAGCCACCGAGAGGTAGACCGACGACGCCGGAACACTGAACAACCGGGCCATCACCACAGCGGCGTTACCGCCCGATGCGGCTGACGATTCCAACGCGAGGAACTCCACGTTGTGCTGTGGCTTATCCGAGTCCTGGCCCCACCGCAGGAACACCGGCTTCAGGCTTTCCAAGGAAATACCGGGATCAAGATAGCGGAAGAGCTCCTTGGTGGAGGCTGCGTCATCCTCCACGACGACCAAGGGACCCTGGTTGACACTGACGCGGGCTGCCACGGTGCAGCCATCATTCTTCCGATACCGGACTTCGCCTTGGAGGCCTGAATGCACCACAGTCCACCCAGGAACCTCTTCCAACCGCGTGGAGACCGTCACCGGGTCCCCCGGAGCCAGGGTGTTCCCGGCTGCCAAAGGCAAGTCCTTCGCCGCAACAGCGGCTGCATCATGCCCGGGCGTGATGCTGGGCGTCGCCAGCGTGGACTCCGATGGCGACGGTTTCGGCGCCGCTGGATCAGGAACGTTAACGGTGCAGCCGGCCATAACGGCAGCAGCGGCTCCCAAGGCAGCAATCCCAGCCACCCGTCGTCGAACGTTTCGCGCCACCATCGCTCCTTATCCCCATGCCACCTCGGATGGCATGCCATCTGCCGCGATCGAGTCTAGCCGTCAGGCCCACCTACGCCAGGACGCGCAGAGCACCCGGAACAATATCGACCTCCACAGGCAACGCGCCGATGCGTTCGCCATCCGCATATGCCACCACGCCCTCCGCCTCCAACCGCACCTTCCGGACACGCCGGATCTCCACAGCGGGGTGGCTGGTGTGCCTGCCGGCAAACACTTTCGGAAATACTGCGAGGAATCGGAACCGGGACAATGGTTTGACCACAAAGAGATCCAATAAGCCGTCGTCGGGCGACGCGTCCGGGGTGATTCGCATGCCGCCGCCGATGTACTGCCCGTTCGCCACCGAAATCAGCAACGCCGGCTGGCGCCAGGTCACGTCATCGGCAGTCACCGCATAGTCGATCCGTCTGAAGGAACCCAACTCCATGAGCATCGCCAGGTTGTAGCGGCTCTTTCCGCGAGGCCACCGCCAAGAGTTGGCGCGTTCGTTGACTGCGGCATCGAACCCGGCCGAGAGGACACCGGCAAAATACGTGGTCCGCCCCTCCGCAGCAACCCGTCCGGCGTCGATTGTCCGTCCACCCGAAATCATCGAGGCCAGGATCAGGCGGCAGGCGGCGGCGGTGTCATGAAGCGGCAAACCCAGGAGTCGGGCTACATCATTACCCGTTCCGCTGGGGACGATACCCAGGGCTACATCGTGTCCGGCGAGCGCATTGACCCCCAGATGGACCATACCGTCGCCTCCCACCACTACCAGGGCGTCAACTGCAGTGCCGGAAAGGGTTTGGGCTACAAGCCGCTGCAGGGCGTCGTAACTTTCTGCTTCGAGCACGACGACGTCCCGTCCGGCGGCGCGGAACTGTGCTGCGGCGTGGTCCCCGGCATTGCGGTTCCGGCCAAAGGAAGCCGCAGGGTTTATCGCCACTGCGACCGTCCCCGCCTTGCTGGACTGGTTTGCGGCTGCCGGTGGGGTCACAGCGTGAATTATGCCAGCCGGGAACCACCCGCCCCGATACCAACGTTCACATAGTGGCTGGATAAACTGGCCACTACCGCGTCTGTGCTGATGCGCATCGACTTTAGAGAAGGGCCCGTGCTTGGCCGACGGCAGCAGTTCGCATTATCAGGTTCTCCGCGTTTCCGTCACAGCTACGGACAAGGAGATCAAGGTCGCCTACCGCAAGGCTGCCCGGAAGGCGCACCCCGACCACGGCGGAGAAGCAGAGATGTTCAGGCGCGTGACGCTCGCCTACGAAACCCTGATCGACCCGCAGCGGAGGGCTGAGTACGATCGCAGGTACGCCAGCGGCTCCTCTGGCCGCGGCCAGCCGATGCCCGGAGACTACTCGGGCACCGCGGCGCCGGGCCCTTTCGCAACGGGCAGCGTCAGACGACCCCAGACCCAACGCAACACCGCCGGTGATCCCCCGGTCTACGTCCCGGCCTTTGACGATCCCCAGGAAGTGCCGCTCATTTCTGCCGCGGAAGCAGCGCAGCAGGTCCATGGGCTACCGCGCAAGCGCGGCATCTTTGGTGCCGAAGCACGGATCCAGCGGGAAATGCGCACCGTTCAGCTCATCAGCAGGCAGGTCCTGCCTGCCATTCCTGCTGCCCGGCTCATCAACGGTCTTCGCTCGCCGTCGGACAACAACCACATCGACCACGCGGTCTTGTCCGGCTACCGGCTGGCCTTGGTGGGTTCCATGCTCCTCCCCAAGGGTGCCTACGCCTGGGATGGCCATTCACTGCGGCACGGCGGCCGATCCGTCGCGCCCCCGCAGCTTGCCCACATTGTCCGGCATATGCAGGACATCTTCCCTGAACTCAATGTCACCGGATGGGTTGTCCTGCACAGTCCCGATGGCAACCTCCACGAACCGGTCATCGACCAGTACGGCAAAGGACAGTCCAGCCACAACGCCGTGGAAGTAGTCAACGCCGCCGGCCTGGTCAGGGGGCTCAAGCAATTCTTGAGCTCGGGGCCGGCGCCGAACACTGTAGTGGTTCCGGTTCTGGCGCGGCTGCTGCGCGGGATGCACTAAGAGTCCGTGCCACCGGACGCTGGTCGGGGCTGGCTAAGATGGAACAGTGTTCCGCATCCTCTTCCACACCCCTGAAATCCCGGGCAACACGGGCAACGCCATACGTTTGGCCGCCATCACCGGGGCCGAGCTCCATTTGGTGGAGCCCCTCGGCTTCGACTTTTCCGATGCCAAGCTTCGTCGCGCCGGCCTGGATTACCACGACCTTGCGGTGGTCACTGTTCACAAGGACATCGACGCCGCGTGGGAGGCCCTGCAGCCGGAACGCGTCTTCGCCTACACGTCCGACGGCGAAACGTCCTATACGGATATCAGCTACCGTGAGGGCGACGTCCTGATGTTCGGGCCCGAGTCTGTTGGCCTGCCGGACTGGCTGAAGCAGGACCCGCACGTCACCGCTCGAGTCCGCCTTCCCATGAAGCCGTCACTGCGTTCGCTCAATTTGGCCAACGCCGCCTCGATCGCCGTGTTCGAGGCCTGGCGCCAGAACGGGTTCGCAGGCGCCAAGGTGTAGCCCATCCAAGGGCGCCACGGCACCGAATACCTTATGCAGGGACAGGTCCTGCATCAGGACATTCGTTGAGGGAGCATTCGTGAGCGCGCTGCAGACCAGGGTGACAACGGCAGACCGCTGCTCCGCCACGCCCTCACCACCATATGGCCGTGCTGCCGGTTTCAAACGGGACGACATATGCTGGACAGTGATGGACATCCCCAGCAACCCCGGACCCCCGGTCTTCGAGGCCACAGGCACCGCGACAGACTTGAACACGCAGTTGACTGCCTTGCTCGAGCTCGTGGCTGCCGGCGACCAGCCGGCTTTTGCCGAGTTCTACCGCCTAACGTCGAGGCGGGTGTTCGGCATGGCCAAGCGCGTCCTGATAGACCCGGACCTGAGCGAGGACGCCACGCAGGAAGTTTTCCTCCAGGTGTGGCAGGGGGCAAGCAAATTCGATCGCGCTGCCGGAACCCCGCTGGCGTGGCTCATGACCATCGCCCACCGCCGCGCCATTGACCGCGTCCGCGCCGTGCAGGCCGCCACCGACCGCGAGGCCAAATACGGCGCAGCAAGCCAGGACCCCGATCGAGACCTGGTGGCAGAAGAAGCCGACACCAATCTGGAAGCCGAAGCAGTCAGCCGGTGCCTCGGCACACTGACCGACACCCAGCGTGAATCCGTCCGCCTTGCCTACTACGGCGGCCTGACGTACCGGGAAGTCGCCGAGCACCTGGGCGCCGCCGTCCCCACCATCAAGTCCCGCATCCGCGACGGACTGCTGCGCCTGAAGACCTGCCTGGGGGTGGCTTGATATGAGCGAGAACACCAGTGGAGGCTTTATCCGCAGAATGTTTGCCAACGACATCGCTACCGACCTCGCCGAGGGCCGCGTCCTCGAACTGGCTGAGATCTATGCCCTGGACGCAGTCAGTGACGACGAACGGGCCATGATCGATGACTACATCAACGGTGCTCCCGAGGGTCCTGAATTCCGGGAGCGGGTCCGCGAAGCCCGCGAGACCCTCGCGGTCAGCTTCGCCCCCGAGGAAGCGCCACCGGCCAGGCTCTTCGACAACATCATGGAACGCATCACCACCGATGCCGCCGCCCAAGCCCCTGCCGGACCGGCGGCCCCGCCGGCCGCAGGTCCCGCCGTCGACGACCTCGCGGCCGCCAGGGCCAAGCGCGAGGAACGCCTGCGCACCGGTGGCGCACGCAAATGGATTATCGGTGCAGCCGCCGCGGCCGTGATCGCGCTCGGAGGTATCGGTGTAGGCACCTACGTCTCGGTCCAGAACGACCCCGTCAACCAGGTACTGCAGGCACAGGACGTCCAGCAGAAATCCGCCCCGGTTCCCGGCGGTGGTACAGCTACCATCTCCGCGTCGTCGGCCAAGGACTCCTTCGTGGTTCTGATGGATGGCGTTGCTCCCGCCCCGGAGGGTAAGGTCTACCAGCTGTGGACCCTGCCCAAGGATGGCTCTGCCCCTGTGCCGCAGGGCACCATGGACGCCCAGACGCTCTCAAAGCCGGCCGTTGTCAAGGGCCTGTCCTCGGCATCGTCCGTTGCCATCACGGTTGAACCCACGGGCGGATCAAGCGCCCCCACCACAGACCCTGTCCTGGTGGTCGCGCTGAGCGCCTGACGCTGAACTCACATTAATGCACGACGGCGGCCGTCCCACCTTGGGGACGGCCGCCGTCGCGCTTTGGTCAGTTGCTTTCGCAGCTATAACACGAGCGACAGAAGCATCACGAAGCCAAAGCCGATCACGGAAATCAGCGTCTCCATGACGGACCAGGTCTTGAACGTCTGGCCAACGGTGAGCCCAAAAAGTTCTTTGACCAACCAGAAACCGGCGTCGTTGACGTGGGACAGGAACAGGGAGCCTGCCCCGATGGCCAAGGCCAGCAACGCCGCGTGCGTCGGGCTCAGGCTGCTGGCAAGGGGTGCGACGATTCCGGCGGCCGTTACCGTGGCCACCGTCGCAGAGCCCGTGGCGAGGCGGAGCGCCACAGCAACGATGAAGCCGAGGACCAGGACCGACATATTGGCGCCCTCGGCCCATTTTTTGACGGAGTCCCCTACTCCGGCTCCGATCAGGGTCTGCTTGAAACCGCCGCCGGCACCCACAATGAGGAGGATCGCTGCGATCGGCCCCAGGCTCTCGCCCAGCTTGGCCGTGATCCTGCTGCCTGTGAAGCCCACTGCGTAGCCGAAGGTGACTATGGCCAGCAGCACGGCCAGTGTCATGGCCACCAAAGGCTGGCCCACAAAGTCGAAGAAGATCCGGATGGCAGGTGCTGTCTCGGGGTTCGGCCAGATGATGCCGCCCAAAGCCTTCAGCAGCATCAGCACCACCGGGAAGATGATGGTCAGCAGCGTCACCAGGAACGATGGCTGCCTCTTGACCTCGCTCATGTCGGCCGCATGCTGGGTGTCGATGCCGCCGGCTACTGCCGGCGCGTCAACAGGCACCCACCGCGCGGCGAGCCGGGAGAAGAGCGGGCCACAGATGATGACGGTGGGAATCGCCACGAGGATACCCAGGCCAAGTGTTGTTCCCAGCTCGGCCTTGACAGCGCTGATGGCAATCAGCGGTCCCGGGTGCGGCGGTACCAGTCCGTGCAGCACGGACAGGCCGGCCAGCGCCGGGATTGCGATGCGCATCAGCTTCATCTTGGACCGCTGGGTTACCAGGACGATCACCGGAAGCAGCAGCACGAGCCCGATTTCGAAGAACATGGGCAAGCCAATGATCACTGCCACCAGGGTGATCATCCAGACCAGCTTGTTGCCGCTGGCCTTGGCCAACAAGGTATCCACCACGCGGTTGGCGCCACCGGAATCGGCCAGCAGCTTGCCGAGCATGGCGCCGAGCGCGATCAGCAGCCCGACTTCCTTGAGGACACTGCCAACCCCGTCTTCGAAGTTGGTGATGACCTTTCCCAGCTCCACCCCGGAGGCCAAGCCCACGAAGGCAGATCCCAGGACCAGCGCCAGGAACGGGTGCAGCTTCAGTTTCGCGATCAGTACGACGATCAGGGCAATGCCCAGTGCAGCCACCACAAGGAGTTGGGTGTCGTGCCCGGTCCATTCCTGCACTTGCGTCGCCGTATCCAGGACCTTCACGAGATGGTCGCTTCGGTACCGGCACCCGCAGGCCGGAGACCCAGCCTGTCAATGACTTCGTCGGCCTCTTCGGCCGGCGATGCGGAGACGCACAGCGAGATGTGGTTCTCCTCGGCCGTGGGCTCCTCCAGGGCGTCGAACTGGGATTCAAGGAGCGACGGCGGCATGAAGTGGCCGTGCCTGGATGCCAGGCGATCGGAGATCTTGTCTTTGCTCCCCTGCAGGAAGACGAACACGACGCCTTCGCCGCGGAGAACATCGCGATACTTCTTTTTCAGTGCAGAGCACGTAATAATGGCCGGCATTCCGGCCTCCACGTGCTCCTGGATCCAGTCCGAAATGATTCCCAGCCAGGGCCAGCGGTCCTCATCACTGAGGGCCTGACCGGCCTGCATTTTGGCCACGTTCGCTTCGGGATGAAGGTCATCGCCCTCGGCCAGATCCCAGCCCAATTTGCCGGCCAGAACGCCGGCTACGGTCGATTTCCCGGAACCGGAGACTCCCATAATCACCAGTACGGGTTGTTGCGCAGTCTTCGCCATCAAAGTCTGCCTTCCTCGAATAAATATGATTTAACCGAGATCAAGCATATGACACGGGTTACACCACAGCAACGTCAGAAGCCGGCGATGGTGCTCGATCCATTCACCGACACCACGTGGAAGCCCTCTGCACTGGTCCCTGCGGGCAGCCCGGCACGCTCCCCGTTGGCCAGCATCAAGCCCCTGACAACACGCTCCATGCCGTCAATATCGGGATGCTGGCTCGCATGGATCCGGATGGCATCCAGCTTGGCATCGACCTGGCCGGAGACATCCACAAAGTGGTTCTCCCTGGCCTCCGGGCTGGAAATAAACCACAACCACGGCAACTTGTAGGCGCCCAGGCCAGCCTCGGCCAGTTCCGGGTAGGCAAAGGGATTCTCCACCGCAGGGTAGACGGCCCGGGTGACGGCCTCGCCGGCCGCGAGGTGGTCCGGGTGGCTCTTCTGGAGGCGATCCCAGTTGCGTTCCGGGTGCATGGTCAGCACAATGTCCGGACGGATTTCCCGGATCAGTTTCACAATCTGCTTGATGACGCCATGCGTCGGTTCAAGATATCCATCACGCTCGTGCAGATAGTGGATATCGCTGACGCCTACCAGGGCAGCTGCCTGCTTTTGCTCCTCCGCGCGGAGCTCAATGATCCGTTCCCTGTCCGCCGGATCAAAGCCTCCGGCATCGCCGTCAGTCATGATGCAATAACTGACTTCGACGCCGGCAGCCGTCCATGCCGCAATAGCGCCGGCGGCGCCGAAGTCGATGTCGTCAGGATGGGCAGTAAAACAAAGTACCCGCTCGACGCGCTCCAAGGAGGCGTCGAACGGGCTCTTTGCTGACGAAACGCCAGGAGACAAAGGGATCAGCCTTTCCGCTTCTTGATCTCGGCAGCAGCCTGCGGGAGAACCTTGAAGAGGTCACCGATGATGCCGTAGTCGGCAATCTCGAAGACCGGCGATTCCGCGTCCTTGTTGATGGCCACAATGACCTTGGAGGTCTGCATGCCGGCCTTCTGCTGGATGGCTCCGGAGATGCCGGCCGAGATGTAGAGCTGGGGCGAAACCGTGACACCGGTCTGGCCCACTTGGGCATCGTGTCCGATCCAGCCGGCGTCAGTAGCAGCGCGGGATGCACCCACTGCCGCACCCAGTGCATCTGCAAGCTCTTCCACCGGCCCGAAGTCGCCGTCCACGCCGCGACCGCCGGCCACGACGATCCGCGCCTCGCTGAGGTCCGGCCGGCCGCTGACCGGCTTCTCGGACCGCGACGCGATGCGTGCAGAGTTCGCCAAGGCGGCCGCCGGGACGTCAACCGTGACAGTAGCGGGAGTTCCCGCTGCGCCGGCCGGTGCAGGCTCAACGTTGTTGGCCTTGACCGAAAGAACGGTGACCGGAGTGGTGGCCTTCGCGGTGGTGTTGTAAGAGCCCGCGAGAACCGACTTGTGCGCGGTGCCGTCAGACTCCACCCCCACTACGTCGGTGATAACGCCGGCGTTGAGCTTGATACCAAGCCTGCCCGCAATTTCCTTGCCCTCGGGCGAGTTGTCCAGGAGAACGGCTGTTGCTCCCGAAGCGTTCACGGCAGCGGCGAGGTAAGCGGCCTTCGGCCCCACCAGGAAGTTGTCGAGGTCCTCAGTGGACGGCTGGTAAACAGTGGCGACGCCGTAGGCACCCAAGGTGGCGGCGACGTCGTCGTGCAGGTCACCGGAGAACGCGACGGCGGTCTCGCCCAGCGAACGGGCGATGGTCAGGAGCTCCAGGCTGCTCTTTTTGAGAGCTGCTCCCGGGTTATCAATGAAAACAAGTGCATTTGCCATGGTTGCGATCCCCTTTAGAGCAGCTTCTGTGCGGCGAGGAAGTCGACCAGCTTGATGCCGGCGTCGCCGTCGTCGGTGATGATGGTGCCGGCTGTCCGCGGCGGGCGGGCCTCAGCGGCCTCCACCACGGTCCAGGAGCCAGCCAAGCCCACCTGCGAGGCGTCCACACCGATGTCGGCCAGCGACAGGGAGGCAATCTTCTTCTTCTTGGCCGCAAGGATGCCCTTGAAGTTGGGATAGCGCGGCTCGTTGATCTGGTCGGTCACCGAAACAACGGCAGGAAGCTGCGCTTCAACGGTTTCAGAGAAGGCGCCGGCATCACGGCGGGCCGTGACCTGGCTGCCTGCAACGTCCAGGCTGGAGGCAAAGGTGACCTGTGGGAACTGCAAGCGTTCGGCCAACTGGGCCGGGATCAGCGACGTCTCACCGTCAGTGGACGCCATGCCGGTCAGGACCAGGTCCACCGGGCGGCCGTCGGCCGAAAGGTAGCGGATGGCGGCAGCGAGAGCCAGTGAGGTGGCTGCGGCATCCGAACCGGCCAAAGCGTCATCGCTCAGATGCACGCCCGAGTACGCACCGATCTGGAGCGACTTCTTCACCGCGTTAACGGCGCCGGACGGTCCCATGCTCAAGGCGATGACCTCGTTGCCTGCCTTCGGTCCGCCACGTTCCTCGGCCAGCTGCAGGGCTGCCTCAAGTGCGTACTCATCCAGCTCGGACAAGATGCTCTCGTCACGGTCGGTTGTGTTGCCGGGTCCGGTGATGTGCCGGTCGAACTGCGCGTCCGGGACATGCTTGACCAGAACGACAATCTTCAATGTCTCTTCCACTGTCTTCGAAGCAGCCTTCCATGCTTGTGGACGGCCAACCGCAACAGCGTGGCCGTGAATTGCCCAGCGCGTGGGCTCGTCCTAGCTAAGCATATTGCCCGCAGAAAACCACTCCCAGCGTTAACCCCTGTTTCAGATTCCTCTGGCCGACGTTGTCGATTGAGTGCCGGGAACGGCACGACGACGGGCGCCACCGGTGAGGTGACGCCCGTCGTCGTACGCTGTTCCTGCCGCCTACTGCTGGGCAGCGTCGAGGGTGACTTCGACTTCTTGACTCTGGCCGCCGCGCTGAATGGTGACCTTGACCTTGGCACCGGCCGGCTGCTCGCGCACAGCGGCCGTCAGCTGGTTCGGGTCACTGACCGTGTAATCGCCGAACTTGGTCACGACATCGCCCACCTTGAGGCCGGCCTTCGCTGCGGCCGAACCGGTGGTCACCGCGGCAACTTCGGCACCCACGGAGAATCCCGAATCGCTGCCTGTAGACGACTTGGAGCGGACCGACACGCCGAACTGTCCGTGGCTGGCCTTGCCGGAGTCAATGATTTCCTGGGCCACGCGCTTGGCGTGGTTGATCGGGACGCTGAAGCCAACGCCGATGTTACCGGTGGAGGATTCGGAGGTTCCGCTGCCGGCAGATGCGATCGCAACGTTGACACCGATGACTTCGCCCTTGTTGTTCACCAGCGCACCGCCGGAGTTGCCTGGGTTGATGGCTGCATCAGTCTGGATGACGTTGATGGCAATGGAGCCTTCATTAGCTGTGGACTGGCTCTGGCCGCCATTGGGAGGCGCGAATTGGAAGCCCTCGTCGCCGCCCTGGCTCTCGTCGGGCGTTCCCTCCGGCACTGCCGACGAAGCAACGCTGATGGTCCGGTTGAGCGTAGAGACAATGCCATCCGTCACCGTACCGGTGAGGCCCAGCGGCGAACCGATGGCGACGGCGGTGTCCCCGACGTTGATCTTGGAGGAGTCGCCGAGCGTTGCCGGTACAAGTCCGGAAGCGTCGCTGACCTTGATCACGGCGAGGTCTGACAACGGGTCAGTGCCCACCACGGTGGCCTTGAGAACCTTGCCGTCGTTGGTCCGTACCTCAATGGCTGCGTTGGCTGTTGCGCCGTCGAGCGTCACAACGTGCGTGTTCGTCAGGATGTGGCCCTGGTCATCGAGGATGATGCCGGAACCGGTTCCGCCCTCATTGCCACTGGTTGCCTTGATGGTTACCACGCTGGGCGATGCCTTGGCGGCCGCCGCGGTGATCACGTTCACGTCATCCTTGTTATTGACGATGACTGTGCTGGACTGTCCACTCGTCGACGCTGCCGGAGCCGGTTGGTCCCAGAGCACATTGCTTCCGGCCACCACACCGCCACCGATCAGTCCGGCCGCCAGCATGCTGGCTACAAGGGTTCCCACCCCGAATGCAGGCTTGCGCTTGGTGGCAACAGGTGAGTTTGCGGGAGCGTGCTGCTGCATGCCAGGTCCGTGCTGGCCCTGGGGGGTCGGGCCCCCGCCGTAGAAGGGCTGGTGCTGGGGGTAGCTGGGGCGGTGGGCCGGGTCCTGCTGTGGCACGCCGTAGTACTGCGGCTGCTGCGTAGTGGCGTTGTGCTGGGCGGAGGGCTGGGCCGGAGCCGCGTGCTGGCTGGCGTGCTGCCCTCCGTGCTGTGCAGTGTACTGCTGAGGTGTTTGCTGGGTTGGGGCCGCGTGCTGGCTGGCGTGCTGCGTCGGGGCGTTCTCCTGGCCGGAGTGCGGCTCGGATCCAGGCTGGCGCTGTTGTTCGGGCTGGTGCTCCGGGATGGCATTCGACTGGAACGCCGGCAGGGGCGTAGTGGGCTGTGCAACGTCCTGCGCACCTGCCCCTTGCCCTGACGTCCAGGCAGGCTGCTGCTGGGTGGCGGTGGCATCACTGTGGTCGCCGGTCGTGTCCCGCGGCTTTGATGGCTCGCGATCCTCCGGTGCGGCGCCCTGCGCTGGGTTCTCCGTCATGGGTCTTCCTTTCGTCCTTGTCTCCAACAACTATGGACCCAGTAACTGGAACAAAAGCGGACGTTCGCTGGGAGCTTCCTGAAAGACTCTGGCTGTCTCTCCGGACTCCTTCTGAATTACTCTCAACGGCTGGACAATCCTGCTCTCTCCTATATTTCGCTGGTGGCATATTCACTCCTGTGGACGGGCCATGGGGTGCACCATAGAATCAAGAGGAATTGCCACAGCGACCTGCGGCTTTACACCATGCGTGGGGGCGCTGAGCATTCTGTGACGATTGGTACGCCTTGTTCCAGTCGCAGACGTGCTGAAGGGTTGCACATGCGGTCAATAGTTAAACGCGCACTCGCCGTGATCGGCCTGGCTGGAATGTTGGCCTTCCCGGCCACTGCTGCTTGGGCCGAAAGTCCCGTGACGCTCGATCCCACTACCAAGATTGTGGACTCGGCAGGCGTACTCGGCGCAGACAAAGCCAAGGTCCAAGAGGCCATCCAGAAGCTCGGTACAGACCACGCCATGACGCTGCACGCTGTGTTCGTCAAGCGCTTCGAGAATCCGACAGACCGGGTTGCCTGGGCGGCCGAGGTCGCAGAAAAGGCGCAGCTCGGTCCCAACGCCCTTGTTCTCGCCGTAGCAACCGAGACACGTCAGTACCAGCTGAGCAAACCCAACAACAGCAAGATCACCAACGCCCAACGGGACACGATTACCAGTAAGGCAATCGACCCTCAGTTGCGTTCAGGCAATTATGCCCAGGCTGCCATCGACGCAGCTGCCGCTATCGGAGATGCCGCCGGCGGCGGCAGCGGAACAGTGCCCAACGGTAACGCGGGAGTTGGCGTTCTCGTAGGGGTCGGCGTTGTAGCGGCCGGCGGCGCTGGCACATATCTGTACCTGCGGAACCGACGCAAGAAAGGCGGCACCAAGGCCGTCAGCGCCAGCTATGGACCGCAAGGCGAACAGCTTGATCCGCTCGCCGGTTTGAGCATCCCGGAACTGCGCCAGAAGAGCGGCTCGCTGTTGATCGAGGCGGATGACGCCATCAAGTCAAGCGAGCAGGAACTCGGATTTGCCCAGGCCCAGTACGGTGACTCCGCCATCGGCAACTTCACCAAGGCTTTGGAAGAAGCCAAGGGCCACATGACAGAGTCCTTCAAGCTCCAGCAACAGCTCGATGACCACATCCCTGATACTGAAGAACAGCAGCGGAGCTGGCTCGGGGAGATCATCCGCCGCTCAGAAGCCGCTTTGGCGTCCCTGCGTGACCAGAAGGCCGATTTCGATTCTCTGAGGGAACTCGAAAAGAACGCCCCCCAGGCCCTTGCGGCCGTGTCCGCGGGAGCCAAGGACGCGGACTCGAAGATCGCCAACGCTGAACAATCGTTGGAGGGCCTTCGGGTCAAGTACGCAGAATCTGCCCTGACGCAGGTTTCGGACAACATCCTGCAGGCGAAAGAGCGCCTTGCATTCGTCCAGAATGCGGTCACAGCAGCACAGGAGAAGTTGTCCGCCGGTGAGAGCAGCCTTGCGGCCGTGGCAGTTCGTGCTGCCGAGGAAAGCCTGCACCAGACCACCGTGTTGATCGACGCCATCTCCAAGACGGCCGGCAGCCTTGATGAGGCCCGCGCTTCGCTGGAAGGCGCAGTGGCTGAAACCAGCCAGGACCTTGCCCAAGCACGTGCCATGATCCAGTCCGGCGAACATCCGGAACTTGCCGGCCCTGTGGCTGGTGTGGAAGCTGCACTTGCGCAGGTCAAAACGGAGATTCAGGGCGGAAAAATCGACCCCATTGCTACCCTTGGCCGCGTGGAGTCCGCCCATCAGGCACTGGACCAGTCCCTCTCCGGGATTCGCAACCAGCAAGAGCAGGCCCGCCGCGCCCAAGCATCGCTGCAGCAAACCATCATGGCTGCCCAGGCCCAGATCAGCGCCACGTCTGACTACATCACCGCCCGGCGCGGTGGCGTTGGCACCGAGGCACGGACCAGGTTGGCCGAAGCTCAGCGCAACCTCGATTACGCCCTGTCCATTTCACGGAATGACCCCGTGACGGCTCTGACCTACGCGCAGCAGGCCCATTCACTTGCTGCCCAGGCGGCCCAGCTTGCTCAGTCCGACGTGGACCAGTTCGGCTATGCAGACCAAGGGCAAGGCTATGGTCGCGGCGGGATGTTCGGCGGCGGTGGCGGCGGAGGCGGCCTCGGGGGTGCCATCCTCGGCGGAATCCTCATCAACTCCATTCTGAACGGCGGCGGGGGCGGCTGGGGCGGTGGGAATGACGGCGGAGGCGACGGCGGTATCTTCGGTGGCGGCGGTGATTCCGGCGGCGGATTCGACGGCGGCGGCTGGGGTGGCGACGGCGGCGGTGGAGGCGACTTCTAGCCAGACAGACTAGGTGGGGTCCATGCCCCGCATAGAAGCGGTACAACAACTGATCACTGATTTCAGTGGCACCACTGAGCAGGACGAAAGGCAACACCATGGTTAAGCAGTCCATTTTCGGTCGGATCTCGCAGCTCGCCAAGGCAAACATCAACGCCTTGCTGGACCAGGCTGAGGACCCGCAGAAGATGCTGGACCAGATGGTCCGCGACTACACGAACAACATTGCCGAGGCCGAATCAGCCGTGGCCCAGACCATCGGCAATCTCCGGATGCTGCAGGCGGACTACAACGAGGACATCAAGAACGCCCAGGACTGGGGCAACAAGGCCCTTGCAGCATCCCGGAAGGCTGACGAGTACCGCTCCGCCGGCGACCCCGTCGATGCCCAGAAGTTCGACAACCTTGCCAAGGTGGCCATCCAGCGCCAGATGACCGCGGAGTCCGAGGCCAAGGCGGCTGAGCCGAGCATCGCGTCCCAGACTGAGGTTGTGGACAAGCTCAAGACCGGGCTTGACCAGATGAAGGGCAAGCTGAACCAGCTCACCGCCAAGCGCAACGAGCTCGTGGCACGATCCAAGACCGCAGCGGCACAGTCCCAGGTACACGATGCCCTCAAGAGCATCGACATCATGGATCCCACCAGCGAGGTAGGCCGCTTCGAAGAGAAGATCCGCCGCGAAGAGGCCAAGGTCCTGGGCCAGCAGGAGCTCGCCAGCTCCAGCCTCGATGCCCAGTTCAACCAGCTGGAGGACCTTGGAGAGCAGACGGAGATCGAGGCTCGCCTTGCAGCATTGAAGTCCGGTGGTTCAAAGCCGGCCATCGGTGCTGGTGCAGCCGCTGCAACCGGCTCAACCGTCGACGAAGCCGACTTCGACAAGCTCTAGCACGTATCGGGCAGAGTGCCCGTGATGTACCGCTGAACCAAGCCAATGGGCCGGATCCTCGAAAGGATCCGGCCCATTTTCTTTGACAGCATGTGCCTAACCCGCCGTGGACTGCGCCACGGAATCCTGCCCTGGGCTTACGTCGGTAGCCACTTCAGCACGGATCTCGAATCCTTTCGGATGGAAGTAGGTCACCGTGCATTCCAGCACCTCGCCGTGGGGGCCCAACGTGGTCCGCTCCAGTCGGGGCACCATGGCGAAGCCACGGACGTTGAGAGCGTCTGCAAGGTGCTCCGGGGGCTCATGCATGGTCACGGTGATTTCCGCCCGCTGGAGCGGCTTCAGGGTCCTGTCCTGGATGACCTGGTAGATGGAGTTCCTTTCGGCGTCCGCAAGGCTGATGTGGCGCCCGATGTGCGAAGGGATGAAGATTTCCGCGATCGCGTACGGCCAGCCGGCGCTTGAATACGATCGGCGGATTACCAGGACAAGGTTGTCATCAGAGACCAGCTTCGCCGGCACCGACTTGTCCTTTTCCATCCATTTGTATTCGATGAGCCCTTTGACTGTCTTCATCCCCGCCGCGGTGAACGTCTCCATGAAAGGAGCCAGGCGGTTCAGCATTTTGACCGGACGTTGGGCCATCACGAACGTCCCTTTGCCCTGCCTGCGAACCAACAGGCCCTTGACCACGAGCGTTTCGATCGCTTTCCGGACTGTAGTGCGGCTGATGCCGTACTCGTCCATCAGGGACTCTTCCGTGGGTATACGGGATCCTGGCTCCAGCCGGCTGACCTGGTCCACCAGAACGTCAGCTACCTGCTGGTAGACAGCTATGGGGCTGTCCCGCTGGAGGACTTCACGATTGAGGCCTGGCTTGACGTCTTCATTGACCATTGGGCCGTCCCATCCACTTTCCTGCCTCAGCAAATCCGGATCCGATGCTAGCACCCGTCATCCCGAAGGCCGATTAAACAAAAGATCCGGATCAGTAGTTACTGATCCGGATCTTTTCTCCAGTTGCGGGGACAGGATTTGAACCTGTGACCTCTGGGTTATGAGCCCAGCGAGCTACCGAACTGCTCCACCCCGCGTCGCAAGATCAACTCTACCGCACCCATCAGGGTGCTTCTGACCATATGGGAGCAATGGTGCCGCAGATCACTTCCACAGCAAAAGGCTCCGCCCAATCTGCGGCGACCGCCGCGATCCATCTACATCGACACCTCGGCACCGTGAATTTCTTAGGACTCCGGGCAAAACAAAAGATCCGGATCAGTATTTACTGATCCGGATCTTTTCTCCAGTTGCGGGGACAGGATTTGAACCTGTGACCTCTGGGTTATGAGCCCAGCGAGCTACCGAACTGCTCCACCCCGCGTCGCAAGAACAACACTACCGTCAGGTGAATGGGAGACCAAATCCTGGCTACGTGATGTGCGTCTCCCTCAAATCTGAAAGGGCCGGTGCCCGCTCCCCAAGGGAGCAGGCACCGGCCCTTATCAGTCGCTAGTCATTCGCTATGCGGCCTAACTGCTCGGAGAAGGCGACGGTGTGGCACTGGGGCTGGCTTCCGGAGTTGCCGAAGGAGTCGCCGTGGCGCCCATACGCGTTTCCGCATCCAGGGCCTTCTTCAGAGCCTCGGACAACTTGGTCTGCTGGGCCCCGTAAGCGGCAAAGTCGCCCTTCGCCAATGCGGCCTGGCCGTCCGTGATCGCCTTGTTGGCCTCGTCCAGTGCTGCCTTGAGGTCAGCCTTGGCATCGGTGGGACCAGTGGGCGGTGCCGTGGTGCCAGGAGGCGCTGTGGGCGTTTGGCCGTTGTTGTCTGCATCTCCTGCCGTAGCACCGGAGTTGCCACCGAACAGTTGGTCCAGTGCCTCGTCCAAAGTCGGCGCAAAGCCGATCTTGTCGCCGAAAGCCACCAGCACGCGCTGCAACGTCGGGTAGGACGTCTCACCGGTGGACTTCAGGTAGACGGGCTGCACGTACAGCAGGCCGCCACCCACGGGCAGCGTCAACAGGTTGCCGTTCAAAACGTCCGAGGCTCCCTGCCGCAGGAGGTTCAGCGCCTGGGACACGGTGGGATCGGAGTTGAACTTATTCTGGGCTTGGCCGGGACCAGGGACCTGGGTATCGGTGGGGAGCTCCAGAAGCCGAAGCTTTCCGTAGCTATCCCCCTTGACGCCCTTCACATTGCCGGCATCAGAGTCCGCAGCAAGGAAGCCGTACAAGATGTTCCTCGCGCTGCCGTTGACCGTCTGTGGAATGAAGGACGATGTCAGCTGGAAGGCCGGCTTCTCCTGGTCAGGCATCTGCAGCGACATGTAGAACGGCGGCTGCTTGACGGCTTCCGAAACAGTGGGGTCGTTCGGAACGCTCCAAGCGTCGTTGTTCTGGTAGAAGCTGTCCGGATCCGTCACGTGGTAACGGCCCAGAAGCTCGCGCTGGACCTTGAAGAGATCCTCCGGGTACCGGACGTGGCTCATGAGGTCGCCGGACATCTCCGAGTAAGGCTTGATGACGGTCGGGAAGACCTTCTGCCACGCCTTCAAGATGGGGTCCTGATCGTCCCATGCATAGAGGTTGACCGAACCGTCGTAGGCATCCACGGTGGCCTTGACCGAGTTTCGGATGTAGTTGACCGAGCTGTTCGGCAAGGCAACCGTGCGGCCTGCGCTGGTCTGCGAGTCGGCAGTCGCGTTCTGCAACTGCTGCGGCTGCGAATACGGGAAGTACTGGCTGGTGGTGTAGCCGTCAACAATCCATTTCACTCGACCATCGACAACGGCCGGGTACGCGTTGCCGTCAACAGTCAGGTACGGAGCCAGCTTCTCGACGCGTTCGCGGGGATTGCGTTCGTACAGGATCTGGGACTCAGCGTTGACGCCATCGGACAGCAGCAGGTCTGAAGACTGGAACTTGATGGAGTAAAGGATCCGGTTGAGCCAGTTGCCAACATTGGGACCGCCATTGCCGTTGAAGGTGTACTGGGTCTCTCCCCCACCTTCCCTGCCTGCCGGCCGGTCCTGTTCGCGGTTCGGCGCACCATCAGGCGCACCCACGATCGAGTACTCGGGCGAGTTCTCGCCAAAGTAGATGCGGGGCTCATAGGTGGTGTCATTGCCGAGGACACCATTGGAGGGAATGCCGGACTGCAGGAACTCCGGCTTTCCGTCAGCGGTGAACTTGTTGCCCTTGGCAGCCACAACACCGTAACCGTGGGTGTAGACAATGTGCCTGTTGACCCACGTCTGCTGGTTGGCGCTCAGGCCATCCGGGTTCAACTCGCGAACTGCGATCACTGTGTCCTGAACCTTGCCGTCAACCATGTAGCGGTCAACGTTCAGGGTCTGGGGGAACTGGTAGTAGGGGCGGTACTGTTCCAGCTGCGCGAACGCTGAAGAAATGAGGTTCGGGTCAAGAAGGCGGATGTTCGCCGTGGTTTGCGCATCTGCAGCCAGCGCACCGGTCGTGGCGGTGGTGGTTGCGTTGTAGGCCGAGACATCAATCTGGTCCAGGCCATACGCGGCCCTGGTCATCTTGATGTTTCGGTCAATGAATTCCTTCTCCAACGTGTTTTCCGAGGGACGCACTTGGAACTGCTGGATGACCCAGGGGTAGACACCGCCGGCAAGGATGGCTGTGATGACCAACATTGCGGTACCGATGACCGGCAGTCGCCAGCGTCCGATGATCGCGGCAATGATGAACAGAATGGCTACAAGCCCAGCGGCAACCGCGAGGATGGCTTTGGTGGGAACCACGGCATTGACATCCGTGTAGAGGGCACCGGCCCAGCGGCCGGAGTTGCTCTGCACCGTGGTGTAGCGGTCCAGCCAGAAATTGACACCCAGCAGGACCAGGAAAAGTGCACCGGTCACAGCGATGTGGATCTGGGCGGCGCGGCTGGTGAAAATGCCGCGCTCCATCAGGCGGATGCTGCCGTAAAGGTAGTGGGTCAGGATTCCGGCGACGCCGGCCACGACGGCGATGCTGATCAGGAAGCCCGTGACGAATCCCAGGAAGGGAAGCGACATCAGGTAGAAGCTGATGTCGAGGTTGAACAGTGGGTCCGTCTGGCCGAATGGTTCTTGGTTGAAGAACAGCAGGGCCTTCTGCCACTGGCTTGCCGCCGCGCTGCCGGCGAAAAGCCCAAACAGGATGGGGAGGCCGATCATGACAACCCTGCGAACCGGCTCAAGCTGGGCCTGATAACGGTTGAGGTTGTCACGCGACTCGGCATCCGGCGCGTAGACGGGGCGGGAGCGATAGGCGATCCTGATGGCGAAGAACACAGCAGCGAACATCATGGCGAAACCGATCAGGAACGTGATGATCCTGGCCAGGTTTTCGCGTATATACACTTCGAAGAAACCAAGCTGCTGGTACCAGAGGACGTCGGTCCACACATTGGCGAAGAAAATGAACCCGACGACGGCCACTGCCACGACAATGAGCGTCGGCGTCAGGGCACCTCGTCTCAGCGGTGATCTTCCGGGCGGGTTGGAGCTGGCGGGACGGGACAAACTCTGTACCTCATTGGTGTCAGTGAACAGTCGGTATGCGAGTGGTTGACATTCTCTGCCGCTGGGATATGGCGGAGGCCGTCATATATGCCACGAGTGGCGGTGGAGCTAAGTTCCACCGCCAGTCTAGTTGTTTGTGCAGGTGGGAAGGCCCGTCGTGTCTTCTCCCGACCCGAGCCGTTCCACAGCGGATGTGGCATCGGCCAGTGTTTCGACCTTGACCACCTGCAAACCATCGGGAACATGGCCCACGACGTCAGCACAATTGGCGGCAGGGGCCAGGAACATGGTGGCCCCTTGCTGGCGTGCTCCGACCATCTTCTGGGCTATTCCACCGATGGGACCCACTGCGCCATCGGCGGTGATGGTTCCGGTGCCGGCCACGTGTTTGCCGCCCGTCAGGTCGCCCGGGGTGAGGTTGTCTACGATTCCGAGGGCGAACATCATTCCGGCGCTGGGTCCACCCACGTTCTCCAGTGAAATGCTGACATCGAACGGGAACGTGAAGTCACTGGCCAGGAGCACACCCAGGACATAGCGGTCGGCCGAATTCCTGGTGGGCGTGATGGTTTCCGTCACCGGAGCCCCCTTCCGCTCGACCACGACGACGGCCGGCGCCCCTGCACCGGCAGCCAACTCGGACTGGATGACGCTCATGGACGTAATGGCTTTGCCGTTGATCGACTTCAGGAGGTCGCCCTCCTGGATTTTCCCGGCCGAGGGTGAAGCTTCCGAGAGTCCAGCGACATTCAGCCGTTGCTCAAACGGTATATCGAGCTCCCGCAATGCGGCGGCGAACGCATTCTCCTGGGACGTCTCCATGGCAATCTCGCCCTCTTTGACCGTTTGCTCAGCGGTGGTGCCCTTGGGGTAGATCAGCTCCTCGGGATAAATGGCTTTGGAACTGTCCAACCAGGCCCGGAACACATCAAAGATGGTGGCCGGGCTCTTCGGACCGCCGGTCATGACCACGGTGGTGAGATCCAGGTTGCCGTTGGCGGGGAAGGACTCGCGTCCTGAGATCTTGATAACGGGTTTATCGCCGTCTTTGCCCAACGTATTGAACGTAGGCCCCGCTGACTCAATAACGTAGGGAACCGGCAGGGCGGCAGCGCCAATGCCGAGTCCCAATGCCAGCAGGCCTGAGATCACCATGATCATGTACCTGGTGTCGCGGGGAGGTGCCGGAGGCACCGGGGAGGGATCGGCGTCGGGCGCTTGACGCGGATCCAATGAGCCCTCGGGGCTGGGCGAAGTAAGCATGGAGGCCTCTCTATGCCGGCATGACGTGACCGGTTCCATGGCTGTTGCCACCAAGACGGATGCGGCACATACCAAACATCAACACTACGCGGTCCGACGTTGACGGGATGCTTTGCCTACAGCGAACGACGCCGCATCCGGGCAGACAGCGTTACGGCTGCGGGGTACGGTGAAAGAGATCACCAGCCAGTTCGACGATCGGCGGCACCATGACATCCAACCCCAACAACCCGTCCAACGACGACGACACTCCCAAGGATCCGCTGGCAGAAATGCTGCAGAACCTGATGGGCGGCCAGGGTATGGGCAACATCGATCCCGCCGAACTGGCCAAGGCCGCCGGCCTGCCCAACGATCCCCAACTGCTCCAGCAGATGTTCGCGCAAGTCCAGGCCATGATGAGCTCCACCTCCGAGGGGCCCGTGAACTGGCAGCTTGCCCATGAGAATGCGCGGCGGGTCGCAGCGGCAGGCAGCGATCCCTCAGTGAACGCCGTCCAGGCCCGGGAGATCGATGAAGCCCTCAGGCTTGCTGAACTTTGGCTGGACCCCGTGACTGATCTTTCAGCAACCGGCCTGATCGGCCGCGCGTGGTCCCGGGCAGAATGGGTGGAAGCGACTCTCGGTACGTGGAAGCGCTTGACTGAACCCGTGGCCAACAGCGTCGCCAACGCCCTGTCCAACGCGCTCACCCAGCAAATGCCCGAGGAAATGAAGTCCATGATGGGCGGTGCTTCGTCCATGCTGCAAAACATGGGCGGCGCAATCTTCGGCATGCAGCTGGGGCAGGCCATCGGCGCGCTTTCGGCCGAGGTCGTCAGCTCCACCGACATCGGCGTTCCCTTGGCTGACCTGGAAATGGCGCTGCTGCCCGCCAATGTCGCCAAATTCGGTGAAGGCCTCAGCCTCCCCGAAAACGATGTCCGCCTGTTCCTTGCCGTCCGTGAAGCGGCGCACGCCAGACTGTTCGTCCAGGTTCCGTGGTTGCGTGGCCACCTCCTGGGTGCCATCGAGGCTTACGCCCGCGGCATCCACATTGATATGTCCCGCATTGAAGACCTGGCCCGGGACCTTGATCCCAGCAACCCTGAGGGAATCCAGGAAGCTCTCTCGCAGGGTGTCTTCACGCCGGAACGGACTCCTGTACAGACGGCCGCTCTGGAGAAGCTCGAAACCGCCCTCGCTTTGGTTGAAGGCTGGGTGGACGAGCTCACCGCGGAGGCCACGGACAAAGTCCTACCTTCTGCCACCGCGCTCCGCGAGACGGTACGTCGTCGCCGCGCCACCGGTGGCCCGGCCGAACACGCGTTCTCGTCCCTTGTTGGCTTGGAGCTGCGTCCCCGCAGGCTCAGGGAGGCCGCCACACTGTGGGCAACGCTGAAGGAAGAGCGCGGCATTGCCGGCCGTGACGCGATCTGGCACCACCCGGATCTGCTGCCCACCGGTGAAGACCTGGACGATCCCAAGGGCTTCTCCGAACGCCGCCGGTTGGCCGAAGCCAGCGACAGCGAAG
Organism: Arthrobacter sp. WCS2018Hpa-7; assembly: GCF_031843805.1. Taxonomy (NCBI): domain Bacteria; kingdom Bacillati; phylum Actinomycetota; class Actinomycetes; order Micrococcales; family Micrococcaceae; genus Arthrobacter; species Arthrobacter sp. WCS2018Hpa-7. The sequence continues at coordinate 168,635 of NZ_JAVTJB010000005.1, forward strand.
TTGACGACGCCCTGCAGAAGCTGCTCAGCGGCGGCTATGACACCACCGAGCCCGGGGACTCTGACGCCGCTGATGCATCGGACAAGGGCGATTCTGCGGAAAACACCTCTGGCAACGAAACCGAACAAGATGACACGGACACCGAGGGCCAGGCCAAGTAGGCGAGCCCCCGGAATTCTTGGAACTAACGCAGCAAGGGCCGCCATCTACATGGCGGCCCTTGCTGCGTTAAGGTCCTGTATCAGGCGCCACGTCTGAATCCGGCGGAAGGCCCCTGGACGTGGCAAAAGCAACGCCTTCCAGGAAGGCCTTCGCGCGCTGCGTCTCGGGATACGCCTCCACGAGCTTCCAGAAGTCGGCGTTGTGCCCCGCCACCAGCAAGTGCGCGAGCTCGTGCACCAGAACGTAGTCGATAACCCATTGCGGCATGGACTGAAGTTTGTTGGACAGCCTGATGGTGCCGTCCGCCGGAGTGGCAGAACCCCATCGCGAATTCTGGTTGCTGACCCAGCGGACGGACGTTGGGATGGCCCGCCCGCCTAAGTAGGTCCGAGAAAGATGCGCGGCGTGTTCCGCGAGAACTTCGTCCGTCGCGGGTCGTCGCCGGCCTTGGCCTGACCGCTGCTCGCCCTGCTTCTTCAGCTTGGCCAGCATGCGGTGGACCCACTCCCGTTCCTGGGATTTGGTGAAACTGGCCGGGATGGCCACAACGGCTTTGCCATCCTCCCAGAAAGCAGCGACAGTCCTTCGCCGTCTGGCTGATCGGCGCACGACCACGGGAGCGCCGTCGTCGGTGACCAAGGGAACGTCAGCGTCCGCAGCAGATCGGCGCGCCATCAGAGCTCGGTGCTCTCAGCAAGGACCGCCAGGACCGCTTCGCCGTAGCGTTCCAGTTTGGACGGTCCGATTCCCGCCAAACCGGCCAGTTCCTCCAGAGACGATGGCTTGGCTTCGGCGATGGCAGTGAGCGTTGCATCAGTGAAAACAACGTAGGCAGGGACGTCGGCGGACTTCGCTTCATCCTTGCGCCATTGCCTTAGCGCATCAAAGGTTTGTTCCTCATAGGACGGTGGGCACTGGTTGCAACGTCCCACCTTGCGTTCGGCACCGCTGGCGAGCATGCTTCCGCACACCCTGCACGACGCCGGTACGGCAGCTTTCCGGCGCGTAGGACCTGTCTTGCTGCGGGCGTTTGCGGACGCCACGGAGTTGGGGCGGAGCCCGTCAAGGAATCGCGATGGCTTGCGGTTGGCACGGCCACCCGGCGTGCGGGCTGTGGACCAGGACAAATTCAGGTGTTCCCGTGCCCGGGTGATTCCGACGTAGAGCAGCCGTCGCTCCTCATCGACGTCTTCGGGGGTGTCCGCGAAAGAAATGGGCATGAGTCCTTCGCTGAGGCCCACCAGGAACACGGCATCCCATTCCAGTCCCTTGGCCGCGTGAAGGGATGCGAGGGTGACCCCTTCGACGGTAGGTGCGTGCTGCGCTACCGAGCGTTCCTGGAGTTCGTTGACGAATTCAGCCAGCGTAAAGGCGTCGCCGCGGCTGACCGCCAGTTCATCAGCCAAAGCGACCAAGGCCGCCAAGGATTCCCATCGTTCACGGAGGGCACCCCCGTTGTGCGGCGCGGCGTCGGTATAACCAAGCGAGGCGACGATGTCCCGGACGATCTGCCCCAACGGTTCCTGCGGACCTTCGGCTACGGCCCGGGTTGCAGCCCGTAGTTGGAGGATGGCATCGCGGACTTCCTTGCGGGCGAAGAACCGCTCGCCGCCACGAAGCTGGTATCCAATGCCGGCTGAAGCGAGTGCCTGTTCGTACGCTTCGGACTGGCCGTTGGTGCGGAACAGAATGGCGATTCCGCTGGCCTTCACTCCGGCATCAAGCAGTTCCTGGATCCGGCCCGCCACCACCGCAGCCTCAGCTTCGTCGTCCGGGCATTCCATGAAGCGCGGTTCGGGTCCAGTTGACCTCTGGGCCACCAGCTTTAGCGGCGGAGCCCAGGCAGCGTCCGCGACCGGTCCACCGCTTCGCCGGGACCCGAGGAGGTCATTGGCCAATTTCACCACTTGCGGGGTGGACCGGTAATCGCGGATCAACTTAACGACGGTGGCATCCGGGAACTGCGCTTTGAATCCCAGCAGGTGCTTGGGTGAGGCGCCCGTGAAGGAGTAGATGGTCTGGCTGGCATCGCCCACCACGCATAGCTCGTTCCGACCACCGAGCCACAGATCCAGGAGCCGCTGTTGCAGCGGGGAAACGTCCTGATACTCGTCCACCACGAAGTGGCGGTACTGTTCCCGGACCGTTGCCGCCACTTTCGGATCTTCTTGGAGGATACCTACGGTGATCAGGAGAACGTCTTCGAAGTCGATGACGTTCCGGTCAGTCTTGATGTCCTCGTATGCCTGGAAAACCCTGGATACCGCGGTGAGGTCAAACCCCCCGGGGGTTCCGCGGTCCTGGGCGTTCTCAAGGTAGTTGGCGGGCGTGAGCATGGAGACTTTTGCCCACTCGATTTCTGCGGCCAGGTCCCTGATGGTTGCGCGGTCGGTGCTGAGCCGGAGCCTGCGGGAAGCTTCTGCGATCATATTGGCCTTGTGGTCCAACAGGTTCGGCAACGTACCGCCAATGGCCTGGGGCCAAAAGAACTGCAACTGCCTCAGGGCAGCCGCATGGAAAGTACGGGCTTGGACATTCGCCACACCCAGGTCCCGAAGCCTGCTGCGCATCTCTGCTGCAGCCCGGGCCGTAAACGTTACCGCCAGCAAGCGCTGCGGACTGTAAACGCCGGAGTGGACTCCGTAGGCGATGCGGTGGGTGATGGCACGCGTCTTTCCCGTGCCCGCTCCCGCAAGAACACACAGGGGTCCAGTCAAGGTACTTGCTACTTCGCGCTGTTCTTCATCCAAGCCGCCGAGGATGCGTTCCTCAAGTGAGCCACCGGCGTCGAAAATGTCTTCCGTCACGGCTGGAGGTCTTCGATAACGCCGCCATACCAATGTTCAATCAGAGAACGCGCAATGGACAGGCGGGTGGAGATGGTGATCTCGCCGCTGGAGACAGCTGCCTGCAACTCTTCACGGCTGAACCACCGCGCCCTGGTGACTTCAACGCCGTCCGGCCGGGCAACCGAGTCTTCAGTGGTGGCGGTGAAGCCCAGCATCAGCGACGCGGGAAACGGCCAGGACTGAGAGCCGAGGTACTGGCATGCCGACACGCGCACGCCTACTTCTTCCCCGATTTCCCGGACAACCGCCTGCTCCAGCGATTCGCCAGGTTCCACGAAGCCCGCGAGAGTGGAGTAATTCCTGGCGTCCGTGGGGCCGCCACCGCCCAGAAGAAGGCGGCCGTCCGGACCTACCACCGTGACGATTATCGCCGGATCCGTCCGGGGGTAGTGCTCTGAATTGTCCTTGGGGCACCGACGCACCCATCCGCCGGCCTCGATGTCCGTGGGATTTCCACATTGCGGGCAGTGCGTGTGCGTCGCGTGCCAGTTGGAGATTGCGCTGGCCTCGATGAACAGCGCAGTATCGCTGGCGTCCAATCGCCCGGCGACTTCGCGGAAGCCCGCCCATTGGGCATCGGCGGGCACCGTGGCGGTGCCCGCCGCGGGGGGTTCAGCTACCGTAAACAACAGAACAGGTGTGCCTTCAAGCAAAGAAGACGATTCCAAAGTGATGCCCAGGTAAACAGCCGCGGTGGCGCCGTGATCTGCTCCATTGAGGGCATTCCACAGGGACGTGGCGTCCCCGAACCACAGTCCATCAGCGGTCACGAGTGCCTTGCGCTGGGAAACGACCATGGCCTTGGCCGTGCCGGAAGCCACAAGGTCCTCCACCATGCCGGGCTTCATCCGGATCCCGGAGCCACGATCCACCATGGCAGGGCGCACTGGAAGAACAGTATCCATCAGGTGGTTGGCCAAGGCCGGTGACTCCGTATAGCTCATGCATCTACCGTACTGATTCGTACCGACAAAAAACATTTGGGAGGGTCCCCCCTTGTGGATGCATCCGGCCCGGGCGTTAATTGCCTGCAGAAATGCCCTGTTTTACGGCGGATCTGAAGACTCGCCGCACTGCATCATGGCCACAGGCCCTGATCAATCTACCGTTGTGAAGGTGAGAAGAACACCGCTCGAACTGGCCGCTGTAGCAACCGCGGCGGTGCCTGGCCTGGCGCCGACGGCTACAGCCTTTTCCCCCGACGACGACGCCGACTTCGACTCGGCGTTGCTGCTCGACGCGGATGGTAAACGCTGGCGTGTCCGTTCGCCGCGTCATCCGGAGGCCAGCACCCGGCTGGAAACTGAATTCATGGTGCTGCGCGCCTTCGCTCCGTCCATTCGCGCAGAGCTGCCCTTCCACGTGCCGACCGTTGCCGGCACTGTGCGCCAAGGCGATCTCACCACTTTTGTCTACACACATCTGCACGGTGGAATGCTCTCCATTGAAGAGCTTTCTGCCGGGAGTCCCGCCCTTGCCAGGGAGATCGGCTCAGCGCTGGCTGCCATTCATGACCTCCCGTTGACTTTGGTGACCAACGCGGACCTGCCCAGCTACTCTGCCAACGAGTTCCGGCAGCGGAAGCTCAATGAACTGGACCAAGCTGCAACCACCGGCAAAATTCCGGCCACCCTGCTCCGGCGCTGGGAGCACGCCCTGGAAGACGTGGCCCTGTGGCGGTTCAATACCTCGGTGGTCCACGGTGACCTCCACGAAGACAACCTCATGGTGCAGGATGACTCCGTGACTGCCCTGACAGGCTGGACCGACCTCCGGATTGGTGATCCGGCCGACGACTTCGCATGGTTGGTGGCATCGAACGAAGCGTCATTCGTTGAGTCCGTCCTGGACCACTACACCCAAGCGCGCCGTGAGACGCCCGACGTTCACCTGCTCCGGCGGGCAGCGCTGTTGGCCGAGTTTGCGCTGGCCCAGTACTTGGTCAAGGCCATGGCGGCCGGGCACCAGACCATGACGGCGGAGGCAGAGTCAATGCTTCAGACACTCTCCGATGACATTGACGAGCAAGCGCGGCGTGATGAAGAAGCCGCACAGGCTGCCGAGGATGAGGCCGCTGAAATCCAGGCTGCCAACGTGCAGGCTGCCGCCACTGCAGCAAGCCAAAATCCTCCCGTGAGTGTCGCGGCTATTCCCGACGCCGGACCGACGGTTACGGTGGCAGCCATACCGGAGACGTCTGCCACGTCCCAGGAGCCGCTTCTGGAGTCAGCGCCAGAGGGGCCCCCGGCCACGGAATCAGCTGCTGACGCAGCTGCACCCGGGAAGGCCGTCCGACCCGAGGGCGGCGACTCCCCCAGCACCAACGATCCAGACGACACGTCCACGGCCGCCATCAGCGTAGTCAAGGTGACGCCGCTCCATACAGCTGATCGGTCCTGACACCACTTGGCCCCCAGTGCAGGTCGGCCCTAGCGCCCCTGGCCGCTGGTCTCCAAAGCCTTGGCAACGATCTGCTCGAGTTCATCGGCTGTTCCCAGATCGTGCGGCTTGACCACTGAGTCATCCGCCACGTAGTAGAACGCCGCGCTGACCTCTTCGAGGGGCACACCCTGGAGCCGGGCCCAGGCCAGCCGGTATACGGCCAACTGCACGGCACGCGTCGCCAACTGTCGGCCCGCGGGTCGTCGGCCGGTTTTCCAGTCGATCAACTGCCAGCGACCGTCCGCGTCGCGGAACACGGCATCGATGCGTCCCCGGACTACGACGTCGCCAATTCGAGTTTCCACGGGCACCTCGACGAAGGCGGGCGCGCGTTGGGCCCACTCGGACTTTTTGAACGCCGCCACCATCTCATCCAAGCCGTAGGCCTCGTCGATGTGGGAATCCGAACCCGGGGCCTCATCGAGGTCAAGCATGCCCGTGGTCCCGAAGTACTCTTCAACCCACGCATGGAATGCCGTGCCTTTACGCGCCGAAATACCGGGTTCGCGCGGCACAGGCCTGCGGAGCTGCGAAAGCACGGCAGCCGGGTCCGCGCCGAGGTCCACGAAGAGAGAGGCAGAGATGTGGCTCGGAAGGTGGACGTCCTGGGTGGTCTTGCGTTGCTGTTGACGGTCGAGGAGCAGGTCTGCCTCCTGGGCCCATTTCGCTGCCCCGCCCGTGAGCTCAGGGACCTGTATCCGTGATGGTGCATCGGCGATGTACGCACGGACGTTGGCCGCGGCCTGGTCCATGGCCAGTCTGCGTCCAGGAGCCAGCCTAAGCCGGAGGCCTGTGCGGGGATCGGACGGACCTTCGAGGGGGTCATAGGGGAACCCGGCAACTTCAAGTGTGGTCGTCAGTGGGCTTTCCCCAGGGAGTGATTCTTCGGCCACGGACTCGGGATGAACTACCGCTGAGCCTGTCCGGCCGGCAGGCGTTCCACTACCTTCGGCTGCAGCATCTCCCTCAACTCCAGCAAGAGGTGCCAGGTCCGAGAGAAAAGCGGACATGCCGGCCATTCCGGAGCGCGAACCGTTCCAGGCAGCACTGGACGCCCACAGGACGAACTTGGCCCTGGTGTAGGCCACATAGGCCAGCCGCCGCTCCTCGGCCTCGCCGTGATGCTGGACCTCGGACTTGAAATCCTTCTCTGCGTCCAGCCATCCCTTTTGGTCTGGCTGGTCCAGGTCCCACTGCGGAAGGTCGGCGCGATCGCCCCGCAACGGCCAAGGCAGCGCCGCAGCGCCACTGCTCCATCGTGAATCCCTGGTGCTGGGGAATGATCCGGCATTGAGGCCGGGGACGAAGACGACGTCCCATTCCAGCCCCTTGGAGGCGTGGACCGTCAGCAACTGCACAGCTTCCCGGTTGGTCTCCACAGGGGCCAGATCCAATCCACCTTCTTCGGAGGCCGCTGCCTCCAACCACGACAAGAAGGCCAGCAGATCAATCCGCTGGGATGTCTGCAGGAATCCGGCCGCAGCATCCTGGAAGGCATCCAGGTTGCGGCGGGCCTGGTGGATGCTGATTCCCGGCTTGGCGGCCACCTCGATATCCAGGAGCATGGCGCGTTCAACCTCGCCAAGGAGCGTGGTGAGGTCATCCCCAATGTAGCTCCGGAGGGAACGAAGCTCCGAGGCAAGGCGGGTCAGTCGTTCCAGGGCAGGGGCGCTCAAGGTGCGACCATGCCCGGACGTCCAGCCGGGCTTGGGCAGGAAGTCAAGGGCCTCCACGAGGCTCGAGGCATCGGTGATGTCGCTTTCAACCACCACTGCGTCCGGTTCCTCATTGTCATCCATGGGTTGGGAAGCGGGGCCCAGGCTTGACCGGCGGCGAGCCAGGAAACGCGACCAGTCATTGAAGGCCATCAGGTCTGCCGGGCCAATACGCCATCGTGCCCCGGCCAGCAGCCTCATCAGGGCATCCGACCGCCCGGGATCCGCCAGGACCCGCAAGGTAGCCACCAGGTCCACGATTTCCGGGGTGTCCAACAGGCCGCCAAGGCCCACGATCTCGTAGGCGATTCCCTGCAGTTCGAATTCCCGGCGAAGGCACTCCATCTGCGCCCGCCTCCGGCACAGGACAGCCATGGTCGGCTTGACGGGCGTCCCGTCCTTCTCTTCCTCGAAGACTGTCCGTTTGTAGCGACGGACATCGCGGACAATGACGGCAGCTTCGTCCTCATCCGTGCTGAAACGGCCAATCACGACGCTTCCATCCACCGCCGCCGGACTAGGCGCCAGCGCCGGGACTGAGACGTTGCCTGCTGTGTCCCTGTCCCCTGCCGGGCCGTCCGTGGCCGCAGCTTTGTTCAAGGGCGCGGCGATGGTGTTGGCTGCCGCAAGGATGTTCCTGCCGTTCCGCCAGGCGGTGGTCAGGTAGGAGGTTGGAGCCACTGAATAGGTCTCTGCGCCGCCTGTGGTGTCCGGGTGCCTGACCGGGAACTCCTGCACAAAGTGGAAGAGCTGCCCGGCAGAGGCACCCCGGAATCCATAAATGGACTGGTTGGGGTCCCCCACCGCTGTCACGGCGTGGCCTTGGCCGAAAAGGCGCGAGAAGAGCACCAGCTGGGCATGGGAGGTGTCCTGGAATTCGTCCAAGAGAACCACCTTGTACCGGGCCCGTTCCGTAGACGCCGCGAGTGGAATGTCGCTGGCGATCCGGGCAGCAAGGGCCACGAGGTCCCCAAAATCGAGGACTCCGCGTTGCCGCTTTGCTTCCTGGTAGCGCACCACCATGTCTGCCACGCTGGCGCGGGTCCGGAGCATGGCGGCCAACGATGCCGCTGCCTGTGTGGGATTTTTGCTGGCACCAGCCACGTAGGGAAGCTGCTCGAAGGTCTCCACGCGCTCCAGCACCCAGTTGCGTACCGAACCGGGATCCTGAAGGTGTTCGGCGCACTCCCCCGCCAGCTGGATAACGGCGTTGACCAAAGTGGACTTGGCCGCCGTGAAATGCTCGTAGTCGCCGTCGTAAGCCTCTACTACTTCGCTGGCCAGCTGCCAGGACTGTGCCCCACCCAGCAGGACGACGTCGCGCTCGATGCCCAGCCGCAGCCCATAATCGGTCACAATGCCGCTTGCGTAGGAGTGGTAGGTGGAGACCTTGGGTTCGAGGTCGTCAGCCCCCAGGAGCCCGTCGGGGAACCCGATGCTGCCATCGTCCTCCGCCGCGATGCGCTGGAGGGTGGCCAGTTTGCTCCGGATACGGCTGGCCAGTTCACCGGCAGCCTTCCGCGTGAACGTCACGCCAAGCACTTCCTCCGGACGGACCCACCCATTGGCAACCAGCCACACCACCCTGTCGGCCATGGTGGCTGTCTTGCCGGAGCCAGCCCCGGCGATCACCAGCCGGGGTGACAAGGAAGAGGCAATGATGTCCGACTGTTCGGCAGTGGGATGGTTCTTCTCGCCAAGGATGTCGGCCAGCTCAGACGGAGAGAAACGGGGTTCGGGAACATGTGTGCCGCCAAGGGTGCCAGGCAGCGCGGCGGCAAATCCGTCCAGGAGCTCTGTTGTCATTCGGTGACCTGCTTTCCTCTGGCGCACAACGGGCAAACATCCGGGAGGCGGCATCCATGGCCGCCATGCCCGCTCTTGCCGGGGTCATGGCGTGCTTCGAACGAGGCCCCTGCCATCAAGGCAGCGGCGTCGTTGACCAGCTCCTCCGCCCAGTTCACGGAAGGATCCAGGGGATCCTGCTGCTGCACTGCGGGCGTCTTTGTCTTGGTTCCCAAGTGGGCCAGCACCGCGCCACCGGGTGCGAAACCAGCAGCGCCGGTGCGGGACCCGGTGTCGGGCGCTTCTTCTCCGGTTCCAGCGTCCTGGAAGGCACCTTTGAGCACCGCTGCCTGATAGGCACCCAATTGCGGGTGCCTGGCAACGTCGGCCTTGCCAGGTTGGCGTTTGCCGGTCTTGAGGTCCACCACCACAAGCCGTCCCTGGGGATCAACCTCAAGGCGGTCCACCTGCCCCCGGAGCACGGCATGCCGGGTGGAAACCGCTTCGGGATCTGCAAGGTTCGCATCGAGACTGACGTCGGGAAGCTCTACTTCGAAGTCGTGCTCTACGGCCAGAAGGCTCCTTCCCTCGCTGCGCATGATGAGGATGTACTGTGCCAATTTGCGCACCATCTGTTCTGCGCGTTGGAAGTCGAGCTTTCCTTCCCAGTTGTCCTTCATGCCCAACGTTGGCCACCGGCGGACGAGTTCAGCCACATATTCCGGTCCCGAGGCCTCGGGCAGTTCCTGGGCGATGCTGTGGACCAACGTGCCGAGGCTTCGCGCGAAATCAGTGGCAGCCTCACCACCAGCGGCCTGGACGAACCAGTCCAGCGGTGACTTATGGACAGCCTCAACCTTGGAAGGCGAGACGGAGACTATACCCCCCTCAGGGACAACAGGCTCCTTGGAACTCAGCGCCGCCAAACCCCACCATGTGTCCGGGTGGGCCCCCGGAACGGGTGGATCCGTGCTGGCAAGCCGGGCCAGTATCCGCGCTGCTTCCTGCCCTGCACCGGTAACGCCTGCGCCGTCGGCAACGGACTCCGCCGACTGTGCGTGCTGCCTCAGCTCCGCGACAAGCGCCCTGAGTGTCATGGGGCGGTCCACGGGCGTGTAGTCGCGTTGAAACTGGCCGGAATCCAACGGTGCGACGTAGTCCAGGAAAGCGGAGGGTTGCTCGTCTTCAGAGGAGACGGCCGTGCAGATCAAGACTTCACGGGCCCGGGAAACCGCCGTTGAGAAACTTCTGAGTTCATCGTAGCGGATATCGCGGAGCTTGCTCAGTGGTCCCCGCTGCACGGCGTAGTCCACTCCATGCTCCACGGCATCGGCGTAGACAGTGCTGCCCAGCAGTTCGCCACGCAGGCGGGTGTTCGGCCAGACTCCTTCCTGGAGACCGGCGACGATCACCACTGGCCATTCCCGTCCCGCTGCGCTGGCCGGTGTCATGATCTCCACGCAGGCCTCAAGCTGGGCCCGTGCCGCAAGAGTGTCCATGGGAAGTTCCTGGTTCAACAGGTAGTCCAGGAACTGCTCAGGACCGGATCCAGGCAACTGGTCCACGAAGCGTTCGGCTGTATGGAACAGGGCCATCATGGCGTCGAGGTCGCGATCCGCACGTGCACCGGCGTTTCCACCCTCCAGCGCCATTTCAGCCCAGCGGGACGACAAACCGGTAGCCTGCCACAAAGCCCACAAAACAGACTCCGCATTGGCACCAGGCTGGGCAGCGGCTGTGGAACCTGCCGCGATCATGCGGGCAAGACGACGGGCCGCGCTGCCTTCAATTCCCAGCGACGCGAGCGCGCCGGGTTCCAGCAGCGCTTCCACCAGCAGTGCATCGCTGGACCTGCCACCTCCACCCAGAAGTTCCTCGCGCCTGAGTGACTGCCTGAGCCTGCGCAATTCGATGGCGGTGGCACCGCCGACGCGCGATGTCAGCAGCGAAACAGCGCTTTCAGGGGTCAACTTGGCCGGGTCCAGGACTATGGCAAAGGCCTCCAGCAGTGGACGCACTGCTACTTCGTCCCGGACGGCCGTGTCTGCCACTGGAACGCGCACTGGTATTCCCTGGCCACTCAGGTAGCGCTGCATCTGTGAGATTTGGCCACCGTTCCGCACGATCACGGCGATGTCACTGAACTCCCGGCGCTCCCTCAGTTGAGCTTCCAGAATCCGCTGGGCAACGTAACGCAGCTCGTGCACCGCCGATGGCAGCACATGCCCCTCCACCCTGCCATCACGGGCAGGCGACTCTCCTGCGGTGTCCGGACGTGGCGGCTGCTCAAGGCGTCGGGCCAATTGACCGCCGGAACGCTGGGAAATACGTGCCGCGACGCGCGTCCAGGCCTCGGCTACCACGGGCATGTGCCGGTGGGTGAACCACAAAGGACGTTCAGTGACCACGCCCTGCATGCCCGCCAACAGGGAAGGCAACTCGGCCACGAGGTCAGGACGGGCACCGCGGAAGCCTTGCACTACGGTATCCGGGGAGTAGGTGACCACAACGTCCTTGCCCTCCGATATATCGGCGAGAAGTTCAAAAATCGCAGGATTGGATTCCTGGGCATCGTCCACCAGGATCAGCTGGAGGCGTTCACGTTCCGCGGCCAGGAATGCCGGCGAATCCTGGAAGATCTGGCGCGCCGTAGTAATGATTCCTGCGGGGTCAAAAGCCTCGGGCATGCGGAGGTCCAGGACGTCCCGGTATTCGCTGTACAGCTCCGCTGCGGCCATCCAATCGGGACGTCCGCACCCGTAGGCGAGCCCCACCAAATCCTCCGCCGTACGGCCGGACTCAATGATGCGGTCGAACAACTGGCGGATTTCGTGGCGGAAGCCCCGGGTGGAGAGGGCCGCGCTGAGATCCTCGGGCCATGGCAGCTGGAAACCCTTCCGCGCATGGCCTTCAAGGAGTTCTTTGATAATGAGGTCCTGCTCTGGACCGGAGAGGAGCTTGGGGGGCCGTGCCAGCGGTATGACGCCCTCGGCTTTCGCCCGCCGGATGACGTCGAAGGCGTATGACGCCCAGGTGCGTGCCGGCGTCGTACTGAGGCTGCGGTCCAGCCGTCCGGTGAAGGTGTCCCGCAAAGCCGCGGCGGCGTGGCGCCCAGGAGCAAGAATGAGGATCTGCTCCGAATTCAGTCCGTCTTCCCGGACGCGGCGCACTGCGGATTCCACGAGCACCGTTGACTTGCCTGTGCCCGGACCTCCGGGCACGAGGACGGGGCCGCTCCCCTGCCGGAGTGAAACGACTGCACGTTGGTCCGGGGATAAAACGGGTGCCGCGTAGAGGGTCTCTCGCGGAGGCATCAGGCGAAGAGCGGCCGGTGCTTGGCGGGTTTTGGCAGGAGTGGCGGTCACACAGTCATTTCATCATCGGGCACCGACAATTTATGGAGTCGACGCTCCAACTGGTCAGAGATCACATCAAGTTGATCGAAGTCGGCGTCCGACGGCGCCCATCGCGCCGCTGTCAGGTCAACCCGCCAACGGCCTTCGCCCGTCCTGAGAAAGGCCTCGTAAGCACCATGCAGCGGAGTGGATTCCTGCAGGTAATGTTTCAAGGCGTCGATCTCGTGACCGGGAGGTGCTTCCCCGCTGGCCCGCAGGACGCGCCACCAGGCCACGGAGCTGCCATAGTGGCTCATCACTGCGCCGACCTGGCGCGGCCCGCCGGCACCCAGGAGCTCTGCCACGTCGCCGTAGGAGACTGCCGAACCCGATGGCACGAGGTCCACCACCGCCAGAACCGCCGTCACATACTCCATCCGCATGTGTTCAGCGTAACGGCAGGAGTGTCGCGCCCAAAGACTGTCGGACCCAGCCGGTAGCTTGAAGATATGACCTCCTGGAACACCCTCTCCCGTGCCGCATTCGACCTCGAGACCACCGGGAAGAACTCGCGGTCAGCGCGGATCGTCACCGCATCCATCACAGTTGTGGATGCCCACGGCGAGCTCATCGCAGAGCACGAGTGGTTGGCAGATCCCGGTGTGGAGATCCCGCTTGAAGCCAGTGAGGTGCACGGCATCTCCACTGAGAAGGCCCGTGCGGAAGGCCGCCCGGCAGCAGAGGTCACAAGGGAGGTCGCCGGGGTGCTCCAAGGACTGTTCGACGACGGCACTCCCGTCATCGCGTTCAACGCCAGTTACGACTTCACGGTACTGGCAGCAGAATCTGCCCGCTACGGCGTTCCTCAACTGAGCCGCTTCCCCGTACTGGACCCCTACGTGATGAACAAGCAAGTGGACCGCTACCGAAAAGGCAAGCGCACGCTCACGGCCCTGTGCGAGGAGTACGGCGTTGACCTGAACAACGCACACACCTCTGCTGCGGATGCCCTCGCCACTCTCCGCGTCCTGGACGCGATGGCCGGCAAGTTCCCCAAGCTGCAGATGCCGGCACCCACACTCCACCAGCTGCAAGTAGACTGGGCGGCGTCGCAAGCCGCCGATTTCCAGCAGTACTTGCGGCGCAGCAAACCCACTGCGGTCATTGAGGGCGAGTGGCCGGTCCTGCCGCCCGAAGACGCCAGCCGGGGCGGTTTCTAAGCCGAGGCGATCCCCGCGAGGGTTACGTTCTGCGACGCATGTCACATGGTTTTCGGGAACCCGCGGTTGGGCCTCAGTCGCGCGCGGATTCCACCAGCCGAGCAAACGTCGGAACAGTCCAACGGTTGATGACCTTGACGCAGGCACTTTATTCGGCGTAATCGAGTGTGAGCCACCGTTTCTTCGATTCACCGCGCCCCGGTGGGCTGGTGACATAATTAAGTTTGGCGGGTTGAAGTCTGCTAGGGCAGCCAACCTCCTCCCGGTTGCCACATTCCCCGCCCACCGTGAAACGTCTCCGTGACCCGATGAAAGTGATTTCTTCATGAAATTCAAAACCCCTAAGTGGCTGTCTGTTGCCCCTGTGGCCGCAGCCCTGGTGATTTCCCTGGCAGCATGTGGCGGTGGAACCTCCGAGCCCAGCGGTTCGCCCACCGATGCACTGGCCGGCAGCGACCAGAAATCGCTCGACACGTTCACCACCGCCGAGGTGACGCCGCTGGACAAGATCGACAAGTCCAAGCTGGGCCTCATCACCGACGGCACCCTGCGCGTGGGCACCCTCTCCGACGCCCCGCCGAACATCTTCATTGACCCTTCGGGCAAGTTCACCGGCTACGACAATGAGCTCTTGCGTGCCATCGGCGACAAGCTGGGCCTCAAGGTCGAGTTCGCGTCCACAGACTTCTCGGCGCTCCTGTCCCAGGTGGGCAACAAGCAGTTCGACGTCGGATCCTCCTCAATCTCCACCACGGACGCCCGCCGCAAGACGGTCGGTTTCACCAACGGCTACGACTTCGGCTACATGGCGATCGTGACCAAGAACGACTCCAAGGTCACCGGCTTCGCCGACGTCAAGGAAGGCCTCCGCATCGGCGTCGTCCAGGGCACCGTCCAGGATGATTACATGACGAACACGCTCAAGATCGAGCCCGTCCGTTTCCCCGACTACAACACGGTCTACGGCAACGTGAAGAACGGCCAGATCGACGCGTGGGTCGCTCCTTCCCAGCAGGCCGAAGGCCAGGTCAAGGAAGGCGACAACACCAAGATCGCCGAGAAGGTCGTCAACACCCAGAACTTCACCGCGTACGCCGTGAACAAGGACAACCAGCCGCTGATCGACGCCCTGAACTCCGGTCTGGATGCTGTCATTGCTGACGGCACCTGGGCCAAGCTCACGTCCGAGTGGTACAAGGACCGTCCGACCGCTGCCGAGCAGACCCCCGAGGGCTGGAAGCCGGGCAGCAAGGCCGTCCAGCTCCCCGCCAAGTAACCAGGGCGTTCCATGGATATCCTCAATCAACTGGCCGAGTCCTTCTTTGACTGGGAGGCAATAGGCGAAGTTCTCCCCAAGATGTTCGCCGTCGGCCTGCCCAATACCATCGTCCTGGCCGTCGTCTCGGGCATCATCGGGACTGCACTTGGAATGCTGCTCGCCCTGATGGGGATTTCCCGGAACGCAGCAGCACGGTGGGTAGCCCGCATTTACACGGACATTCTCCGCGGGCTTCCTCCGGTGCTGACCATCCTGGTGATCGGGTTCGGTTTCGGCCCCATCATTCGTGAGCTGACGGGCTCCACCAGCCCGTATCCCATGGCCATCGCGGCGCTGTCCTTGATGTCCGGTGCGTACATCGGCGAGATCTTCCGTTCCGGCATCCAGAGCGTGGACAAGGGACAACTCGAAGCGACGCGCGCCCTCGGGTTCAGCTACGGCTCGTCCATGCGCCTCGTGGTGGTGCCCCAGGGCATCCGCAGGGTTCTTCCTGCCTTGGTGAACCAGTTCATCGCGTTGATCAAAGAATCCTCGCTGGTGTTCATGCTGGGTCTTCTGGCCACTGAGCGTGAGATTTTCCAGATCGGCAAGGATGCCGCCGCCAACAGCGGCAATCTGTCGCCGTACGTCGCTGCGGCCATCTTCTACCTCGCGCTGACCATCCCGCTCACGCACTTCGTGAACTGGATTGATGCCCGCATGCGCTCCGGCCGGCCGGAGAAGAAGGAACCGGACGAGGCAGCAGCAGTGGTAGGAAAGGGAGCCCAGGCATGAGTGAATTCGCTTCAGGAACATTGACGGCGAAGAACATCCATTTGTCCTTCGGCAGCAACCACGTGTTGCGGGGCATTGACCTGCACGTCGAGAAGGGCACCACGGCCTCCGTGATTGGCCCCTCAGGCTCGGGCAAGTCAACGCTCCTGCGTGTGATGAACCGGCTCATCGAGCCGGACCAGGGCGACATCCTGCTCGATGGACGTTCTGTCCTCAAGGACAACCCGGACGAACTGCGCCGCCGCATTGGCATGGTCTTCCAGCAGTTCAACCTTTTCCCCCACAAGACGGTGGCGGAAAACATTTCGCTGGCCCTGCGCAAGCTCCGTGGCATGTCCAAGGAACAGGCCCGCGATGAAGCCCTGGCCCAGTTGGACTTGGTGGGTTTGAAGCACAAGGCCGACGCACGGCCGGCCAACCTCTCAGGTGGACAACAGCAACGCGTTGCGATTGCCCGCGCGCTGGCCATGAAGCCCGAGGTCATGTTCTTCGATGAAGCGACCTCCGCATTGGACCCGGAGCTCGTCAAGGGCGTCCTTGCCCTCATGACGGACCTGGCCCAAGGCGGCATGACCATGGTGGTGGTGACCCACGAGATGGGCTTCTCCCGCAATGTCTCCGACGTAGTGACCTTTATGGACGCCGGTGTGGTGGTGGAGTCCGGTCCCCCGGAGCAGCTGTTCACCAATCCGCAAACGGAACGCCTGCAGGGCTTCCTGTCGGATGTCCTTTAGCCAGGACAAAAAACAAGCCTTGAGAACCCCGTCTTCCTTGCGAAGGCGGGGTTCTTTGCTGTGATCATTGTCCCGCTTTGACCCGCAGCACTGTGAGGGCGGCGGCATCCACCTTGGCGCGGAAGGAGGCATCAGCTGTGGCTTTCTTCACCACGGCCTGGTACATGGCAGGAATACTCGCAGGATCTGCACACACCAGCATGGTTCCACCGGCACCAAAGAAGTTCAGGGCGCGGTCTGCATCGGACCAGGCTTCCAATTGCGCGGCACTGCAGAGGTCGTCGGAAAGAACAATCCCCTTGAAGCCGGCGTCTGCACGCAACATGGTGTCCATCACCATAGGCGAGAAGGGTGCGATGTTCGCGGGGTCAATCCTGTCGTAGTAGGCATTCGATACCATGACCCACTGCGTACCTGATGTGATGGCGGCCTGGAACGGCTCCAAGGCGGGATCGTTTCGGGTGGTGGAGGTATCCCTGACATCGCTGGTGACATCGGTGTTGGGGACTACCCTGCCCAAGCCGGGGAAATGTTTCACTACAGGCGCCACGCCTGCGTCCTTCATGCCATCGGCAAACGCATTGCCAAGGGTCGACACCGTGGCGGGTGAATAGCCGTACTCGCGTTGGAAGTGGCCGATGGGGGCATTGGACGGAGCAAACTCCGGGCTGGTGACCGTGTCCAGCACGGGAGCGAGATTGACGTTGACGCCGGCGCTCCGCAGCTCTTTGCCCCAGATCGCAGCGTCGGCCCGGAGCTTTGCCTGCCCTGCCCCTGCCTGCACCAGCGCGGTGGGAATCGTTGAGAACCCCGGTCCTGAAAGAACCTGGACATACCCGCCCTCCTGGTCGGTGGCCACGGAGAGAGGCACACCGCCAGTGGTGGCAGCGGAAACAGTTCCCGTCAACGACGACACGACGGCAGCGGTGGCAGCACTGCCTGCTTTGCTGCGCCCGCTCAGGTAGACGTTGCCCGCATGATATTCCTTCAACGCCTGCATGGTTCCAGGCTCGGCGCCGGTGGCCTTGGCCGCCACCATGAACAGTTGGCCTACCCGCTGTTCAAGGCTCAACGCCGCCAACTGTTGCTCTGCGGCCGAAGGGGCACTGGTGGCAGGGGCAGCGGAGGGCGAGGGTGCCGCTTGTGAAGTGCTGGGTGGCGGGGTTACTGCCTGCGGAGTGCCTGACGCCGATGAGGCAGAGGGCGACGCCGTCCCTGCTGTTGGGGATACAGCGGTGCTTCCGCTGCCGCTTGAGCAGCCGGACGCCATGGCGAGCAAAGCTCCAGCCGTCGCGATGCTTACACCGAAGGATGCAATTGTCTGGGTCTTGCGCATGGTAAACCGTTAGTTCGTTGGGGGTGGGTTTCCACCTACGAGCCTACCCCGTGCGGAGACAGCAATGCCCCGGCCAAGTGCTCTCCGCACCTGACCGGGGCATCGACAGGGTCAGGCCTTAGCGCCCGCAGCAGCCTGGGCCGCTGCGGGAAGAGCCTCGAAGATACGGTTCATCGCTGCGTCGTCGTGGGCCGCAGACAGGAACCATGCCTCAAAGACGGAGGGCGGAAGGTAAACGCCCGAGTCCAGCATGGAGTGGAAGAACGGTGCGTAGCGGAAGCTCTCCTGAGCCTGCGCGTCGTCGTAATTGTGCACGCCGCGCGCCGAGGTACCAAAGGCAACCGAGAACAGGTTCCCTGCCCGCTGGATGGAGTGGTCAACGCCTGCAGCATCCAGGGCAGACGAAAGGGCCGCGGAGAGCTCCAGCGACCGGGCATCAACGTAGGCGTAGACCTCCGGTGTTGCATGGGTCAGTGTCGCTACGCCGGCGGCCATGGCCACGGGGTTTCCTGACAGCGTGCCCGCTTGGTAGACCGGGCCAATTGGAGCAAGGTAGTCCATGACGTCGGCACGGCCGCCAAGTGCCGCCGTCGGCATTCCGCCGCCGATGACCTTGCCGAAGGTGAGCAGGTCGGGCGCCCACCCTTCCTGGCGGCCTGTCAGGCCCCAGTAGCCGGAGTAGCCGGTGCGGAACCCGGTCAGGACTTCGTCCACGATCAGGAGGGCCCCGTGCTCCGTGGTGATGCGGGACAGGCCTGCGTTGAAGCCCTCTCCCGGCGTGACAACACCCATGTTGGCGGGAGCTGCTTCAGTGATCACAGCGGCGATGTTCTTACCGTGGGTGGCGAAGGCGGCCTCCACCGCGGCGAGATCGTTGTAGGGCAGAACCAGGGTTTCAGCCGCTGTAGCCTCGGTGACGCCTGCCGAGCCCGGAAGGGCCAAGGTGGCCACGCCTGAACCTGCGGCGGCCAGCAAACCGTCCAGGTGGCCGTGGTAGCAACCGGCGAACTTGATGATCAGGTTGCGGCCGGTGAAGCCACGGGCCAGGCGAACGGCGGTCATGGTCGCCTCGGTGCCAGTGGACACCATGCGCAGGCGCTCGACGGCGGATACGCGGTCCTTGACGATCTCGGCCAGGTTGGCCTCATCCGGGGTGGAAGCCCCGAAGGACAGGCCGCGGTCCACGGCTGCGTGCACGGCATCGAGCACGGCAGGGTGGGCATGGCCCAGCAGCGCGGGCCCCCAGGAGCAGACGAGGTCCACGTACTCCTTGCCGTCGGCGTCCGTAAGGTAGGCGCCCTTGGCCGAAACCATGAACTTCGGGTTGCCGCCTACGGATCCAAAGGCACGGACCGGGGAGTTCACTCCTCCGGGCATGAGGGACCGGGCGCGGTCGAAGAGCTGGTCGGACACAGGGGTGTTGGAAGACATGGTTCCTATTCTTTCAGTGATTCTGGAGCAGCCGGGCAACCCGTGGGGCCACCTCGGTGCCGTAGAGCTCGATGCAGCGCATCATGGATTGGTGGGGCAGGGTCCCGTTGCTGTACTTGAGGTCGAAGCGGTCCACACCCAAGGTGCGTTTGAGCAGGACGATCTTCTGCGCAACAGTTTCCGGCGAGCCCACGTAGAGGGCGCCTTCGGGACCGCACATGGCCTCGAATTCACCTCGGTTTCCCGGACCCCAGCCGCGCTCGGCGCCGATCCTGTTCCGCTGGTCCAGCCAATGCGGGAAGAGCTCCTCCCGGGCGGCCTCGTCCGTATCGGCGATGAAGCCTGGCGAGTGCGTTGCTATCTGGCGCATCGGGTGACCGTACTTCGCCATCGCTTCGCGGTACAGGTTCACCAGCGGGGCAAAGCGGCGGGGTTCTCCCCCGATGATGGCGAAAATGATCGGGTAGCCGTATTCAGCGCAACGCAGCACGGACTCGGGTGTTCCGCCCACGCCGATCCAGGCCGGCAGCAAGTGGTGCTGCAATTTCGGGTACACCTGCAGGCCGTTGACGTTGGGGCGGGTTCGGCCCTCCCAGTGAACCGGCTTCTGGGCACGTACCTTGTCGAAAAGCTCCAGCTTCTCCTCAAAAAGGACTTCGTAGTCAGCCAGGTCAAGGCCGAACAGTGGGAAGGATTCAACGAACGAGCCCCTGCCCAGCATCACTTCAGCCCTGCCGTTGGACAGCGCATCCACGGTGGAGAAACGTTGGAAAACACGAATGGGATCATCCGAACTCAGCACCGTAACGGCCGAGCCCAGGCGAATCCGGGACGTCACTGCGGCCGCGGCCGCAAGGAAGACCTCGGGTGCGGACACGGCGAAGTCCCGGCGATGGTGCTCTCCCACCCCGAAGGCATGGATCCCGACGGCGTCGGCCAGCTTCGCTTCTTCGAGGAGTTCGCGAAGGACGCGGGCGTGCTCCTTGGGGTTCCCGTCGGCGTCGACGCCGGCGTCGCCAAAAGTGTTCAAGCCCAGGAGGATGTGGTTGGCCGCTACCGGCGCGGCCGGGTCCGAGGACGCACCGCGGTCAGAGGGAACGGATGTCATCAGGACTCCTTCAGCCAGCCTGCCAGTTCGGAGGCCCAGTAGGTCAGCACGGTATCGGCTCCGGCACGCTTGATCCCCAGGACGGATTCGGTGATGGCACCGCGCCTGTCGATCCAGCCGTTGGCCGCAGCCGCTTCGATCATGGCGTACTCACCGGAGATTTGGTAGGCCGAGACCGGCACCGGGCTCATCGCTGCGACGTCGGCCAGGATATCCAGATAGCTCATGGCAGGCTTGACCATCACCATGTCGGCGCCTTCTTCGAGGTCCAGTTCCACTTCCAGAATGGCCTCCCGGCGGTTGGCCGCATCCATTTGGTAGGTGCGGCGATCACCCTTGAGCTGGGAGTCGACCGCTTCACGGAACGGACCGTAGAACGCTGAGGCATACTTGGCCGCGTAGGCCAGGACAGCGGTGTTCTTGTGGCCGGATTCCTCCAACGCCTGGCGGATGACGGCGATTTGGCCATCCATCATGCCCGAGGGCCCCAGTACGTGGGCGCCCGCGTCGGCCTGGGCTACAGCCATCTGCCCGTAGATCTCCAGTGTGGCGTCGTTGTCTACATAGCCATCGGCGTCGAGGACCCCGCAGTGGCCGTGATCCGTGAACTCGTCCAGGCAAACGTCGCCCATGATGACCAAGTCGTCGCCCACCTCAGTCTTGACGTCGCGGATGGCCTTGTTCAGGACGCCTTCCGGATCGAGGGAAGCCGTACCCTGTGCATCGCGCACCGCGGGGATACCGAACAGCATGATGCCGCCCACGCCAAGCTCCACAGCCTCGGCAGCAGCACGTTTCAGGGAATCAGTGGTGTGCTGTACCACACCCGGCATCGAGCTGATGGGGCTGGGTTCGGTAAGGCCCTCCCGAATGAACGCCGGGAGGATCAGGTCCGCAGGTGCCAGCCGGTTCTCTGCGGTGAGCCTGCGCATGGCGGGAGTTGTGCGCAGACGGCGGGGACGATGGTTTGGAAAGCTCATTGCGGGTTCCCTTCGTTGGCGAAAACAGATTCCAAGGCGGCCACGATGCCGTCCGGAGTTGGTTCTTTGGCTGTGGCAGCTACGGTGAGGCCAAGGCGCGAGGCTTCCGCCGCCGTCGGACGCCCGATCGCAATCAGCCGGCAGCCGCCCAACGGCAGCAAGGTTTCGGCGATGCGGCGTGCGGCGCTGGGCGAGGCAGCCACCACGGCGTCCACAGTTCCTGCGTCGAGGGCAGCCCGTGCCTCTTCCGGGTTGAGCATTGCCGGCAGGTCGTCCCCGGCAACCTCGACGGCGGTTGGCAGTTCCGCCGTCAGGCGAAGTCCCGCCCCGGCCGGGTAGTCCACGGTGTGGTAGGCAACCACGCAGGTCACCTCAGCACCTTTTGAAGCCAGGCCTTCCCGCAGCCCCGGTGCCGCGATATCGGCTTGGGGAAGGAGCACCCGGGCAGGTGCGGGCTCCCACAGTTCCACCAGGCCGTCGGCAGACTGAAGCTCCGTTGGCGCAAGGTGGACGGAGAGTCCAATGGATTCCAGGACCCTCAACGAGGACGGGCCGACGGTGGCCACGCGGGTACCTGCCGGAACCAAGCCCGCCGGGGTTGTGCCCCGCTCTGCAGCCTTCTCAAGAAGGACACGGGCACTGGTGATGCTGCTGATCACCAACCAATCGAATTCACCGGCGGCCAGGCGGTCCAGGACATCGTCGAGGGGTGCTTGGTCTTTTGCCCGTTCAAAATCGATCAGGGGCAGCACCAAGGGTGCGGCCCCGAGACTGGTCAGCAACGACGCCAGCGGCTTGGCACGGTCGGCGCTCCTGGTGATCAGGATGCGCCGACCGGTCAGCCCTTGTGGATCACGCGGTTCAGGACGCGGCAAGGTCCGCGATCTCCGCGGCACCGGCAGCGAGCAGCAACTCAGCCACCTCGATGCCGAGCAACGTGGCGCCGACTTCCGTGAGCCCATCGGTGGCTTTTTTCTCACGAACGGTCTTGGTGCCATCCACGGCGCAGACCACTGCTTCCAGGTGCAGCATGCTGCCCTTTCGGAAGGCATAGGCACCCACCGGAGCGGCGCAGCCGGCCTCGAGCCTGGCCAACACGGCACGCTCGGCTGTCACGGCCAGCCGGGTGTCGTCGTCGTTCAATGCCGCCAACGCTTGGGCCAGCACGCCGTGTGAACCCGCGGTGGACCCTGACTGGTGCGGAGCGTCCTCAGTCCGGCATTCGATGGCCAACGCACCTTGCCCGGGTGCGGGCAACATGACGTTGGTTTCGAAGAACTCGCTGACAGTATCCAGCCGGTCCATTCGTTCCAATCCAGCGGCGGCCAACACCACGGCGTCGAGATCGCAGGACTTGCCCTGCACAACCTCATCCGTGATGTTGCCCGGCAGGCCGGGAACCCGGCCGAGGCGGGTGTCCACGTTGCCGCGGATGTCCAAAACCTCGATATCCGGCCGGGCTGCCCGGAGCTGGGCAGCGCGGCGTGGTGAACCTGTGCCGACCTTGGCCCCGCCCGGAAGCTCGGAAAGTGTCATACCGTCCCGTGCGCAGAGAACGTCACGGACATCAACCCGCTTGGGCGTTGCGGCGATACTCAGTCCAAGGGCTGCGCCGGTGGGCAGGTCCTTGAGGGAGTGCACGGCGACATCGCAGGTGTCGGCCAGCAACGCATCACGCAAGGCGGCGACGAATACGCCCGTTCCGCCCATCTGGGAAAGGGAGCCGGTTTTGACGTCGCCCTCTGTCTTGATGTGCACCAGCTCTACCGGGAAGCCGCCAACCGCGGACAACTTGTCCGCCGTCTGCCGAGTCTGCGTCAGGGCCAGCTTGCTGGCCCTGGTGCCGATGCGAACGGTCACTTGGCAGCCTCCGCAGCCGGGTAGGCATCGTGGCCGATGCCCACCGTGGTGCCAACTTCTGAAATGACGGGCCTCGCCCCACGGAAGTTCTCGCAGCAGTTGGGGCGGCAGACGTCGTACCAGGGTCCAAGGTCCGTGACATGGGGGCGCTCGGCGATGTTGTTCTCCACCGTGCGTTCGCAGATCAGGTCCACCAGGCCGGACACGAAAGCCGCGTGCGTACCCGGGGTGGGAACACGGGTTGCCGCGATGTCCAGGTTCTTGCAGGTTTCCAGCGCCTCGGTATCGAGGTCCCAGGCAACTTCCATGTGATCGCTGACGAAGCCGAGGGGAACAATGACGACGCCGCGGACGCCTTGGGGGGCGATCTCCTCGAGGTGGTCGTTGATGTCCGGCTCAAGCCACGGGATGTGCGGGGCGCCGGACCGGGACTGGTACACCAAGTCCCAGGCGACGTTGGGCGCCACAACATCCATGATGGCCTTGGCGTTGGCCAAGTGCTGCGCAGCATAAGCCGAGCCTTCCGCGAATTCGCGGGGCTCGTCCTCGGAACGGCCAGCGGCCTCGGCATCCCGCGTCGGGATGGAGTGCGTCGCGAACAGGACGCGGATCTTCGAATCGGGATCAGCCTCGCCGGCAGCGGCGAGCTTGCCACGGATCTCTTCCAAGCCCGCAGACGTACCTTCCAGGAAGGGCTGGACGACGCCGGGGTGGTCGAAGTACTGGCGGATCTTGTCCACCTGGAGCTTGCCGTCCAACCCTGTTTCCGTCAGTGCGACGCCGATGTCCTCGCGGTACTGGCGGCAGCTGGAGTAACAGGAGTAGATGCTGGTGGTGAGCATCAGGAGCCGGCGGTGTCCGGCGTCGTAGGCGTCCTGGAGTACGGGGGCGATGTAGGGATCCCAGTTGCGGTTACCCCAAAGAACCGGCAGTTCGATGCCGCGGCGGGCCAGTTCAGCCTCGATAGCAGCCTTCAGTTCCCGGTTCTGCTGGTTGATGGGGCTGATGCCGCCGAAGGCCCGATAGTGGTGCGAGACCTCTTCGAGACGCTCATCGGGGATGCCGCGGCCACGGGTGACGTTCCGCAAGAACGGAATCACGTCATCCTGGCCTTCGGGACCGCCGAAGGACGCCAGGAGCACGGCGTCGTAACGCGCTGCTTCCTGGCGGCCACGCTCCGTGACGGCGTTCAGTGCAGTGGAGACAGCGGGGCCGGTCATGCGAGAACCTCGGCAATCTCGGCAGCCGTGACACGGCGGCCGGTGTAGAAGGGGATTTCTTCACGAACGTGGTGGCGTGCTTCGGTGGCGCGCAGGTGGCGCATCAGGTCTACCAGGTCCACCAGTTCAGGTGCTTCAAGGCCAAGGATCCATTCCCAGTCACCCAACGCGAAGGAGGAAACGGTGTTGGAGATGACCTGCGGGAATTCGCGTCCCAGCAGGCCGTGGTCGCGGAGCATCTTGCCGCGTTCGTCCGTCGGAAGCAGGTACCACTCGTAGGAGCGGACAAACGGGTAGACGCAGAGCCAGGTGCTCGGCTCGACTCCGCGGGCGTACGCCGGCACGTGGCTCTTGGAGAACTCGGCTTCGCGGTGCACGCCCATGGCGGACCAAACGATGTCGGTGCCGGCGAAAAGCTTGCTGCGACGGATGGAACGGACGGCGGCCTGCAGGTCCTCCGGCTTGGGGCCGTGGAGCCACACCATGATGTCCGCGTCCGAGCGCATCGCCGAGACGTCGTAGCTGCCGCGGAGGATGACGCCACCCTCAGCGAGCTTCTCCGCAAGGGCTTCGAATTCCTGGGCAGCATCGCCGCTGCGCAGGACGTCGGCCGAGCGCTTGAAGACCGTCCACAGCGTGTAGAACTGTTCTTCGGTTTCAGCAGTTTTAGTGACAGATTCGGCAGAAGTGTGGCTCATGGTTCAAGTTTGCCCCGTGCCAGCCGCTAAGTCGAAACGGATCACTTCTACAACACGTAGAAGTGATGCAAATCACAGTTTGGATGGATCCTCGGCAACGGCTGCGGCGAGCTGTGACCGGGTGTCGGCCACCACCGCGGCCAGGCCATTCCCCGCCAGCCAGCCTCCAACAACCGTCAAGCCCGGGGTCGCAGCGCAGGCGGCACGTACCTGCCCGACGCGCTGTTTATGACCGACGGCGGCGAACGGCAAGGCGCCAGCCCACCGCACCACATCCCAATCAACGATGTCCGCCCGTGATACAGGCACCGTCAACAGTGAGGAGGCATCCGCCACGGCAGCGGCCAGGAGCGACTCATCATCGAGGACGATGTCCGCTCCCCCGGCAGCTTCTTCACGACGGCCATAGGACAGGCGCAGGACATGCGTCCCCGGGCCGGCCTCGCCAGCCAACCAGTCCCATTTGGCCGTTGCGTGGGTCAACGCCTTGGCCTTGATTCCAGGAGTTTGTGGCGCCACCAGGATTCCAGTCCCACGGGGCCTGCGGTCGAGTTCGGGCAGGTCCACCACCATGGTCACCAAGCTCACCAGTGGCCCGGGGGCCGGACGCAAGCCGGACAATTCCGGCAAGGACTGCTCAAGAAGCCCGACGGCGGCCGGGCCGTCCAGCGCAACCACCAACCGGCCGGCGTCGTAAATGGAACCGCCGGCGGTGACCCGCCAGCCGTCCGTGGTCTTCGCCACCGCGTCGGCGCGCATTCCGGTCATCAGGTCAACGCCGCGTCCGCGCAGGTCTGCCACAAGGGCCGTCACCAGCGAATTCATGCCGCCTTCCAAGCCCGCGACGGCGGACCCAGCCTTCGCCGGTCCGGAGGCGGAGCCGGTGGCGGCCCTGCGCTGGGCCGCAACAGCGGCAGCCAGTGAACCATGCTGACGGATACCCGCCCGCAGGCCTGGCGCAACCATATCGACATCCAGAAGATCGGGGTCGGCCGAATGGACACCGCCCACCACCGGGGAAACCAGCCGCTCAAGGACCCTCTTGCCCATACGGGTCCGGACCAGCGCGGAAACACTGGTGACAGCCGAAGACGTGCCAAGAGACGCGGGAAGCCATGTGTCCAACGAGGCACGGACGGCTCCAGCGAGTCCCAAAGAACGGCGGACTTCCGGATCCCAAGGATTGGCGGGGATGCCCAGGATTCCCGTTTTGGGTAGTTCCTGCGGTCCGTCGGGCAACTGCACCCAGGCACCTCCGGGGTGCGGGGCAACAATCTTGTCCGCCAGGCCAAGCTCGCGGGCGAGGTCGGCAACAGCCGGCGACCGGGTGGCAAACGATTCCGCTCCACTGTCCAGATGCAGCCCGGCAACAACATGGCTTCCCACGCAGCCGCCCCAGGCGTCGGCCGCTTCCAGGATGGTGACGGCAAAGCCGGCCATGGCAAGTTCACGGGCAGCGATCAGGCCCGAGATGCCACCGCCCACCACAATGGCCGATGGCCCTTCCGCCGGCGTCCTGGGCGTTGCGTGTCCCCCGCGCATCGGCACTACTCCGAGGGAATGGAGTGGATAAGTTCCACGACGCGGGTCAGGACCGTGGGATCCGTTTCCGGAGGCACTCCGTGGCCCAGGTTCAGCACATGTCCCGGCGCATGGGCTCCGGCCGCAATGACGTCGCGGACGTGGGCTTCAAGGACCTCCCACGGAGCAGCGAGAAGGGCGGGATCGATGTTTCCCTGCAGCGGGACGGTGCCGCCCAAGCGGCGGTTGGCCTCATCCAACGGAAGTCGGTAGTCAACCCCCACCACATCCACCCCTACATCGCGCATGGCGACCAAGAGCTCGGACGTACCCGTACCGAAGTGAATCAACGGAGCACCCAGGCCACGGACATGGTCCAGCGCCCGGGCGGATGCCGGCGCTACGTACTTGGTGTAGTCAGCCAGGCCCAGGGAGCCTGCCCAGGAGTCGAAGAGCTGCGCAGCCGAAGCACCCGCTTCGAGCTGGGCTTGGAGGAACATTCCAGAGGTATCGGCCGCCCAAGTGGCCAGTGCCGCCCAGGTTTCAGGATCGGCGTGCATCATGGTCCGGGGTCCAAGGTGGTCCCGGGAAGGCTTGCCTTCAACCATGTAGGCCGCCAAGGTGAACGGTGCACCGGCGAACCCGATGAGCGGGGTTTTCCCGAGTTCGGCAATAGTCAGGCGGACGGCTTCGCGGATGGGTTCCAGCGCCTCCCACGTCAGCGTGGGAAGGGCTGCCACATCAGCGGCCGTGCGGACAGGCTTATCCAAGACGGGTCCAACGCCGGGGACGATGTCCACGCCAACGCCTGCCAGCTTCAGCGGGATGACGATGTCGGAGAAGAAGATGGCCGCATCAACATCATGGCGGCGAACCGGCTGGAGGGTGATTTCCGCCGCAAGTTCCGGACGCAGGCAGGAGTCCAGCATTGCGACACCCTCGCGTACCTTGAGGTACTCGGGCAGGGAACGGCCGGCTTGACGCATGAACCACACGGGCCTGCGGGACGGCGTGCCGCCGCGGTAGGCCGTAATCAACGGCGAATCCGAGGTCCGGCCGTCCTTCAGCGGGTGGTTGGCGTCGAGGGTTCCCGCCGGGGCGTTGGAGGCCGTACTCTTGGATGCTGCCGAGCTAGAAGTCATGCCTTCGATTGTGCCGAAAATCCGGGGCAAAAGATAACGACAAGCTGTCACGTTGAGCGCTTCCCGGGCCTTTGTGGCGGCGATCACTCCACTGCGTGTGGATCGCCACGGTGCCATATTGTTCTACCGGGCTACGAAAAAGCTATGATTGGGGTGCTGTGGTTCTTTTCTCATTGGTGGCTACACACGCCGACATCGACCTCGAAACTGTCGCTCAGTTGAGCAACGGTTCCTCTGGGCTTGCCTCGACAACCCTGACGGATTCCCCCGTGGTGTCCGGCGCCGTGGTCCTGGCAACCTGCAACCGCTACGAGGTTTACGGCGAAACGGCCCCTGGCGCAGACCTCGAGGCGGCACGATCCGCCCTGGTGTCCCAGATCAGCGAACTGAGCGGACTCAACGAACACCTGGTTTCCCGTTCCTTCGCCACGCACACCGGTCCGGAGGTCACCCGGCACCTCTTTGCCGTGAGCGCCGGACTGGACTCCGCCGTGGTGGGTGAGCGCGAGATCGCCGGCCAGGTCCGCCGGGCACTGATCACCGCCCAGCAGGAAGGCACAGCGAGCTCCGGGCTGGTCCGCTTGTTCCAGGCAGCTTCCAAGACCGCCAAGGACGTAGGCGCACAAACCGCCCTCGGCTCGCGCGGGCTCTCCATCGTTTCCGTCGCCCTGGACCTCGCAACAGACCTCGCCGAGAATGACGACTGGTCCACCAAGAAAGTTGTGGTGTTCGGCACCGGCGCCTACGCTGGCGCCACCATGTCATTGCTTCGTGAACGGGGCTGCACCGAGGTTTCGGTCTACTCCTCGTCCGGCCGCGCCGAAGGTTTCGTCGCCACCCGCGGCGGAACAGCGCTCGACGCCGACACCCTCCCCGCCGCTGTTGCCGCAGCTGACGTCATGATCGGCTGCAGCGGATCTGACAACCGTGTCGAGGCCGCGGACCTCGCCCGTGTCCGGGCGCAATCGGGCAAGCCATTGATCGCCATCGACCTCGCCCTCACCCATGATTTCGACCCCGCGGTGGGCGAACTCGACGGCGTTGAGCTCTTGACGCTTGAGTCCGTCCGGCTCGCTGCACCCCAGGAACAAGCAGAGTCGCTGTCCCAGGCAAGTGCAATCGTCACCGGCGCGGCCGCGTCCTTCGAATCCGAGCGCGAAGCACGCTCCGTGGACACGGCCATCGTGGCGCTTCGCCGCCACACCATGAACGTCCTGGACGCCGAAATGGAAAAGGTCCGCGCCCGTCACGGTTGCACGGCTGCCGCCGAGGAGGTGGAGTTCGCACTGCGCCGCATGGTCAAGCAGCTCCTCCACATCCCCACAGTCCGTGCACGCGAACTTGCCGCCAACGGTCAGCAGGATGACTACGTCGCAGCCCTTGAGGCACTCTACGGAATCCAGGTGGAACAGCCCCAGGCTGCAGCCCCGGCCGCTGAATGCCCCGTGGACCACCAGCAGCTCCGCTCAGAGAGCGCCTGAGCAGACGGGGCCACGCCTTCCCCCCGCCCCAGGCATCCGCTCATGGCGGGCTTGCCAGCACGGAGGGCGGCGGGAATCGTCCTAGTAAACGGGTTTCGCCGGCTCGACGTCGCGCACCCAGGCGAGGATACCGCCGTCGAGATGGCTGACCCGTGTATAACCCGCTTTCCGCGCAGCCTCCAATACAGCAGCCGAGCGCGTGCCGGCCTTGCAGTGGAAAACGATGTCCTTGTCCTGGGGCAACTCCACCCACGCTTCGCCGGAGAGAATACGGCCCTGCGGAATGAGGACTGAACCGTCAATACTGACGATGCTGTGCTCCCCCGATTCCCGGACATCAACCAAGTCGAAATCCCGCTCCCCCGACTCACGCTCTGCGAGCATCGCAGCAAGGTCCGTGGCGGACACAGTGTGCTCCTGGTCGGTTGCTGCCGTTGGCGTCACACCGCAGAAAGCTTCGTAGTCCGTCAGTTCAGTGATGGGTTCGGCTTCCGGGTCCTTGGATACTTTGATCTCCCGCCAACTGCCGCCCAGCGCGTCAAAGAGCGCTACCCGGCCCAGCAACGAACGCCCGACGCCGGTGATCAGCTTCACGGCTTCGGTCACCATGAGCGAACCAACCGCTGCGCACAACATGCCGAAGACTCCGCCCTCGCCGCAGGAAGGCACCGAACCGGCAGGAGGGGCTTCAGGATAGAGGTCCCGGTACGTGGGGCCGTGCTCGGCCCAAAACACGCTCACCTGGCCGTCAAACCGGAAGATGGAACCCCACACGTAGGGCTTGCCGAGGATCGCTGCGGCATCGTTGACCAGGTAACGCGTGGCGAAGTTGTCCGCGCCATCGAGGATGAGGTCGTACTGCGCAAACACGTCCAGGGCGTTGGATGAGTCCAGCCGGATGTCATGCAGGACAACGTTCACCAGCGGGTTGAGTTCGTTGATGGCGTTGCGGGCAGACTCGATCTTGGGGATGCCCACGTCCTTCACGCCGTGGATGACCTGGCGCTGCAGGTTGCTCAGGTCCACCACGTCATCGTCCACGATTCCGAGTGTGCCAACGCCGGCCGCCGCCAAGTACAAGAGGGCTGGAGAACCAAGTCCACCGGCGCCTATGACGAGCACTTTGGCATTCTTAAGCCTGCGTTGGCCCAGAGCACCGATTTCGGGAATGATGAGATGCCGGGAGTATCGCTCCACCTCGGCCGGCGTGAGTTCGGCGGCCGGTTCAACAAGGGGCGGCAGGACAGCGGGCGCAGCGGGGCGGGCAGCAACAATTGAGGCCATACCCCAATGTATGCCTGCCGATGCCGCCCGGTCATATTACCCACCGGTAGAGTGGTCATAACTGCAAAGGAAAGGCGGCAGACTGTGGCTGACGGCACAAGGGCACACGATGGGGCACCGGCCAAGCAGGAACGGGCTGTTTCAACGCGTTCACCAAGGTTGCCGCGCGACGAGCGCCGGGCGCAGTTGCTGAATGCGGCGTTGGAAGTCTTTGTCTCCAACGGTTTCCACGGCGCGGCCATGGACGAAATCGCCGAGGCCGCCCACGTCAGCAAACCGGTGCTGTACCAGCACTTTCCGTCCAAGCGCGAGCTCTATATGGCCCTTTTGGACAGCCACCTTGCCACGCTGACTGAGCTGATGCTCAGCGCCCTGAACTCCACCTCGGACAACAAGGAACGCGTGAAGGCCGTCATGCGGGCCTACTACCGGTTCATCGCTGATGACGACCAAGCCCACCGACTCGTCTTCGAATCGGACCTCATCAACGATCCCGATGTCAGTTCCCGTTTGGAGACCTTCAACAAAACGTTCGCTGATGCGGTGGCCCATGTCATTGCCGAGGACACCAAGCTGCCTCCCCTGGAGGCGCAGCTCCTGGGCCGGGGCCTGGCCGGAATGGCGCAGGTCAGCGCACGCTACTGGCTTGAAACGGACGGAAACCTTGACCTCGATGTGGCCAGTGATCTGATCTATCGTTTAGCTTGGCGCGGAATCAGTCGATTCCCCAAAGAGTCCTAGGCTACAAATAGAGGACTGACTTAATACTTGATTGGCTTGGAGGCCTTGCTGTGGAAGTAAAGATCGGCATTCAGAACGTTGGCCGTGAAATCGTGCTCGAATCCGCTTTGGATGCAGACGCGGTGGCCAAGATCGTGGCAGAGGCCGTGTCCAAGGGCTCGGAATTGCGCCTGACCGACGAGAAGGGCCGCCAGATCATTGTTCCCGGCAGTGTCCTGGGCTACGTGGAGATCGGTGCAGAGGAAGTCCGCCGCGTCGGTTTCGGTGCCCTCTAGGCCCTCCCCTTAACGCAGTCCGCAAAGGAGTCTTCATGCTTTCACTCGTCGTGGTGGTTCTGGCCACCGTAGCCACTGGTTTCATCGTGTGGGCCAACGACAAGAGGCACGGCAAGTACGGCATCGCTTTGCCGGCCGGCGTTTCGGTGGCTGTGGGCACCCTGAGCTGGATTGCGTTCATCAGTGCCGGTCTGGGCTACCAGCCCGGGGCAACCTGGATTCCGTGGGTCTTGCCCATTGTTGTGGGAACTGCCGCCGCCGCAGCGGTGGTGGTGTTCCTGGGCCGGACCCGCACCCGGCACGATACTGCGGCGCTCACCAAGGCACTGAGGCTCTAACAGCAACAAGGACAAAACGACAGTGACCGTCGCCCTCGGGCGACGGTCACTGTCGTTTAACTCCTTGCCACCATGGTCCGGGGTCAGATGCGTTCAAGCTTCCGGATACCGCTCCGGCTGGGCGGATGCACCCAGCCCGGCCGCGGCCTCACTCACGGAGGACGCAGCGGCGATGTCGCGCTGGGTGACTTTCCCGCCTGCGTCATGGGACACGTACCGGAGGTGGACCCTGTTGTAGCGCCATTCCAGATCGGGATGGTGGTTTTGCTGTTCGGCAATCTGTCCGATCGCTGCAATAAGCGCCAGAGCTTCGGCCGCCGTCGGGGTTTTATAGACGGTAACCAGGCCGTCCTGGTCCTTCCAGTCGGGAAGTTCCCGGAGGGCAGCTTCGACATCCGCCCGGGTCAGGTGGTCTTGGTTCCCCGCCACTGCTGCTCCTTCTCCCGAAGACACTGCCGGACGCCTAGAGGAACTCTGCCCGGCCTTCCATGGCCGACGACGCCAAAGCGTGCTCACGCCGCGGAATCCGTCCTGCCTGCTTGGCCAGCCTACCGGCGATCACGGCGTGTTTGAAGGCCTCACCCATCTGCACCGGGT
Source organism: Arthrobacter sp. WCS2018Hpa-7 (assembly GCF_031843805.1). Taxonomy (NCBI): domain Bacteria; kingdom Bacillati; phylum Actinomycetota; class Actinomycetes; order Micrococcales; family Micrococcaceae; genus Arthrobacter; species Arthrobacter sp. WCS2018Hpa-7. The sequence goes on from NZ_JAVTJB010000005.1 coordinate 200,942, forward strand.
TCTGCGCGCGGGTTACGGCGGTGGCCAGAAGCACGGCGTCGCAGCCCAATTCCATGGCGAGGGCGGCATCGGAGGCGGTCCCTATTCCTGCGTCGAGCACCACGGGGACTGAGGCACGGGACACGATGAGTTCAATGTTGTGCGGGTTCAGGATGCCCAGGCCGGTTCCGATCGGCGAGCCGAGGGGCATCACAGCGGTGGCACCCAGGTTTTCGAGGCGCAAAGCCAGGACGGGATCATCATTGGTGTAGGCAAAGACCTTGAATCCACGGTTCACCAGCTGTTCCGTTGCTTCGACGAGTTCCACAGCGTCTGGAAGGAGGGTGTGTTCGTCGGCGATGACTTCCAACTTCACCCAGTCCGTTTCCAGTGCCTCGCGTGCCAGTTCTGCGGTCATCACGGCATCCTTGGCGGTGAAGCAACCGGCGGTGTTGGGCAACACGCGGATGCCGTGGTCCACCAGGAGCTGGAAGAGTGATCCTGTTTCAGCGGGTGAGTAGCGCCGCATGGCTACTGTGGTGAGCTCAGTTCCGGATGCCAGGAGCGCTGCGCCCAGGCCGTCCAGGCTCGGCGCACCTCCCGTCCCCATGATCAAGCGGGAGCCGAAGTGGACGCCGTCGATCTCCAGTGCGTCAGTATGGACCTCTGTGTTTGCTGTCGTCATGATGTCAGCCTCCTTGGACTGCGGTAACAAGTTCGAGTTCGTCTCCGTCGGCGAGCGCCGTTGCGGACCATTGGCTGCGCGGCACCACTTCGGAATTACGGGCGACGGCGACACCAAGCTTGCCGCCGTCGGCTGCCTGTCCGCGGTGGTCCAGGACGCGGCCGGTGACGGCTGTGACCAAGGTGCTGACTGAAGCGTCCTCCGGCACTGCGTGATCGGATCCGTTGAGTTTGATGTTCATGCTGTTTCCTTGCTGGGAGCGTGTGCCGGCGTGAGCGCCCGCGCTGTCGATGGAGTGGCCGTGAAGCGGTCCGGGCGGAATGGGGCCCACCGGGGGTCTGACGAGCCGTTGATCAGCCCGCCCACGATCCGCGCGGCCGCGGGCGTCAGGAGGACGCCATGCCGGAAGAATCCTGTGGCGATCACCAGGCCATCAACATCCCCGCTGGAACCGGCGACCCGTCCAAGCAGCGGGGCGTTGTCCGGGGTGCCGGGGCGGGCCCGGGCCGTCGCTTCGAGCAGTTCAAGTTCCGCCACCGCGGGGACTAATGCTTGGGCGTCCCGCAGCAACTGGTAGACGCCCCCGGCTGAGACCGCGTTGTGGGATGAGGACAGTCCGTCCTCGCGTTGGGTGGCCCCGATGACTACCGTGCCGTCGTCCCTGGGTACGATGTAGACGGGCACTCCGCGGACCATCCCTCGGACGGTGGAAGTGAGCAGGGGCCGGAGGTGTTCAGGCACCCGAAGCCTGAGGATGTCGCCATACACGGGCCGCACGGGAAGGCTGAGCCCGTCCGGCAGCCCCTCAAGGCCTGCCGCCCCCAGTCCGTTGGCGACCACCGTTTCTGTGGAGTGGACAGCGGCACCGGACGTGAGTTCCACGCCGGAGACCCGCCCTCGGTCCCACAGCAAGCGGAGCGCCGTCGAGGCCACGGCAAACCCGTCCCCAGCCCCCGAAACCCAGCTGGAGTCGCTGGCCGTGTGGCGTGCCAATCCTGACAGCAGGCATGCCGCGAGCTTCCGGGGATCAACCTGGTGATCGGCGGGAATATCGAAGGCACTGGAAATTTGTGGGCTGAGGAGGGGTTCGCGGTCCCGGGCGTCGCGCAACGACAGCGGCTCAACCCCGAGGCCTGACGCGAGCTGCACCGCACGGAGGTCTGCCAGCGCCCTGCGGTCCGCGGCGTCGGCACCCACGGCGATTGTCGGCGTCGTGCGGTATCCGGTGTCTTCTCCTCCGCGGGTCAGGCTTGCGGCGAAGGACGGCCAAAGCCGTGACGATTCCAGCATCAGCTCAAGGAGGTCTTCCTCCTGGTAATGCAATTCACTCACGGGGGCGAGCATTCCGGCGGCAGCGAATGTGGCTCCGGCAGCCGGTGCGGGATCGATCACCACCACTGAGCGGCCAAGTCGGCGTGCTTCGCTGGCGATGCCCAGACCGATGATGCCGCCACCAATGACAGCCACATCGGCATGCATGGAGGTTTGGCGGGGATCTGCCATTCCGGTTTCCTTCCCTACGCCGGTACTAGCCGGATCAGGTCAAGCGGTCGGCGCTGAAGCCCTCTCAGCCGGACAGTCATATAGCGAACGTCGCGGCTCCCGCAGTACGTGCCCAGTTTAGAGGAACTACTCTGGTTTCCATGACCCCGACTGATGCCCTCGCCACCGCCCGCCTGTATCTGTGCACTGATGCCCGGAAACGGCAGGGCGATTTTGAAGACTTTGTGGACGCTGCCTTTGAGGGCGGGGTGGACATCATCCAGCTGCGCGACAAGACCCTGGAAGCAGCCGAGGAATTGGAGCTGTTGGCGGTCCTGCAAGGAGTTGCGCAACGTCATGGACGGCTCTGGGCTGTCAACGATCGCGCCGATGTTGCCAGCGTTTCCGGGGCTCCGGTGTTTCACATCGGGCAAAAGGACCTGCCGTTGACGGTGGCTCGGACGTTGCTTCCGGAGCCCGTAACGATCGGCCTCTCCACCCACTCCCCCGAGCAGGTAAATGCCGCCATCGCAGCATCACCAGGACAGGGAGGCCTGGACTATTTCTGTGTAGGGCCCGTCTGGGCAACACCCACCAAACCCGGCCGGGAAGCCGTGGGCCTGGACCTGGTCACATATGCCGCAGAAGCGAGCAAGCGTGCAGATGAGACCACCGGCGGTGCCGTAAACCTGCCCTGGTTCGCCATTGGCGGGATCGATCTCAGCAATGTGGAGCAGGTACTGGCTGCCGGAGCCAGCCGGATTGTGGTGGTCCGCGCCATCACTGAAGCTGTGGATCCGACGACGGCGGCCAAGTCGCTGCTGAAAGCGCTGGACACCGTCTGAGCCTGGCCGCTTAAAGCCTTTCGGACATAAGCCCGGCCAAGCCGCTATGCAGTCAGGCCCAGGGCCGTCATCCGGCGTGAGTGCCGCTCGGCGAGCTCGCCCGTCAGTCTCTTGACTGCGGCGCGGGCATCTCCACCGCTTTTCAGTGTTGGCCCCAACTGTGGATGCTCCATGCCCACCCTCTGCGCCTGCGTCAGCGCTTCCCCCACCAGCCGGCGGCCCCACAACGCCAGTCGCGAGGCGAGTCGAGGGTCATCGGCCAAGGCCCGCCGCAGCAGGACTCGAAGTACCTCGGTTGCTTGGTCGGGAGAGGCAACCCGGTCCACGAACTGCTGTGTTGTTGGATCCAGGAAGGCAGCGACAGCCCGGTAGAAGTCCGAGGAGACGGTGTCGATGACGTATGCCTTCATCACGGATTCGAACCAGTCCCCGGGCTTGGTGCGTTCATGGAAGTGATCGAAGGAACGCTGGAACGGCAGCATGGCTTCCTCGGGATCGAGGCCCATTTCCGCTAGCCGATCGCTGAGCAGCGCGAAGTTTCCGTACGCGCCGACGGCAATTTTTGCCAGCACCGACCGGTCATGGAGCGTGGGGGCGTATCGGGAATCGAACGAAAGCCGGCCGAAAGCCGACAACTCGCCGTAGGCCATGGCACCCAGCAGTTCCGCGGCGAGTTGTCCGGCAGAAGGTGCCACGTCCCGGGAAGTGCCCATGATCCAAGACTATCCCCGGCTTTCCACATCCCGCCCGCGGAGATTTGCTGTTTGCCGCGCTGGTCCTACTAGGCTGATTGGAAGTGAGTTGACCGCCAGGCCTGCCGCAGGCCGCGTGTCCTCCTCCTCGCACCCACTCCCCTGAAGGATGTTCCATGAGTAACCCGAGCTACCCGCCCGCGCCCCACAACGGGAACGGCGCTCCACCAGTACCCCCTGCACCCGGTGCTTTCGGCAACCAGTACCAAGGCGGGCAGCAGACCTACCAGCCGGGCCCGGGTTCCAGCCCTTATGGCGCTCCCGGAATGGGCACTCCGGCCAAGTCCTTCATGGTCACCTGGATCCTGTCATTGCTTCTGGGTGGCCTCGGTGTCGACCGTTTTTACCTGGGAAAGATCGGCACCGGCATTGCCAAGCTGCTCACTGCGGGCGGACTCGGCATCTGGTCCATCGTGGACCTCATCATCACGCTGACCGGCAACGCGCGGGATAAGGAAGGCCGCCCGCTGCTGGGTTATCCCGAAAACAAGAAGAAGGCCTGGATCATCACGATCGTCGTATGGTTCGCCGGCCTGGTGGTTGGAATCGTGTCCACGGTGCTGTCCCTGACGCTGGTGGCTGCTGCGGTCCAAGGACAGGCCACCCCCGTCCCCGCCGTCCCGTCGGCCTCACAAGAGGCCCCCGCCCCTTCCCAGGGCCCTGCCGCCAACGGCAATTCCTTCGAGGTCACGGTGTCGGAGGGCAACACTGCCAAAGTCACCGTCCTTGACTCCGGATACACCACCGAAATCCCGGAAATGGCCTACATGAAGCCGCTCAATGGTGGTTTCCTCCTGCTGGAGGTTTCCTGGGAGACCACGGCCGGATCCAGCTTTGCCGCGCCCAGCAACTTCGACGCCTTTGATGCTGATGGCAAAGAGGGCGACCGGATCTTCCTTGACAGCGGCCTGGGCGCTCTGAGCTCCGGCGATGTCGCCGTCGGTGACGTACAGCAGGGCGTCATTGCCTTCGACATCAAGAACGGTCCCACCACAGTGGTCATCAACAATGACTTCGGGGACAAGGCAGCCACCTTCACTTTGACCCCGGCCAACTGACCGCCGATTTGGCCAGACCAGCTGTACCGAAAGCCCGTTGCCCGTTGTGGCAACGGGCTTTTGCGTGCGGCAGCCAAGACTATCCGCAGGTTTCGGGCTACGCTGATTTTCGTGTCACATCATCGGATAGCGCCCAACGTCGACGATTCGTCGGACCAGCTCGCTGCAGCCCTTGCGGCCTTGAGGTCGGAGTTGGAACTCCCCACTGCGTACCCGGCCGAGGCAGTCCAAGAGGCACAGCGGGCCGTGGAAAACCTCAAGCTTCCGGACCAGGACTTGCGGGAGATCCCCTTTGTGACCATCGACCCCGCTACGTCCACTGACCTGGACCAGGCGCTGTTCATTGATCGTGCCGGGGACGGCTACAAAGTCCTCTACGCCATCGCTGATGTTCCGTCCTTCGTGGCTCCCGGAGGGGCCTTGGATGCGGAGACCCGGCTGCGCGGACAAACGTTCTACGCCCCTGACGGGCGTATCCCCCTGCATCCGGAGGTCATCAGCGAAAACGCCGGCAGCCTGCTGGCGGAGCAGGACTGCAGCGCCTTTGTGTGGGACTTCGACCTCGACGCCAAGGCAGAAGTCCTGACCGTGGCCGTCGCCCGGGCCACTGTCCGCAGCCGGGCCAAGCTGAGCTACAAAGGCGCCCAACAACAGATCGATGACGGAACGGCCCCGCCCGTGCTGCAACTCCTGAAGGAAGTCGGGCTGAAGCGGGTAGAACTGGAAAGGCTGCGTGGGGGCGCCAGCCTGAATATGCCGGAACAGGAAATCGTCCAGGCGACCGACGGCGGCGGGTACAGGATCGCTGCGGCCCCGTCTTTGCCGGTGGAAGACTGGAACGCACAGATCTCGCTGATGACCGGAATGGCGGCCGCACAGCTGATGCTGGAAGGGAAAGTGGGCATCCTCCGCACCATGCCCGCCCCGGATGAACGTTCACTGCAACATTTCAAGCGGCAGACCACTGCGTTGGGCAAGCCGTGGGACGGCCAGGTCAGCTACGGCGAGTACTTGCGGACTTTGGATGCGTCAGACCCCAAACAACTGGCCATCCTGCACTCGGCCGGGACACTGTTCAGGGGCGCCGGGTACACGCCCTTCGACGGCGAAGTACCTGACACTGTGATCCAAGCGGCCATCGGGGCTCCCTACGCCCACACGACAGCACCGTTGCGACGCCTCATTGACAGATTTGTCCTGGTGATTTGCGAGGCCCTCAGCAACAACAAGGAAATCCCGCCTTGGGCCCGTGACGCCCTGCCCTCGTTGCCGGAGATCATGGCAGCCTCGGACCAAGTGGCTGGACGGCTTGAGCGGGCGGCACTGGACACCGTTGAAGCGGCACTGGTGGCCAACCACGTTGGCCAGGAGTTCGACGCCGTGGTGATTTCAGGGTCCAAGCCGTCCAATGGAAACAGCAACGGCAACGGCAACAGAACCAACGGCAACGGGAGCGGTCCGTACGGCGTCGTCCAGATCGCAGAACCGGCAGTCACCGCGCGCTGCGACGGCGAACTGGAGTCGGGGACCAAGGTCCGCGTACGCCTTGTCAAGGCGGATATCGCCAGCAGGGAGATCAGGTTCGAGCTGCAGCGCTGACGCCGTTGAACCCCTGATCCGGGCTTTATGGCTCCCAGAGGATAGACTGGGCCTGTAGTAATGGATGCCCGGTCGTTGATTCAGTTAATTTTTGAACTCAACAAGCCCGCCCCTACGCGATCTTGAGATGTACCAACTGGTCCCCAGTGCCAGTACTTAGATAGCCCGCGATCGGCTTCCACTGGATTTGCTTGCGCGCCCGTTCGTGCTCCGGTACGGCTCCGCCGCCGCCGTTGAGCACGCAGCGCCAATGCCTAAATGAATAAGGAAACTCCCTGTGAGTGAATTGCACACCCATGAAGTCCTGACCGACCCCACCGGAACCGAAATTCTCGAACCCGAGGAAACGATCGTCTCGGATGAAAAGCCCCACGAGATCGAAGAAAAGTCGTTCGCAGACTACAACGTCCGCGCTGACATTGTTGAGTCCTTGGCTGACGCCGGGATCACGCACCCCTTCCCCATCCAGGCGATGACCCTGCCGGTGGCCCTGAGCGGCCACGACATCATCGGCCAGGCCAAGACAGGCACCGGTAAAACGTTGGGCTTCGGCATCCCCGCGCTCCAGCGCGTGGCCGGCCGCGACGACGCCGGCTACGAAAAGCTTGCCGTCCCGGGTGCTCCCCAGGCCTTGGTGATTGTTCCCACGCGCGAACTCGCGGTGCAGGTAGCCAACGACCTCCAGACCGCCTCACGCAAGCGCAACGCCCGCATCGCCACCATCTATGGTGGCCGCGCCTACGAGCCGCAGGTCGATGCCCTGCAGAAGGGCGTCGAAATTGTTGTCGGCACCCCCGGGCGGCTGATCGACCTGTACAAGCAGAAGCATTTGAGCCTGAAGAACGTCAAGATGGTAATTCTTGACGAGGCTGACGAAATGCTGGACCTCGGCTTCCTTCCGGACGTTGAGACCCTGATCGCCGGCACCCCCGCCGTTCGGCAGACGTTGCTCTTCTCAGCGACGATGCCCGGCCCCGTGATCGCGATGGCTCGCCGGTACATGACGCAGCCCACCCACATCCGCGCTGCAGATCCGGACGACGAAGGCCTGACCAAGCGCGACATCCGTCAGCTGATCTACCGTGCGCACAGCATGGACAAGTCTGAAGTAGTGGCCCGCATCCTCCAGGCACGCGGCCGCGGACGGACCATCATCTTCACCAAGACCAAGCGCACTGCTGCCAAGGTTGCCGAGGAACTGGTTGACCGCGGATTTGCCGCTGCCGCCATCCACGGCGACCTCGGCCAGGGTGCCCGCGAGCAGGCCCTCCGGGCGTTCCGGAACAACAAGGTTGATGTCCTGGTGGCCACCGACGTCGCGGCCCGTGGCATCGACGTGGACGATGTCACGCATGTCATCAACTACCAGTGCGTGGAAGACGAAAAGATCTATCTGCACCGTGTCGGGCGTACCGGCCGCGCAGGCAACAAGGGCACAGCTGTCACTTTCGTCGACTGGGACGACATGCCGCGCTGGGGCCTGATCAACAAGGCACTCGGACTGAGCGTTCCGGAGCCGGTGGAGACGTACTCCTCCTCGCCGCACCTGTACGCAGACCTCGACATCCCCGAGGGCACCAAGGGCAGGTTGCCCCGCAACAAGCGTGTCCTGGCCGGCGTCGACGCGGAGGTCCTTGAGGACCTCGGCGAGACCGGCAAGAAGAACGCGCGCTCGGGCTCAAGCCGCGACGGCGGTCGCGAGGGCGGCCGTGGGCGTGACAACGGCCGTGACGGCGGACGCGGACGTCAAGCCAAGTCCGGCGACTCGGACTCCAGCGAATCCAAGGGCGAGGGCGGCCGCAACCGTACGCGCCGCCGTCGTACTTCCGATGCCGAAGCAGCCCCCGCTGCCGGTGCGTCGGAAACCCGCACGGCCACGGCGGACAACGCAGAAAAGCCTGCAAGGACGCGTCGTACCCGCACGCGCCGCCGCAACGGCGAAGTGGTTTCCGGGGAAACCACAGCTGCCCAGTCCGGCAGCGCCGAGGCCTAAAACTCTCAATGACTGAAAATGTTTGGGCGCCGGACGGCGGCAATTTGGTGGTGCACGCGGACAACGCGGAGTTCCTCCCTACGCTGCCGGACGGCGCCTTCACACTCATTTACGTCGACCCGCCCTTCAACACAGGCCGGGTACAGCGCCGCCAGGAAACCCGCATGGTCCGCAACGCGGACGGCGACGGCGACCGCGTCGGTTTCAAGGGCCGTTCCTACGACACCATCAAGGGTGCCCTTCACAGTTACGACGACGCCTTCAGCGATTACTGGTCCTTCCTGGAACCCAAACTCGTCGAGGCCTGGCGGCTCTTGTCAGACGACGGCACCCTGTACCTGCACCTCGATTACCGGGAGGTGCACTATGCCAAGGTGATGCTCGACGCCATCTTCGGCAGGGAGTGCTTCCTCAACGAGATCATCTGGGCCTACGACTACGGCGCACGCGCCAAGAACCGCTGGCCCACCAAGCACGACAACATTTTGGTGTACGTGAAGAACCCCACCAAGTACCACTTCGACAACGCAGAAGTGGACCGGGAACCGTACATGGCCCCCGGCCTGGTGACCCCTGCCAAACGCGAGCTCGGCAAGCTGCCCACTGATGTTTGGTGGCACACCATCGTTTCCCCTACAGGCCGTGAGAAGACCGGCTACCCTACGCAAAAACCCGAAGGCCTGGTCCGGAGGATCGTTGCCGCATCCAGCCGCGAAGGTGACTGGTGCCTCGATTTCTTCGCGGGATCAGGGACCCTCGGAGCCGTTGCAGCGAAGCTCGGCCGCAACTTTGTGTGTGTCGACCAGAACGAACAGGCCATCGAGGTCATGCGGAAACGGCTGGGCAGCAAGGCCATCTTCCACGAAATCCAGCCAACCAGCCTCTAGCCCGCATTGCCGGACCCGCTCAGGCGGCACCCTTGACGAAGGCCGTCACGGAGTCCGCAATCATCTGCACGGCAATGGCCGACAGAAGCAGGCCGGCAATCCGGGTGACAAGCTCCACGCCGTTTTCGCCCAGCACGCGCTGAACCACACCCGCGAAGCGCATCGCCAGGTACAACGAGCCGAGCACCACGGCAATCCCCAGCCCCACGGCCAGGTACTCGGACAGCTGGCTGGACTGCTGAACGAAGACCATCACGGCAACGATCGCACCAGGTCCTGCCATGAGTGGCGTCCCCAACGGAACGAACGCCACATTCTTGTACTTGCCCGCATTTTCCTCGCCGCTGGTGGAACCGGTCAGTAACTGCAGGGCAATGAGGACCAGCAGCAGCCCACCCGCGCCCTGCAAGGCCGCCAGCGAGATATGCATGTAATTGAGAATCGACTGGCCGAAGATCGCGAACACCACGATGACGCCGGTGGCCACCAGCAGTGCTTGGAAAGCGGAGCGGTTCCGGTCCTTGGCCGCCATCTGGGCCGTCAAGGACATGAAAATCGGGACGGTACCCGGTGGGTCCATGATCACGAACAGGGTGACGATCACCGAGGCGAGCAGCTGCAAATCCACTGAAGGACCCCTCTCAACGAACCACCGTGCTGCCTGTTGCCATCTCCTCAATCCGGGCCAACACCGCGGGCGAGGTGGTGTTCTCACCCAGCAGGTTCGGTTTCCCCGCTCCGTGATAGTCGGAGGATCCGGTGATGAGCAGTCCGTGCTCTGCAGCCAACGTGCGCAGGAAGTCGCGTCCATCCTCGGGGTTGTCACGATGTTCAACCTCAAGGCCCATGAGGCCGGCATCAATCATCTCCCGGTAGGTCCTCTCCCCTACGATGCGTCCCCTCGACGACGCCACGGGATGGGCGAAGACGGGAACGCCGCCTGCGGCACGGACAAGCTCGACGGCGACCGCCGGGTTGGGTGCGTAGTGCTGCACGAAGTATCGCGAGTGTGAGGTGAGGATGGAGGTGAATGCCTCCGAGCGGTCGGAGACGACGCCGGCAGCGACCAACGCATCCGCGATGTGGGGACGCCCCACGGTGGCACCTGGAGCTACGTGATGGATGACGTCGTCCCAGGTCAAGGGATAGTCCTCGGACAACAAGGTGACCATGTGCTCGGCACGGGTGAGCCGGGCATCCTTGGACTTGGTGATTTCCTCCAGCAGACCCGCATGGGCGGGGTCGTGCAGATAGCTCAGCAAGTGGACGCTGATGCCCTGTTCCGTCCGGCAGGAGATCTCCATTCCCGGAACAAAGGCGATGCCGTGTTCGCGGGCGGCTGCAGCGGCCGGATCCCAGCCATCCGTGGAGTCATGGTCGGTCAGCGCCACCGCGTCCAAGCCTGCTGTAACAGCAGAAATGATCACTCCGGCGGGTGTCTCGGTTCCGTCGGAAACGTTGGAGTGCGCATGCAGGTCTATCCTCACTTTCCCAGCCTAGGGGATGCGGGCGCGCTTGGCGGGTTGCGCCGTTGGCCTCCTCAACGAACTGGTGGGACGATGTAACGGTGAACGATGCCGAAAACACCCAAAACTCGTCCTCCCAGCCTCTGCAGGAGCGTGTCAACAACCGCTCGCAAAGGCCCACATCAGATGCCTTCAAAGCATTCATGGCCAGTAATTGGGCGCCGGCCCCGCAGGTGACCCCTGCGCGTGACGCCGTTGCCGACCATGCCGCCCGCCGCCGTCGTACCATCTCCGAACTGTTCAAGGGCGAACGGCTTGTTATCCCCGCAGGACCGCTGAAGGTCCGCTCCAACGACTGCGACTACCGCTTCCGCCCGCACTCCGGATTCGCCCACCTCACAGGTTTGGGTTTGGACCACGAGCCCGACGCCGTCCTCATCCTGGAGCCGGTTGCGGAAGGAAAGGGCGACGACGGCGGTCACCACACCGCGACGCTCTACTTCCGCCCGTTGGCCGGACGCGATACCGAACAGTTCTACGCGGACTCCCGCGCCGGCGAGTTCTGGATCGGCGCCCGTCCCACCCTGGCCGAATTCGAAGCCCGGCTGGGCCTGCCCACCGCGCACATCGCCGAACTGGAGATGGCCATCACCAAGAACGTGGGAGCACCCGAAATCGGTGGCATTTCCATTCGTTTGGTCCGCAAGGTGGACGAGAACATCGATGCCCTGGTGGACACCGCCCGGTACAACACTGCCAAGGATCCCGAAACACTGGACCTCGGTGAACTGGATGCCTTGGACGAAAAGCTCAGCGAAGCACTCTCCGAACTGCGCCTGATCAAGGACGAGTGGGAAATCGAGCAGATGAAGATCGCCGTGGCGGCAACCGTGGAGGGCTTCGCCGACGTCGTCCGCGCCCTTCCCCGCGCACTGACCCACAACCGCGGCGAGCGTGTTGTTGAAGGTGCCTTCTTTGCCCGCGCCCGTGAGGAAGGCAACGAGCTCGGCTACGACACCATTGCAGCGTCCGGCAACAACGCCACGGTCCTCCACTGGAACCGCAACTCGGGTACCGTCAACGCCGGCGAACTCCTGCTCCTGGATGCCGGAGTGGAAGCCGATTCCCTGTACACCGCGGATGTCACCCGCACCCTGCCTGCCACCGGCACGTTCACCGATATCCAGCGCAAAATCTACGAAGCCGTGCTGGACGCCGCCGACGCCGGATTCGCAGCTGCCCGGCCGGGCGTGAAGTTCCGCGACATCCACACCGCAGCCACCACGGTCCTGGCCGAACGCCTCGCCGAGTGGGGCCTGCTGCCCGTTTCCGTGGAAGAAGCCATCAGCCCCGAAGGCCAGCAGCACCGCCGTTGGATGCCGCACGGTACCAGCCACCACCTTGGCCTTGACGTCCACGACTGCGCCCAGGCCAAGCGCGAACTCTACCTCGAAGGAATCCTCACCGAGGGCATGGTATTCACCATCGAACCAGGCCTCTACTTCAAGAACGAGGACCTTGCCATTCCTGAGGAATACCGGGGAATCGGCGTCAGGATCGAAGACGACATCCTCATGACCGCAGACGGCCCGGTAAACCTCAGCGCCGCATTGCCGCGCAAGGCCGACGACGTCGAGTCATGGATGGCCGGCATCTACCAGGACGCGCAGGGCTAATCCCCCGCTTTCAACGACCACAGCACAAAGGGAAGGCCACCGGAGATCCGGTGGCCTTCCCTTTGTGCTGGCCACTGAAAACAGTGGCAGCGGCTCTACTGCTTGGACGAACCCTCGGAGCTGGACTGTTGTCCGTCTTCCTGCGGCGCGTTCTGCGGAGCGTTCTGGCCATCGGTGACGCGGACGCCGTACTGAGGACGACCGTCAGGGAGGTCCGGGTAGCGGACGGCTGCCGGTGCCGGGTTCGGTGTCGGCTGGGCAGCGGGCGCCGGGTTCCCGGCAGGAACGTTCTGTCCCTCCGGATTGCCCGCGGTGGATTCGGGGCCGCGCTGGCCATAGGGGTCGTTCCACGTGGAGGGCCGCTCGGGGGCTTGGCCGGGCTGCTGAAGCGGGGTGTTCTGGGGGTTGTAACTGGCGGGCTGCGCCGTAGCCGCCTGCGACGGGTTCATGGGCAGTTGCTGGAGCAACCGGCGGGCTTCGTGGGCTGCTTCCGCTGCAACGATGACATCATAATTGGTGGCCACTACCTGGCTGGTGGAGGTGAAGTCACGCTTTCCGCGCTGGGTGGCGTACGTGACGATCCCGAACAGCATGAAGAACGCGGCACCCATCAATACTGAGGTGATGATGGAGAACGGCCCACCTGCCGGGGTGAAGAAGGAGAGCATCACGCCAACGAAGAGGCCAAACCACATGCCGCTCAAGGCACCGGACAATGCCACCCGCGGATAGCTCAGGCGGCCGGTTACCCGTTCCACCATTTTGAGGTCGTTGCCCACGATCGACACCAGCTGCACAGGGAACTGCTGGTCCGCGAGGTAGTCCACCGCCTTTTGGGCATCCAAATACGAGGTGTACGAGCCCACCGTGTCACCTTGCGGGACGCTGCGGGATTCCTCAACGGCTTTGGGGGCACCAAAAATGTTAGACATAGCCCCATTGTGTCTCATGGACATGTGAACAGGCTGGAATTCAGCTAAAAGAGAGCAGACTCGGTAGCCTGTAAACATGAGCACACATCCTTCACGCGTCTTTGTCGCGCGCCTGCTCGGCTTGGACGTCTTCGACCCCCTGGGCGATCGTCTGGGCCGGTTGCGCGACGTCGTGGTGCTCTCCCGCGGGACCCGTGGGGCTCCGCACGTGGTGGGCATAGTGGTAGAAGTGCCAGGCAAAAAGCGTGTCTTTGTCCCCATGACACGCATTACCTCCATTGACCAGACACAGATCATTTGCACTGGCCTGGTCAATTTGCGCCGCTTCGAGCAGCGTGGCGCGGAAACACTGGTGGTTGCCGAGATGTTCGACCGCCGCGTGACTCTTGCCGACGGCAGCGGAGACGCCACCATTGAGGACATCGCAATGGACCAGCACCGGTCCAAGGACTGGTTCGTCAGCAAGCTGTTCGTCCGCCGCGGACACTCACTGTCACCGTTTGGCCGACTCCGCCGCAACGAGACGCTGATCATCGATTGGGCCGACGCCCAGACCGGCGCCCACAACGAGCCGCAGGCTGCCACGCAATTCGTTGCCACGCACGAAGACCTTAAACCCGCCGACTTTGCCGAAGCCCTTCAGGAAATGAGCGATAAGCGGCGTTTTGAAGTAGCCAGCGAGCTTCAGGATGAGCGTTTGGCGGACGTGCTCCAGGAACTCCCGGAGGACGACCAAGTGGAGATCCTCTCCGCCCTTGACGTGGAGAGGGCCGCGGACGTCCTCGAAGAGATGGACCCTGACGACGCCGCCGACCTCCTGGCCGAACTTCCCTCTGCCCAGGCCGAAGAGCTGCTGCAACTCATGGAACCCCAGGAAGCCGAAGACGTCCGCCGCCTCCTGGAGTACGACGAAGACACCGCCGGTGGCCTGATGACTCCAGTTCCGGTCATTTTGCCGCCGGAAGCAACCGTGGCCGAAGCGTTGGCCCATGTCCGCCGCGAGGAGCTCTCCCCCGCGCTGGCATCGTCAATCTTCATCGCGCGGCCTCCCTTGGAGACACCCACAGGGCGATTCCTGGGCGTGGTGCATATCCAGCAGCTCCTGCGATTCCCGCCGCCCGAACCGCTGGGCAACCTCGTTGACAAGAATCTGGAACCGCTCTCGGACCAGGCCCACATCAGCGAAGTCGCCCGCACCTTGGCCACGTACAACCTGAATTCCCTTCCAGTCGTTGACGACGACGGCCGCCTCGTGGGGGCGGTGACTGTTGATGACGTGCTGGATCACCTGTTGCCGGATGACTGGCGCGCCCACGAGGACGACGCCCCTATAAGGAAACTTGGAGGCCGCATTGGCTGATAACAACGCCACCCGATCCCCCAAGTCGGCAGGACGCTCAAGCAGCAGCCTCGACACCCCCCTGAGCGGCCGCCAGCGGATCCTGCCGAAGTTCTCTCCCAACCCGGACGCGTTCGGAAACGCAACTGAGGGCTTCGCGCGGTTCATGGGCACGCCAACGTTCCTCGTCTACATGACGGTGTTCTGTGTGTTCTGGCTTGCGTGGAACTCTTTCGCGCCCACTGACTGGCAGTTCGACCGCATGGAGCTGGGATTCACCCTGCTGACGCTGATGTTGTCCCTGCAGGCCTCCTATGCGGCACCGCTCCTGCTGTTGGCCCAAAACCGGCAGGATGACCGGGACCGTGTCTCTCTCCAGCAGGACCGCCAGCGCGCCGAACGAAACCTCTCCGACACCGAGTACCTGACACGGGAGCTGGCCTCCCTCCGCATCGCCCTGCGTGAAGTAGCCACCCGTGACTATGTCCGGACCGAACTCCGAAGCCTCCTCGAGGACATCATCGATGCCCAGGAAGAACTCCGCGAGAGTGAATCCGCCGCCGACGGCACGGAGTCTCCAGGCGAGAAGGTCAAGGAGAAACTGAAAGAGAAGCGCGACAAATCCCGTGGCCCCCGCACCCAGCAGATCCCCAAGGTCCGCCAGCCGCGAGCCACAGGACCACAGCACTCCACAGCAAAACCGTCGCCTGAAACTCCTGAAAGCCGAGCCTGACCGTATGAGCACCGCATCTGCCGAGGCGCTGCATGCTGCCTTGGCTACCGTCATCGATCCCGAACTCCGCCGCCCCATCACGGAGCTCGGAATGGTGGAATCGGTCTCCTCCGACGACACCGGCACAGTCCATGTCGCCGTCCTGTTGACCATTTCGGGCTGCCCGCTTCGGGAGACCATCACGCAGGACGCCACTGCGGCTTTGTCGCAGGTGGAGGGCGTCAAAGCCGTGGACGTGGAGCTGAAAGTCATGTCCCCTACACAGCGTGAAGCGCTCAAGGAACAGCTCCGCGGTCCAGGCGGCCAGCGCGGCATACCCTTCACCAAGCCGGGCTCCCTTACCAAGGTGTACGCCGTAGCCAGCGGAAAAGGCGGCGTGGGGAAGTCCTCGGTCACCGTCAACTTGGCGTGCGCACTGGCTGCCCAAGGTCTTCGGGTGGGCATCGTGGACGCTGACGTCCACGGTTTCTCGGTGCCTGCCTTGATGGGCATCACCCAAAAGCCCACCCAGGTGGATGACATGATCCTGCCGCCGGTGGCCTACGGCGTGAAGGTCATCTCCATTGGCATGTTCGTAGCAGGCAACCAGCCGGTGGCCTGGCGCGGCCCCATGCTGCACAGGGCCTTGGAACAATTCCTCACGGACGTCTATTTCGGCGACCTCGACGCCCTCTTCCTCGACCTGCCTCCCGGCACGGGCGACATCGCCATTTCCGTGGCCCAATTGTTGCCCAACGCCGAGATCCTTGTGGTGACCACGCCGCAGGCCGCTGCCGCCGACGTCGCTGAACGCGCTGGAACCATCGCCACGCAGACGGGCCAGAAAGTTGCCGGCGTCATCGAGAACATGTCTTTCCTGGAAATGCCCGACGGCAGCAGGATGGAGTTGTTCGGAAGCGGCGGAGGCGCCATCCTGGCCGAGCGGCTGAGTGCTGCCGTGGGCAGCGAGGTTCCTTTGTTGGGCCAGATCCCCTTGGATATCCGGCTGCGGGAAGGCGGTGACGCTGGGAAACCCGTGGTCCTGGCAGCACCCGAAACCGCCGCCGCGAAGGCTATGCAGGACGTGGCCTCAGCCTTGGCCTCACGGCCCCGCGGGTTGTCGGGACTATCCCTGGGGATCGAACCCCGCTGACACTTACCGCCCGCGAGGGCGGCACTATCAATAGGGTCAGGTTGCTTCGGTATCGAAGGGGGCAGCTTCGCCCTCAGCCAGCCGCTCGATGACCCGGGTGGGGGCCTTTGGCTTGGTCTCCGACACAGCCGCTGCAGCAGCCGTTGCGGCAACGGCAGGCGCTCCGGCACTCACCGGCTTGGTGTCGTCATCCAGCAGTGCATCCTTGATGATGCGCCGGGGATCGTATTGGCGGGGATCGTATTTCTTCCAGTCGACTTCATCGATATCGATGCCGACTTCTTCCTTGATCTGCTCACGGGCACCCGAAGCCATCCGACGGACTTCCTTGACCAGATTGGCAAGCTTTTGAGTGTATTCGGGCAAACGGCTGGGACCGATGACGAGTACGCCGATAATCAGAAGGAGTATGAACTCCGGGCCGTTGATTCCAAGCACGCTACGAAGATTACCTTGTCTGTGGTGTCGCTCATAAACCGGCGGGACGGAGAAGGGTCTGGAGCCCGCGAAGCAGCCTCGCATGCCAGGCTTCGGACAGCTCCTTGGGCTGGTCAGGCGCCATGGATTCGCCTGCCCGGACGATTTCCGGGACCGCGTCATCCGCCGTGTCGGCAGGGAGGTCCGAGGCATAGCTGATCACTGCAGCGGGCATGGTGTAGACGGCCCTCCACGGGCTCCCCTGCGAGACAGAAAGCCGCGCCGACGTCGTTGGTCCCTGAACGGACTGATCGGCCGCCAGATGCTCCTCCAGAATGGTGGCGTAGTGGCCGTTGCTTTCCAGCCTCATCTCCACCGCCGGGTGCCCGTTGTACATCATGCCGTGGGCGTAGACCACCGTGAAGCCCATTCCGGCCAGTTCAGGGCACGCCCACCCTTCTTCCCGCAGAGCGTCCAGCTGGGCAGCGCTCAGGCTGACGGTGCTGCCGGCCCGGAATGCCGGTACCGCCATGCTTTCCACAGGGTTTCCTGTCCACGCTCCGGCTAGTGCACCCACGTCGCTGGTTTCGGCACGGACCTGCTGGACGTCGTCACCGGCCACCACGTACGCGGACACGCCCAAGGCACCGGCACTGACAGCCAAGGTTCCGGCTGCGACGCCCGCAAGGCGAAGCCCCCGGCGGATGCCGCTGGACGAAGGCTTGGGAGCAAAGTCCTGGCCAGGCTCGTTGGCAAGACGCTCAGTATGCTGGATCAGTCGCGCGGCAAGGTCCTGGCTGGCTTCGGGCACCGAAGAACCCCGAAGTCGTTCAAGGTACTGCCGTTCCCGGCGAAGGGCGCTGCTGCAATCGGTGCATTCCTGAACATGGTCCGGGTTGCGGGTATGGCGCAGGGCAGCCAGTTTGCGCCGGGACAACAATCCCGGACGACGAGGATGTCGAGGCATCGACGTCCTAAAGGATGCTTGCGATGCGCGGCATCTTCAGGCGCGGCTTGCGGGCCTCTGCCGGACGGGGATCGCGGTGGGCGAGTTTTTCGCGCAGCATGGTCCTGCCACGGTGGATGCGGGACCTGACGGTTCCCAGCTTGACGCCGAGCGCCTCTGCAACCTCGTCGTAGGAGAGGCCTTCGAGGTCGCACAGCACGACGGCGGCGCGGAAATCAGGCGGCAGTTCTTCCAAGGCGCGCTGGACGTCCAGATCAAGGTTGTTGTGTTCGAAGCTCTGCTCCGGACCGGGTTCACGGCCGGGCAGGCGGGACTCTGCGTCCTCAGCGAGGGCATCGAAACGGATCCTGCTCTTGCGCCGGGCCTGGTCCAGGAACAGGTTGGTGGTGATGCGGTGCAACCAGCCGTCCAATGTTCCCGGTTTGAAGTTCTCCAGCGAACGGAACACCCGGACAAAGACCTCCTGGGTGAGGTCCTCGGCGTCGAACTTGTTGCCCGTCAAGCGATAGGCGAGGCGGTATACCTTGGCGGAGTGGTTGGAAACCACTTCCTCCCAGCTGGGCATGACCCAGTCGGCAACGCCGTCAATGCTTTCCGATGTCTGGACTGGCGCAGCATGCAATGCCGGCATCGTCCACTCCCCTCAAACTGTGGTTCACCGAGTCCCTCGGCGCCGGCCACCTCATGGATGATCGGACCATTATCATCCCAAGGTTGTCTGGGAATTTCCTGACTGGCGCGGGTTTTTCCCGCAGGGCTGAACACACCGCTGGACACAGCCGCGGGACGGCTGCCCAACAGCGGGTTTCCGTGTGCTTACACAGTAGTCTTGGTACAAACACCCCTACCCGCGGAAAGCGAAACCCTTCATGAGTGCCGACAAGTCAAGCAGCTGGTCCTATGCAGAAGATCTGCCTGCTGAGGATGACGTCTTGTTGCGCGCCAGGGAGCGGTCTTTCGAGCTGGGAGTCACCCCCATCAGCCCCGGTGTGGGCGCGGTGCTCACGGTTCTTGCTGCCGCATCGAAGGCACAGACAGTGGTTGAAGTCGGTTCGGGAGCCGGAGTGTCCGGGGTTTGCCTGCTCCGCGGTTTGAGCCCCCATGCCGTCCTGACCACCATCGACGTTGACGTCGAGCACCTCAAGGCGGCCAGGGAAGCATTTCTGGAATCCGGCAGCCCGGCCAACCGGACCCGCACCATTTCAGGCCGCGCGGCCGACGTCTTGCCGCGCTTGACGGATTCGGCCTATGACCTGGTCTTCATCGACGCCGACAAGCCCAACTTCCCCAAGTACGTGGAACAGGCCATCCGCCTGCTCAAGTCCGGCGGCACGCTGGTGATCAACGATGCCCTGGACAAAGACCGGGTAGCCAACCCGGCAGCACGCGACTCCACCACCGTGGTGCTGCGCCAGATCGGCAAGGCAATCCGCGACGACGATCGGCTCGCTTCGGCGATGCTGCCCACCGGCGATGGACTGCTGGTGGCCGTCAAGAGGTAGGGCGCCGGCCTTCTTAAACCAAAAAGCAGGGCCCCGGCTCAGCCGGGCCCTGCTTGGTAGATCTATCCGGTCACGCCTACGAGGCATTCCTTGAGGTTCTCCGCCTCAGCGGCGTTGAGCTCGACCACAAGCCGTCCCCCGCCTTCGAGCGGCACACGCATGATCAGGCTGCGTCCCTCTTTGGTAACTTCCATCGGGCCGTCGCCAGTACGTGGTTTCATCGCCGCCATTAGGAAAATCCCCTCCATTTGTCCCAAGTCACGCCCAACCCGGCCGGGCTGGATCCGCATCGCAATTGCGGCCGGCGGCAACGCTTGGGAGGCCGCCTTGGCCGGGCACTTTTAGGTGCTTTGTCCTTGCTCTTAGACCATTATCCCGTACTTAACCGTCCGTAGCGAATCAGCGCGCCATTTGTCCGGTCTTTGTACATATTGCTGTTCACCGGCAAAGCTGCACGTCAGGGCGGATAGTCGCCTCCCCCGGGCAGTTGGGCCCATGCCCACAGCCATACCACCCAGACAATCTGGAGCAGGATGAACATGGCCACCACGGTTCCCCGGTAGGCCTTGGATTTGGACAGCAGGGCCGCCCCGAGCGCCAGCGGGAACAGCGGGAGGAGCATACGGAAGGTGCTGGTTTGCGGGTGCAGGAAAACCAACAGATAACCCATGTAGCAGGCACACCACAGCCGCAGCTCAGTTCCGATGGCCCGTACCGGCCTGGACACCATCACCAGCACAAAGAGTCCGGCGAAGACGAACGGAGCCAGTACTCCCAGCACCGGCCCGAACAACATCCTGCCGGTATCAAACCAAGGTTTGAAGGGCACAAGGTCATGGCCACGCCACGCCGTTTCAGTGCGGGTGTAGGCCGCCGGATCACCTGTGACGGCCCATGCGATGGTGGGCCATGCCAGAGCCGCAAGACCCGTGGCGAACACGAGGACGGCCAGGGACACCAGGCTGCGCGTCGACGTCGGGTCTGTCGCTTTGCCGGCATTTCCTGCAGTGCCATCCGCCGGCAGCGCCGTTGGTGACTGCCGGAAGCGTTGCCACAACCGCCCCAGGAAAAGCAGCCCCAGCATGGCGGCAAAAGGCACCCCGGTGGGCCTGGACAGGCACATCAGGAGCACCACGGGAATGGCCGCAAAGTAGCGGCGCCTGACCACGAGCAACAGTGACGACGCCAGGAGCAGCAGGTTCAGCGACTCGGCATACGGGACCTGCAGGATGGCAGACACCGGAAATGTGGAAACGAAAATGACGCCCCACATGGCGGTACGACGGCCGGCGAACTCCCGGAAGAGCAAGTAAATGACCAAGGCTGCGCCGAGGCCCGCCAGCATCGCGATGGCCGTCAGCGCGGGCAAAGTCCCCATCCCGGTGATGGCGGACAAGCCCCGGCCCAGGAAGGGAAACAGTGCGTAGAACGCCCAGGCGTTTTCCTTGACTACGCCGTTGGCATCCACTGGAAGATCTGCTGGATAGCCTTTGTCTGCCGCCTCCTGGTACCAGCGCCCGTCCCAGATGGTGATGAAGTTCCAATAGTCCGGTGCCGGCGGAAACCACGGGCTGGTCCCCTGGTGAAGGGCTGCGGCCATGAAAATACACGCGCTGACAAGCCTGGCCCCCACGAAGACCAAGGAAACCTGGAGCCACCATGGCCACGCCGACATCCGTGCGGCCACAGCTGCGGCAGAGCGCGAAATCCGTTCCGTGGGCCCCTGCCCGGCCTTGCTCCGGGTCTCTGGGCTCACGGCTTGATCCGGCCGGGTTCGCCGTCCTCAAGCCGCGGCTGCGCCTGTGCGCTGAGTCGTTCGATCTCGTGGTCTTTGGCCTGCAACTGGTCCCGCAGGTCATCGAGGACCTGGTCAACCTGGTCCATGCGGTATCCCCTCAGCCCCAGGGCGAAACGCAGGGAATCGACGTCGGACGGCTTGGCCTTGGACGGCAGCACCACCGGAGGCAGGTTCGGTACGGGGTCGTCAAGGCCAGCACCCATCGAGCGTCCCCGGACAATCCCGGCTCCGAGGTACAGCACAGCGCCAATGAGGACAATCGCGAGGAACACCAGGAAAAAGCTCACAGGACCATCGTGCCAGAAACGGCCGGCTATTCCGGGCGCTGGTTTCCGTTGGGAGTAGGAGGCAGCGGCGCCCCGTGCAAAACGCGGTGCACGGCGTCCGCCGGGTCATCCACCAGTTGGATCAGGTCAAGGTCCTTTTCAGAGACCATGCCCTCCGCCACCAGGGTCTCCCGGATCCACTCGATCATGGGTCCCCAGAACCTGACCCCCAGGAGCACGATGGGGAACGAGGTCACCTTGCGGGTCTGCACCAGCACCATGGCTTCGAAAAGTTCATCCAGGGTGCCGAGGCCGCCAGGCAGGACCACGAAGCCCTGCGCGTACTTGACGAACATGGTTTTACGGGCGAAGAAATACCGGAAGTTGATGCCCAGGTCCACCCACTGGTTGAGTCCTTGCTCGAACGGCAGTTCGATGCCAAGGCCTACGGAGACTCCGTTGCCTTCCACGGCACCCTTGTTGGCCGCTTCCATGGAGCCCGGACCTCCACCGGTGATTACGGCGACGCCGGCTTCGGCGAGCTTTCGTCCGACGTCCACGGCCATGTCGTAGTACTCGGTTCCTGGCTTGGTCCGTGCGGAACCGAACACGCTGACAGCCGGGCCGAGGTCAGCAAGCGCTCCGAAGCCCTCCACGAACTCGCTCTGAATCCTCAGGACACGCCAGGGATCGGTGTGGATGAACTGCCCAGCGCCACTTGTATCCAGCAAATGTTGGTCTGACATCCCCGTATCCGCTTGTTTGCGGCGAAGCTCCAAGGAGCCCTTGTGCTTGGCCGGTGCGATGTCCGAGGGCAGGGGCACTTGGCTGGCCCTGACCTGGCCGTTGGCATCCGGGTGGGGAACTGGGTGCTGGCTGATGCTCATTGCCCAAGGCTAGCGCTTACAGCTGCCTGCTCCGTTGCTGCGACCCGGTTCTTGCATTGCAGTCTGGTATATCGCTGTGGGGCAGGTTTCTGTTCAGTCACGATCTTGAGGAAGTTGCCGTGACCGTGGTCATATTTGCTTCTTTGTTCGCTAGATTCGTCGTATGACTACTCAAGCGTCCGGCGATGCCCTCGTCTCCCTGAATGGCGTCAACAAGCATTACGGTCAACTGCACGTCCTCAAGGACATCAACCTTCAGGTCAAGAAGGGTGAAGTGGTAGTGGTAATCGGACCCTCCGGATCCGGTAAGTCCACACTGTGCCGTGCCATCAACCGTTTGGAAACCATCGACGACGGTGACATCGCCATCGACGGGAAGAAGCTTCCCGAAGAAGGCAAGGACCTCGCGCACCTGCGTGCCGACGTCGGCATGGTTTTTCAGTCGTTCAACCTGTTCGCCCACAAGACGATTCTTGAGAACGTCACGCTGGGCCCGATCAAGGTTAAGAAGGTGGCCAAGGGCACGGCTGATAAGGAGGCCATGGCCCTCCTTGAGCGCGTTGGCGTCGGGCACCAGGCCCCGAAGCTTCCCGCCCAGCTTTCCGGCGGCCAGCAGCAGCGTGTGGCAATTGCCCGTGCTCTTGCCATGAAGCCGAAGGTCATGTTGTTCGATGAGCCAACGTCCGCGTTGGACCCCGAAATGATCAACGAAGTCCTCGACGTCATGATCCAGTTGGCCAAAGAAGGCATGACCATGATCGTGGTCACCCACGAGATGGGCTTTGCCCGCAAGGCTGCAGATCGTGTGGTGTTCATGGCTGACGGCCAGATTGTGGAAGACGCAACCCCCGAGGAATTCTTCACCAACCCGAAGAGCACCCGCGCCAAGGACTTCCTGTCCAAGCTTTTGACCCACTAGCTCTTTACCGCCCGCACCCAGGCCGCAAAGACCGCACCCAGGCCGTACGACGGCCAATCTATGAAAGGAATGTCATGAAGGCTTTCATTACCCGGAGGAAATCACTCCTGGTGGCCGCTTCCGCAGCCCTCGCCCTGTCGCTGAGCGCATGTGGCGGCGGCACCACCACCACTCCCCCGGTTGCTTCGGCGAGCTTCGAGGCCGGCACCACGATGGAGAAGCTGAACAAGGCCCAGAAGATCACCATCGGCACCAAGTTTGACCAGCCGCTGTTCGGTCAGAAGGGCCTGGACGGCAAGCCTGTCGGTTTCGACGTCGAAATGGGCAAGGCAATTGCTGCCAAGCTGGGCATTCCCGCTGACAAGATCGAATGGGTAGAGACTGTCTCCCAGAACCGCGAATCGTTCATCGAGCAGGGCCGCGTTGACTTGGTCATCGCCACCTACACCATCAACGATGCCCGTAAGGAAAAGGTTGCCTTCGCCGGCCCGTACTACGAAGCCGGCCAGGCACTCCTGGTGAACAAGGACGACACCTCCATCACCAAGCCTGAGGATGTCAGCGGTAAGAAGGTCTGCTCCGTGACGGGTTCCACCCCGGCCAAGACCATCGCCGAGAAGTACGGCGCAGAGGTTGTCCCGGCTGCCACCTACACCGCTTGCCTGGAGCCGCTTCGCAACAAGCAGGTAGTTGCAGTGACCACGGACAACGTGATCCTCGCCGGCTACGTGGACAAGGAACCGGACGCTTTCAAGCTCGCTTCGGATGAAACCTTCACCAAGGAGCCCTACGGCATCGGCCTGAAGAAGGACGACACCGTCTTCCGCAACTGGATCAACGACCAGCTCGAGGCATTCCAGAAGGACGGCGACTACAAGAAGGCTTGGGAAGCCACTGCAGGCAAGGTCATCAAGACCACTCCTGAACTTCCGGCGATCAACCGCTACTAGTCGGGATCCGTTGGCTGCCGCCGTCCAAACCGGGCGGCGGCAGTTGACCGACTCCAGGACCCTGTTCCCTGATTAGCTGCAGCCAAAGGAAGCCATGGACGCCGTCATAGCAAGCCTCCCCGAATATTGGGACGGATTTCTCCGAACCCTTTATCTCTCCGTAATTTCAGGAATCATTGCCCTCATTGTCGGCACACTCCTGGCGGCCATGAGGGTTTCCCCCGTGGCTGCACTCCGCGGTTTCAGCATGTTCTATGTTGAGGTCGCACGTAACACCCCGTTGACCATCATTTTCTTCTTCGCAGCCATCGTTCTCCCCCGGCTGGGCGTCAAGTTCGAGCAATTCGAGGTTGCCGCCATCATCGCGCTGAGCAGTTACACGGCCGCCTTCATCGCCGAAGCCGTCCGTTCCGGTGTCAACAGCGTGCCGGTGGGCCAAGCAGAAGCTGCCCGCAGTATCGGCATGACCTTTACCCAGGTCCTGGGCTTCATTGTCCTCCCCCAGGCCGTCCGTACGGTCATACCCCCGTTGATCAACATCCTGATCGCCTTGGTCAAGAACTCTTCGGTGGCCGGTGCGTTCTTCGTCCTCGAGCTTTTCGGCTACGGCCGCCAGCTCTCCAACGACTACGGTGACCAAGTCCTCTGGATCCTGCTCGGGGTGGCCTTCTTCTACCTCCTGATCACGGTGCCCCTTGGCCTTCTGGCGCACTTTGTCGAACGAAAGGTGGCGATTGCCCGATGACCTCGGTCCTGTACGACGTCCCCGGGCCCAAAGCCCGCCTTTACTCGCTCCTGGGATCCGCAGCCGGAATCCTGATCATCCTCGGTGTCCTGGCCATTGCAGTCACCACGCTGGCCCAGCAAGGCATTTTCGACGCCGACCGTTGGGTGATCTTCTATGGCCCCTTGGCTCCGGATGTCTGGAGCCTGATCGGCCAAGGCATCCTCTCCACGCTGGCCGCAGCTGCAGTCGCTGCAGTTATTGCCTTCCCCTTGGGCATTGCGCTCTGCCTGTTGAGGATCTCCCTGATCGCCTGGATCCGCATACCCACCCAGGTGGTTCTCGAGTTCCTCCGCGGCATGCCCGTGGTCCTCATGATGTTGTTCGTCCTGCTGGTCTTCGCAACCGGTCAGTTCCAGGCAGTGGTGGTGGGCTTGACGCTCTACAACGCCGCCATCTTTGCCGAAATCCTCCGTGCAGGCATCCAGTCGCTGCCCAAGGGTCAACGCGAAGCCGGACTGGCCATTGGCTTGCGAAGCTTCCAGTCGCGGATGTCCATCGAGTTCCCGCAGGCTGTCCGCCGGATGCTGCCCTCGCTGGTCGCCCAGCTGGTGGTCCTGCTCAAGGACACGTCGCTTGGCTACATCGTGGGCTATGAGGAACTCCTGCGGAAGATCCAGATCATGGCCGACTTCCTGGGTCCGGACTTCCTGTTCCCGGCTTTCTTCGTCGGTGCCGCGATCTATATCCTGATCAACCTGACCGTGTCACGGATTGCGATCATGATTGAGCGCCGCGGTTCCAAGAAGGCCGCCGGTGGCGTGGCTCCGCCCAGTCTCCGGACCGGGCTCGTGGTGGGCGGTAACGATCCCATCGCCAAGGACTCCATCGAAGGCCCCAACAAGGCTTAGTCCCGCATCAACATAAAGAAGGTCCGCAGCCATCAGGTTGCGGACCTTCTTTTATGCTGCGGGGAAGCTCCCGGACTACGGCGTCAGCCACGTCCTCAGTGCCCGCAGGCACTCACGGATGGCATCGGCGTCGACGTGTTCGTTGTCCTTGTGCGCCAGCAAGGGGTCGCCGGGTCCAAAGTTCACCGCCGGAATTCCCAGCTCGCTGAAACGCGCGACGTCGGTCCAGCCGTATTTGGGCTTGGGCTCGGCACCGACTGCGGCAACGAAGGACGCGGCAGCGGGGTGGTTCAGTCCGGGTCGCGCGCCGGCAGCGGCGTCGGTGCGGACGACGTCGAATCCTTCCAGCAGGTCCCGGACATGGGCCTCGGCCTGGTCCGGTGTTTTGTCCGGAGCGAAGCGGTAGTTGATCTCCACCACGCAGCGGTCCGGGATGACGTTGCCCGCAGTTCCACCGTTGATCTTTACTGCGTTCAGGCTCTCGCGGTAGTCGAGGCCGTCCACGTTGATGGTCTGCGGTTCATAGGCTGCGAGCCTCGCCAGGATGGGGGCAGCGGCATGGATCGCATTGATGCCCATCCAGGCGCGGGCTGAGTGTGCCGTTTCGCCGATGGTGGTGGCCTCAAAACGGCTTGTCCCGTTGCAGCCGCCCTCCACTGTGCCGTGGGTGGGCTCAAGCAGGATGGCGAAATCGCCTGTCAGCAAGTCGCCGTGGTTCCGGACCAACCTGCCGAGGCCGCTCTTGACCGCTTCCACTTCCTCATGGTCGTAGAAGACGAAGGTGACGTCCTTGTCCGGCTGCCGACCGTCGTCGAACAGTGTTGCCGCAAGCGCCAGCTGCACGGCGACGCCGCCCTTCATGTCCGTGGTTCCACGCCCGTACAGCACGCCTTCGCCCGGAACTCCCGATTCCCACGTGGCTGGAACGGTGCCCAGCGAACCCTCCACGGTGGGCAGGGGCACGGTGTCCAGGTGTCCGGCCAGGATGACCCGCTCGGGACGTCCAAGCTCGGTCCGGGCAATAATGGCATCGCCGTCGCGGACCACCGTGTAGGCGGGTATGGCCCGCAGGGCGGACTCGACGGCGTCGGCGAGCTCGGTCTCATTGCCGGAGACGCTGTTGAAGTCGATAATCGCGGCGGTCAGCAGGGCAACGTCCTGGCGCAGGTCAAGAAGGGCGGGGGCTGGATTCAGGGTCACACGTCCAGCTTAATCCCCAGCTACCACCCTCAATGCGACCTCCATGGCATGAGACGGGTTTTAGCCGACCTCCGGGTGCTGGATACACTTGCCCCATGACTGAAACTGCTTCCTCTGCTGTGCCCACAGACGCGCCCGCCAACCTCCGATCAGCCTACGGATTCGGCCTCGCCACTATTGCTACCTCGGCCTCCGGGGAAGCAACCGTGCTGGATGTCTGGTACCCGGCTCCCGCCTTGGGCGTTGCGGCCGAGACCCTGCGCGACGTTGAGAACGCCGATCCCGCGCTCACTGCACTGGCCAACGACGGCAAGGACGCCGACCGCGGTACGGAACAAAAAGTGGTTTTCGCCCAGATCGACCTCGACGCCGCCCCGGCAGACACCGCCGACGCATACCTGCGCCTGCACCTCCTCTCGCACCGCCTGGTCAAGCCGAACAGCATCAACCTGGACGGAGTCTTTGGCAAGCTTCCCAACGTGGTGTGGACCAACTTCGGTCCGGCAGCCGTGGACGGCTTCGAACTGACCCGCGCCCGCCTCCGCAAGCGCGGCAACGTCGTGGTTTACGGCGTGGACAAGTTCCCGCGGATGGTTGACTACGTTGTTCCCGCCGGCGTGCGCATTGCCGACGCCGACCGCGTCCGCTTGGGTGCCCACCTGGCCGAAGGCACCACCGTGATGCACGAAGGCTTCGTGAACTTCAACGCCGGCACCCTGGGCACTTCCATGGTGGAAGGCCGCATCTCTGCCGGCGTCGTGGCCGGCGACGGCACTGACGTGGGCGGCGGAGCGTCCATCATGGGAACGCTCTCCGGTGGCGGCAAGGAAAAGATCGCCCTGGGCGAGCGTGTCCTGCTCGGCGCCAACTCCGGTGTGGGCATCAGCATCGGTGATGACTCCGTAGTGGAGGCCGGCCTGTACGTCACCGCCGGTACCCGCGTCCGCGTTCCCGGCCCCAAGGACGAGAACGGCGAGGACACCAGCAAGATCATCAAGGCCGTGGAGCTCTCCGGAGTCCCCAATCTGCTGTTCCGCCGCAACTCCACCACCGGCGGCGTGGAAGTCCTTCCGCGCAAGGGACAGACGGTAGAGCTCAACGAGGCCCTTCACGCCAACTAGCAGGAGGACATCCGTGCGCCGGTTCCGCCGCGCCATCGTTGCGGTGCTGGCTTTGGCCCTCGTAGCAGGTGCCATCTACGCGATCGTTGCGGTGCTGCAGCGCTCCGAGACCCTGGTCACGGAGCGCTGCGTCGCCGTCGTCGGCTCTGAAAGCCACGAGCTCGCCACGGACCAAGCAGCGAACGCTTCCCTCATCACCGCCATTTCCGTCCAGCGCGGACTGCCTCCCCGGGCCGCGAGCATTGCCCTTGCCACCGCCATGCAGGAATCCCGGATGCGGAACATCAACTACGGTGACGACGCCGGTCCCGATTCCCGCGGGCTTTTCCAACAGCGGCCGTCGCAAGGCTGGGGCACCGAGGCCCAGGTCATGGACCCCGTCTACGCCGCCAATGCGTTCTTTGACGGCTTGGTCAAAGTCCCCGGTTACGAGTCCATGGAGATCACCCAGGCCGCCCAAGCGGTCCAAAGATCAGCTTTCCCCCGCGCCTACGCCCAGCACGAAGGCATGGGCAGGGCCTTCGCTTCTGCTCTCACAGGACACTCCGAGGCGGCGCTGGACTGCGAACTGCGCATGCCCGAAGCGGCGGGCGACCCTGCCGCCGTCGTCGATGAACTCACGACGGTGTTCGGCACCCAGGCGGCCACCGTCCAGGGCCGCTCGGTGCAGCTGGACATCACGGGCACGCAGGCATGGGCCGTTGCCCACTGGGCCGTGGCGAACGCCAAGACGCTGTCCATCACCCAGGTTGATGTTGGCGGCCGCGCCTGGAACCGGGAGAAACGTGACGGATGGCAATCGTCGACGGCACCTGCAGAGACCGTCACCATCACCGTCTCAGCCCCCACCACCTGAGATTTTCTGTCAGGCGAGGATCTCCACCACCGGCTGGACGTAGCTCCGGAAAACGTCGGGCTCGGCCAACAGCCTGTGGCTCATGATCATCGTGCTGGGCTCCAGATACCAGGCACGTGGTTCATTCAAGGGCAGCTCAATGATGGTCAATTCGAAGTCGCGGGAACTGCGCCCGACTTCCAGCAGCCTGTCCTCCACCATCTCGTTGAGGACCTGGGTCACACCGTTGGCTTCACGGGCCGCTTCGAGGTCGGCGTACTCGTCGATCCTGTCCGTGGCCCATCCCAGGGCCGAGCCGAAGTGGGCCTGTAGGACACGTTGGAGTGCCGGTGAGTTGCCGAAGGCCTTGAAACTGGGTGGCGCCAGTTCCGAGGCGGGCTTGGGGTAAGCCTTGACCAGGCTTTCCCACCAGGCTTCCCACTCAGTCTTCAGGGCGTGGATACCCCCGACGTCGGAGGTCAGGTGGCTGTGGTCGGCATGCCGGACTTTGGGGGCTGCGTGGGACAGGCTTGGTCTGCCGGCACCATCCAGTCCGGCGACGTCCCGCAAGTACAGGGCGATGAGCATCGGCCCGGACGTGTCCATGGTGATGCGCCACCCCGGGCCGCCTGATTCGTGCATCCGAATTCCTCCCTTGGCAGGTTCCCGACATCTCCCAGTCTATTCCCGTTGGGTCAGGACGGTAGGGGCGCGGCCGCATTTGCCTTGTGGCGGCACTGGTTGCCGGAGAAGAACCCCTTAGTGGGCAGCGGACATCCCGGACAAGGAGCGCAGATGGGCGGTGAGGACGTCGCTGCACATCTCAGCCGTCATCCACTCGGGCTGCAACAGCGCGTGCATGCACAAGCCGTCCATGGTCGCCAGAAGCCGCTCCGCCTCCGTGACGAGGGTTTGTTGCGCCTCCGCTCCGCCGGGGCTCAGGTGCATGATCAAACGCCCGACGACGGCCGCTACAGTGCGGTGGCTGCGCTCGGCTTCGGCTGCGAGGACGGGTTTGATACGGGCGGCATGCCTGAACGCGGTCCACACGCACGCATCCACGGCGAGTTCTTCGTCCAGGGGCAGGAACTGGCCCAGGAGGTTCAAGACTGCAGCATGCTGTTCCGTGCTGCCCGGCACCTCTTCTTCAACAGCTGCCATTGCTGATTCAAGTCGTCCCGCAATCCGGTCAATCACAGCGCCAAAGGAAAACACCAGGAGATCGTCGCTGCTGGCAAAGTAGTGCCGGACAGAGCCCACTGCCAGTCCGGCCTCATCCGCTACTTCCCGGAGGGATGCCCTTTCCAAGCCATCGCTGGCAATGATCCGGAATACGGCTTGGACAACTTCCTGGCGCCGGGCTTCGGCATCAACAATTTTGGGCACCAGTAGTTTTTAGCACGAACGTGCTTCAACACCGCTCAACACAGAGCGGCGTGGCTTCAATTTCCGCTAGCGTAGAGACCATGAAAATTCTTGTCACGGGTGGCACCGGCTATATCGGTTCCCACACCGTTTTGTCCCTTCAGGAAGCCGGCCACGACGTCGTCGTGCTTGATAACCTCGTGAACTCCAGCGAGGAATCCCTCCGCCGGGTCTCGGAGCTCACCGGCAAGACCGCCGTGTTCCACAAGGTTGACCTGGTGGATGAGCCCGCAGTTGAAGCCGTGTTCGACCAGCACCAGATCGACGCCGTGATCCACTTCGCTGGCTTGAAGGCCGTAGGAGAGTCCGTCCAGGAGCCCCTCGCCTACTACTACAACAACATCGTTGGCACCCTGAACCTGCTCCGCGCCATGGACAAGCACAACGTGCGCTCCATCGTCTTCAGCTCTTCAGCCACGGTGTACGGCGAGCACAACCCCATCCCGTACATCGAAAAGATGGAAATCGGCGCCAACAACCCCTACGGCCGCACCAAGGAACAGATCGAGGACATCCTCTCGGATCTGGGCAACGCGGACGACCGCTGGCATATCGCACTGCTGCGCTATTTCAACCCGGTGGGCGCGCACCCGTCCGGCCGCATAGGTGAGGACCCCCAGGGCATCCCCAACAACCTGGTACCGTTCATCGCCCAGGTAGCCGTAGGCCGCCGTGAGAAGCTCATGGTCTTCGGCGGGGACTACGACACCCCAGACGGCACCGCACAGCGCGACTACATCCACGTGGTGGACCTGGCCGACGGCCACGTAGCAGCCCTGAACTACATCGCCGGGCGCGCAGGCGTCCGACGCTGGAACCTCGGCTCCGGCCGTGGCTCCTCGGTTCTGGAGGTGCTGCGCTCCTTCGAGAAGGCCGTCGGCCAGCCGATTCCCTACGAGATCACCGGCCGCCGCGCTGGCGACCTCCCCGCTTTCTGGGCCGACGCTTCGTCCGCCCTGGCCGACCTCGGCTGGTCCACCACCAAGACCGTGGACCAAATGTGTGAAGACCACTGGCGCTGGCAGAAGAACAACCCCTACGGGTACAACGCCGCGCAGCCGGCCGCAGCCGGCGCTTAGGCGACCAGGCGCCGAGGCGACCAACGCCTCAGTAATTAACGACGGCGGCCGCCCACCTCGCGCGAGGTGGGCGGCCGCCGTCGTTATTGACTATTTTTGCCGTATCAGTTGGCCGGGTAGTTGCGCTCCGGCTCCCCTGTGTAGAGCTGCCGCGGGCGGCCGATCTTGGTCTGGGGGTCGTTGATCATTTCGCGCCACTGGGCAATCCAGCCCGGGAGGCGTCCGATGGCGAACAGTACGGTGAACATCTTCTCCGGGAAACCCATGGCCTTGTAGATGAGGCCGGTGTAGAAGTCGACGTTCGGGTACAGCTTGCGCTGGATGAAGTAGTCATCAGCCAGGGCCTTCTCTTCGAGGCGCATGGCGATGTCCAGCAGTTCGTCGTTGCCGCCGAGCTTGCCGAGAACTTCGTGGGCCGTTGCCTTGATGATCTTGGCGCGGGGATCGTAGTTCTTGTAGACGCGGTGTCCGAAGCCCATGAGGCGGACGCCGTCTTCCTTGTTCTTGACCTTCTCCATGTAGTCCTCAGGCTTGATGCCATCGGCCTGGATCTGGCGGAGCATCTTCAGCACGGCCTCGTTGGCGCCACCGTGGGCAGGGCCGAAGAGGGCGTTGATGCCTGCGGACACCGAAGCGAAGAGGTTCGCGTTGGACGAACCCACCAAGCGCACAGTGGACGTGGAACAGTTTTGCTCGTGATCCGCGTGCAGGATGAGGAGGAGGTCAAGGGCCTTGACCACTACCGGGTCCATTTCGTACTGCTCGGCGGGAAGGCCGAAGCTGAGTCGAAGGAAGTTCTCCACCAGGTTCATGGAGTTGTCCGGGTAGAGCATCGGCTGGCCGATGGACTTCTTGTGGGCGTAAGCGGCAATGACAGGCAGCTTGGCCATGAGGCGGATGGTGGAAACTTCCACGTGCTCCGCGTTGAACGGATCCAGCGAGTCCTGGTAGAACGTGGACAGCGCCGAAACAGCCGAGGAGAGCACCGGCATGGGGTGGGCGTCACGCGGGAACCCGCCGAAGAAGCCCTTGAGCTCTTCGTGCAGGAGCGTGTGGCGCCGGATCTTCTGATCAAACTCTTCCAACTCCGTGGGGGTGGGAAGGTTGCCGTAGATCAGCAGGTAGGAAACTTCCAGGAAGCTCGAGTGCTGCGCGAGCTGCTCAATCGGGTAACCGCGGTAGCGCAGGATGCCTGCGTCGCCGTCGATGTAGGTAATGGCCGAGGTGGTGGCCGCTGTGTTCATGAAGCCGGGGTCATAGGCAACGGCGCCCGTCTGCTTCAGCAGCTTGGAAACGTCGTAGCCTTCGTTTCCTTCTACAACCTGGATGCGCGGCAGTTCGAGTTCGCCGCCGGCATGGCGCAGTGTTGCGCTGGTGGTCTCAGTCATGGAGTCCCCTTCATGAGGCCTTTGGGCCTCTATCGAACGCTTGTCCAACCAACTTCTGGTGCCGCCGCCTTCGGCCCTACTGTTGCAGGGCTCCAACGGCCGAAGTGCTTTCTTAGAGAAGGCCACCATTGATAGTCAGTTAAAAAGCTACCGCCAGTAACCCTCCGGAACTAATCCGTGCCGTCGGGTTACTGGCGGAATGACGCTGTTAGTGGTGCAAGTCACAGCATTGTTATGAGGCTGTGGCAAGCCGCTCTACTGCAGCGTCGATGCGTTCGTCGCTGCCGGTGAGGGCAACGCGGATGAAACCATTGCCGGCGTCGCCATAGAACACCCCGGGGCCCACCACAATGCCAAGGTCGGCGAACCGTGCCACCGTGTCCCAGGTGGCTTCGCCTGCCGTGGACCAGAGATAGAGCCCGGCCTTGGATTGGTGGATCTGCAGTCCGAACTTCTCCAGCGCAGGAACCATCCTCTCGCGCCGGTCGCGGTAGAGGTCCTTCTGGGACAGCACGTGGCTGGCATCGCCCAAAGCAACGCGCATCGCTTCCTGCACGGGGTAGGGCACGATCATGCCCGCATGCTTCCGGCTGTTGACCAGGTTGGCCATGATGGCCGGGTCCCCGGCGACGAATGCTGCACGGTAGCCGGCCAGGTTGGACTGTTTGCTCAACGAGTACACGCACAGCAGGCCGTCGGTGGAACCGCCGGTAACGCGGGGATCCAGGATGCTGGGTATAGCTTCTCCCCCGCGCTGGGCATCCCATTCGCCCCAGCCCAGTTCGGCATAGCATTCGTCAGAGGCCACCACGGCGCCGAGCTCGCGGGCCTGGCCCACGATCCTGCGGAGCGACTCCACATCGCGAACGCTGCCTGTGGGATTACCCGGGGAGTTGATCCAGATCAACCGGACTTTGGCGCGGGTGGCCGGATCAAGTTCATCCAGGTCGTCGGCAGCGATGGCTGTGGCACCCGCCAACGAGGCGCCGATGTCGTACGTCGGGTAGGCGACAGTAGGCCGCACAACCACGTCTCCGGCGCTCAGGCCGAGCAGGAACGGCAGCCAGGCTACGAGTTCTTTGGAGCCCACGGTCGGCATGACGTCCTGCGGGTCCAGGCCGGGCACGCCGCGGCGGCTTGCGAACCAGTCCACCACGGCCTGGCGCAAGGCCACGGTGCCATGAACCGTGGGATAGCCGTGGGCGTCCGCAGCAGCCGCCAGGGCGTCACGGATCAGTTCGGGAGTGGGATCCACAGGTGTCCCGATGGAAAGATTTACTGCGCCACCGGGGTGCTTTGATGCCGTGGCGACATAGGGCGCCATGGCCTCCCAGGGGTAGTCGGGCAGGTTCAGGCCGAAAGCCGGCGCCGCGGAAATCAAAGAAGCTACCGCCCTTAGTGGTCTTGGTTCTGCGGGGGCAGTGCGGAGATGAACGGGTGATCCTTACCCGTGTTGCCAATCTTGGCTGCTCCGCCCGGGGAACCGAGGTCGTCGAAGAACTCGACGTTTGCCTTGTAGTAGTCGGCCCATTCTTCCGGGGTGTCATCCTCGTAGTAAATGGCCTCAACCGGGCACACGGGTTCGCAGGCACCACAGTCGACACATTCATCGGGGTGGATATAGAGGGAACGCTCACCTTCGTAAATGCAGTCGACAGGGCACTCTTCAATACATGCCTTGTCCTTGACATCCACACACGGCTGCGCGATTACGTACGTCACGTCCCAGACCTCTCCACGGTTTGTCCCGGCGATGGCCGGGGTAATACGGCCGGCATCATGCCGGGCACTCAACTTCCGAGCCTATTATCCAACAGTCCAATGACGCCAACCTAGCCCGCGTCTTAGTATGAAACGGTGACTCCCCCGCATTTGCCGCCCAGACAATTCCTACTCACCGCAGAGCCAGGCATCCGCGTGGTGGTCCGCTACAGGATCGACGACGGCCTGACGGATGCCCTTGGCTACTTGCTGGACACCAGCGAAAACAGTTGCACGGTACGGACGCGTACCTCCGACGTCGAAATTCCCTTGGCGATGGTCATCGCGGCGAAAGAGGTTCCACCGCCACCGCCACGGCGGCAGCCCGTCCGGCATGCAGGCGGCTCGCTGCCGCCAGCATGACCAAGGTCACCGCTGCGATGCCGAAGACCCACACGTTACCGGCAGCGTCGCCCAGGACCAACTGCTTGGCGGCTCCGGCTGATGAGAAGACGCCGACGGCGGCATAGGTCACCACGCCGGCTACCGCCGTTGGGATGACCGAGCGCGACCACGCTGCAAGCCACAGCTGCACGGACGCCAGCAACAACAGTGCCGCTGCAACGCCCCACGGAACCTCGACGCCGGCCACCGGCCCTGCTTGGCGATGCAGGGCCGTACCTGCTGCAGCAACGAAAAGAGCCGCCAGTACGGCCGCAGCAATGCCACGAACCGTACCGGCGGCTCCTCTCTTCATTCAGCTGTTCCTGACTGTTTCAGCCAGCGCAGGCTAGGACTTGGCGCGGGCGCGGTTGGCCTTGGCGCGCTCGTTGGAGTCCAGGATGAGCTTGCGGATACGGATATCTTCCGGCGTCACCTCAACGCACTCGTCTTCACGAGCGAATTCGAGGGACTCTTCGAGGGTGAGATCGCGCGGCGGCGTCAGGTTCTCGAAGGAGTCGGAGGAAGCTGCACGCATGTTGGTGAGCTTCTTTTCCTTGGTGATGTTGACGTCCATGTCGTCTGCACGGGAGTTCTCGCCCACGATCATGCCTTCGTAAACCTCGGAGGTGGGCTTCACGAAGAAGGAACCGCGCTCCTGGAGGTTGATCATGGCAAACGGGGTCACAACACCGGCGCGGTCGGCGATCATCGAACCGTTGGTGCGGTATTCGATGGGGCCGGCCCACGGCTCGTAGCCTTCGGAGATGGAGGCAGCGATACCGGCACCGCGGGTGTCCGTGAGGAACTTGGTGCGGAAGCCGATCAGGCCACGGGCGGGAACGATGAATTCCATGCGGCACCAGCCGGTGCCGTGGTTGGCCATGTTGGTCATGCGGCCCTTGCGGGCAGCCATGAGCTGGGTGACGGAGCCAAGGTACTCTTCCGGCACGTCGATGGTCATGTGTTCCATCGGCTCGTGGATCTTGCCGTCGACGGTCTTGGTGACAACCTGCGGCTTGCCCACGGTCAGCTCGAAGCCTTCGCGTCGCATCTGCTCAACCAGGATGGCCAGCGCGAGCTCGCCACGGCCCTGGACTTCCCAAGCGTCGGGACGCTCGGTGGGGAGGACCTTGATGGAGACGTTACCGATCAATTCCTTGTCCAGGCGATCCTTCACCTGGCGGGCCGTGACCTTGGCGCCCTTGACCTTGCCGGCCAGCGGCGAGGTGTTGATACCGATCGTCATGGAGATCGCGGGATCATCCACGGTGATCAGCGGCAGCGGCTGCGGGTTTTCGGCGTCGGTGAGGGTTTCACCAATGGTGATTTCCTCGATGCCGGCCACAGCGACGATTTCGCCCGGGCCTGCGGATTCGGCAGGAACACGGGTCAGCGCCTTGGTGGCGAGGAGTTCAGTGATCTTGACGTTCTTGAGCTCACCATTGGCGCGGGCCCAGGCAACAGTCTGGCCCTTGCGGAGGGTTCCGTTGTAGATGCGGAGCAGGGCGAGGCGGCCAAGGAACGGCGAAGCGTCCAGGTTGGTCACGTGTGCCTGCAGCACGCCGTCCGGGTTGTAGGTAGGAGCCGGGATGTGCTCAATGATGGTCTTGAAGAGGGGCTCGAGGTCCTCGTTCTCCGGAGCCGAGCCGTTGGCCGGCTGGTCCAGGGACGCGCGGCCAACCTTGGCGGCGGCGTAGACGACGGGAACTTCGAGGACCTTGTCCAGGTCCAGGTCCGGAACTTCGTCGGCGAGGTCCGAGGCGAGGCCCAGGAGCAGGTCCATGGACTCGTGGACAACTTCGTCGATGCGGGCGTCGGGACGGTCGGTCTTGTTGACCAGGAGGATGACCGGCAAGTGCGCAGCAAGGGCCTTGCGGAGCACGAAGCGGGTCTGGGGCAGCGGGCCCTCGGAAGAGTCGACCAGCAGGACCACACCGTCAACCATGGACAGACCGCGCTCTACCTCGCCACCGAAGTCGGCGTGGCCGGGGGTGTCGATGACGTTGATGGTGATGGTCTCGCCGTTGGACGACGGGCCGTTGTAGGCAACCGTGGTGTTCTTCGCGAGGATGGTGATGCCCTTTTCGCGCTCCAGGTCACCGGAGTCCATGACACGGTCCTCAACCTCACCATGGGAAGCGAAGGAGTTGGTCTGCTTGAGCATGGCATCGACCAGGGTGGTCTTACCGTGGTCAACGTGTGCGACGATCGCGACGTTGCGCAGATCGCTCCGCGACGCAGTGTTGGTGATGGTTTCAGACATGCGTTAATGACTCGTTTCAGTGGTGAAGTCAGCTGTTTGTATCCGCGCGCATACCTGATCGACTTGATCGGAACACACAGCGAAAAGACCCCGGGACACAGGGCACCTGCATCCAGTCTAAACGCAGTTGCATTTCCCAGCCTAAAAAGCAAGCGATTCGACCTCCGAATGTGGCGCTGCTCACATGACGTCGCGCTTTAACAACCGCTACTCCAGATGCTGGATTTTCTTGGCGTCGTGCCTCATGATTGCTGCAGAACCAGTGCAACACGGAGAACAATCGATGCGACAATCTTCGGCCGCGTTCCGCCTGCTCGCTCCATTGATCGCCGTCGGCGTTCTGGCAGTAGGTTGCGGACCCAGCCCAGCTACCCCCGTTTCCACCGCCACGCGCTCCGCCGCGCCCGGGCCCGCCCAGACGGCCGCCGCCCCGCCACTGCGGACTGCACCGGCTCCCAGCGCACTGGACCTGCCGGTTGGCTCCCTCTTCAAGAACCCGGCAAACAACCGTAATGAACTGGTACTGGCCGACGTACGCCACACGGCCGTTCTCATCGGTGATTCCCAGGCCATGCCCAAAGACTCCTGGCCCCAGCAGGGCATCGCTGCCCTGGGGTACAAGTTGCACGTGGTGGGCATGGGTGGCACCGGCTTCGTTGCGGCCAATGGCAAGACAGGCAATTACATCGACGCCTTGCAGCGAGGAGACTGGATACTCCCCTACGGAGATCCGCCCCTGATTGTAGTGCAAGGCGGCGGCAACGATGCCTCGCAAAAGGCCACGGATGCGCAGATTGCCAGTAATGCCGAGCGCCTGCTCGCGGCCCTAAAGAAGCGCTACCCCGGGGCTGCCTTGGCCATGATCGGAACCTTGGCACGCGGCGCTGACAACGGAGGCGGCCGCCGTACCGAAGTGGACGCCCTGCTGGGACGCATCGCTGCGAAGCACGGAATTCCCTTCGTCAGCACTGGCGACTGGCTCACCCGCTTCAACGCTGTGGGCGATCTCCAGGACGGCGTGCACCTTAAGCCGTCCGGGCACGTCAAGCTTGGTGCCGTCCTGGCCCGCGAACTCGCAGCACTGGGCCTCACTGCCCGCCCGGACAGCAGCGCCCCGGCGAAGTAGCCGCCGCCGTCGTCCTATCGGTCGTTGTGGGGCCTGCTCTGCGTGCTTCGTGGGCGCTATGGCACGCAGAGCAGGCCCCGCAACGGGCTCGTTAAACGGCGAGAGCCGGTGGTTTCCTTTCGGGAACCACCGGCTCTTCCGCTATCCAGCGATCAAACGTTCGACGCCGGTCAGGCCACGGCAGGTGGCAGCAGGAGCGATCCACCCGGGATGGCGTCCAGGAGCGCCTGGGTGTATGCCTCACGGGGGTTGTCGAAGACGTCGTCAGTGCTGCCCGTTTCCACAAGCTGGCCCTTTTCCATGACGCAGACGTGGTCCGCAATCTGGCGGACAACGGCGAGGTCGTGGGTGATGAACAGGTAGGTCAGGCCAAGGTTGTCCTGGAGGTCTGCCAACAGGTTCAGCACCTGAGCCTGGACGAGGACGTCCAAGGCTGAGACCGCTTCATCGCAAATGATGACTTCGGGATCCAACGCCAGCGCACGGGCAATGGCGATACGCTGCCGCTGCCCGCCCGAGAGCTCATTGGGATACCTCTGCATCATGGACTGGGGCAAAGCCACCTGGTCCAACAATTCGCGGACCTTCTTCTCGCGGCTGGCCGCATTCCCGATCTTGTGAACACGCAGCGGCTCTTCGATGGTCCTGAAGATGTTGTACATCGGGTCCAAAGAACCGTACGGATCCTGGAAGATGGGCTGCACGCGGCGACGGAACTTGAAGAGCTCCTTGCCCTTCAACCCCGCGGTATCCACGCCGTCGAAGATGATCTGGCCCTCAGTGGGCTTCTCGAGCTGGAGAACCATCTTGGCAACAGTGGACTTGCCCGAACCGGACTCGCCCACGATCGCCGTCGTGGTCCCTCGTTTGACGCTGAAGCTGACATCGTCAACAGCAGCGAAATCGGACGTCTGCCCCAGTCCCTGACGCAATTTGTAGATCTTGCGCAGGTTCTTGATCTGGAGGACCTCGTCCTGGACCCGGCTTTCTGCGGCAGCAATGGGCGCCAAAAGATCGCCGGCCTCCACACCCTGTTCCTTGGCCACCTGTATACGGCGCGATGCCAGGGAAGGCGCCGACTCAACCAGGCGACGGGTGTAGGGGTGCTGGGGGTTGCGGAGGAGTTCCAGCGAGGGACCGGCCTCCACCACGTTGCCCTGGTACATAACGATCACTTTGTCGGCGCGTTCGGCGGCAAGGCCGAGGTCGTGCGTGATCAGCAACACCGAGGTGCCGAGTTCAGTGGTCATGGTGTCCAAGTGGTCCAGGATCCTGCGCTGTACCGTGACATCCAAGGCCGACGTCGGTTCATCGGCAATGAGGAGCTTGGGCTGGCAGCTCAGGCCGATGGCGATCAGCGCGCGCTGGCGCATGCCGCCGGAGAACTCATGCGGGTACTGTTTGGCACGCCGTGCAGCGTCAGGGAGTCCGGCTTCCGCGAGGACGCGGGCAACGTCCTCCGGACCGTCCGGACGACCGTTGGCCTTCAGGGTTTCCCGCACCTGGTAACCGATCTTCCAGACCGGGTTCAGGTTGGACATGGGGTCCTGGGGAACCATGCCGATGTGGCTGCCGCGGAGCTCGATCATGCGCTTTTCCGACGCATGGGCGATGTCTTCGCCGTCAAGCAGGATCTGGCCAGCTGAGACGCGGCCGTTGTTGGGCAAGAGGCCGATGGCGGCCAGCGCCGTCGTCGACTTTCCAGAGCCCGACTCCCCCACAATGGCGACCGTTTCGCCCGGCATGATGGTCAAATGGGCGTTCTTGACCGCCTTGACCTCGCCGGAACCGGTCTTGAAGGTGATGGCCAGGTCCTTGATCTCCAGGATGGGCCGTACTGGTGCCGTGGCTTCATCAATTCTGATGTTCGCAGAAGTCATGGTCGCCTCCTTAGCGCTGACGGCTCTTGGGATCAAGAGCATCGCGGACGGCGTCGCCAAGCATGATGAAGCTCAGGACGGTGATGGACAGGGCGGCTGCCGGGTAGAGCAGGATCCCGGGGTTGGTGCGGATGGATGCGTTGGCCGCGGAAATGTCGTTACCCCACGACATCACGCTGCCGGGCAGCCCGACACCCAGGAAGGACAACGTGGCTTCCAGGACGATGAAAACGCCCAGTTCCAGCGTGGCAAGGACAATCACGGGTGCCAAGGCGTTCGGCAGCGCATGTTTGACCAGGGCACCGAACTTGGAAACACCCAATGACCGGGCCGCCGTGACGAAGTCCGCGTTACGCACTTCTATGACGGCACCTCTGGTAATACGTGCCATTTGGGGCCAGGCAAGCAGGGATATGGTCAGGACCACTGTCCAGACGCTCCTGTTCTCACGGAACAACGGCAGCTGCGTAATGACCAGGGCGCCCAGGATGATCGGCAACGCGAAGAAGATATCGCCAAGACGTGCAAGGACGGAGTCCAGCCAGCCACCGTAGTAACCGGCCAGCGCACCGAGGGTGACGCCGATAATGACAACGGCAAGCACGGACAGGACACCAACGGACAGGGACGCTTGCGTACCGTGGATCACGCGGGAGTAGACGTCGCAACCCTGCAGGGTGAAGCCCAGAGGGTGGCCGGCAGTGGGTGCGCCCTCGGAGTTGGCCAACTGGCAGTCATTGTTGGGTTCGACGCTGGTGAACAGCCCCGGGAACACGGCAACGATCACAAGGAGCAGGATCAACAGCGAGGAGACGATGAACATGGGGCGCCGCCGAAGCTTGCGCCAGGCATCAGCCCAAAGACTCAGGGGCGCCTGATCTGTCTTGACAGCGTCAGTGGCCAGAAGCGGTGTCTCCTCGACGGGAGCCACAAAGTGTTCATTATTACTGGTCATAGCGGATCCTCGGGTCAAGCCAGGCGTACAGGAGGTCAACCAAGAGGTTGGTGATAACAAAAACCAGGACCAGGACACTCACAATGGCAACGATGGTGGGACCCTCGCTGCGCTGGATGGCCTGGAAGAGTTTGTTACCCACTCCGGGAACGTTGAAGATACCTTCGGTAACGATGGCGCCGCCCATGAGCCCGCCAAGGTTGGCGCCCAGGTAGGTCACCACCGGGATCAATGAGTTCCTGAGGATGTGGGCCATCACGACGCGGGGCCGGGACAAGCCCTTTGCTGTCGCAGTGCGTACGTAGTCAGCGTTCATGTTCTCGCTGACCGAGGCCCGGGTCAGGCGAAGGACATAGGCGAAGGACACCAGGCCCAGGACGACGGCGGGAAGGATCAGGTTGCCCCAGTCCGCATTGGCACCCACCGTAGGTTTGGCCCAGCCCAGCTGGACACCGAACACCAACTGGAAGACGAAGCCCAAAACGAAGGTGGGAACTGCGATCACCAGGAGCGAAACGACCAGAACGGTGGAGTCGAAGAGCTTGCCCTTCTTCAGGCCAGCGAAGACACCGAAGGCGATGCCGAACACGGCCTGGATGATGAGGGCCTCAATGGCGAGCATTGCCGTGACAGGGAAGGCCCTTGCCAGGGAGTCAGCAATGGGCTGCTGGGTGAAGTCAACGCCGAGGTTGAAAGTAAACAAGTTCTTGATGAAGAGCCCGTATTGAACCCAGAACGGCTGGTCCAGGTTGTACTGGGCCCGCAGGGCGTCGATGACGCTCTGCGGCGGCTGGCGATCCCCGAAGAGGGCAGCA
This sequence comes from Arthrobacter sp. WCS2018Hpa-7, assembly GCF_031843805.1. Classification (NCBI taxonomy): domain Bacteria; kingdom Bacillati; phylum Actinomycetota; class Actinomycetes; order Micrococcales; family Micrococcaceae; genus Arthrobacter; species Arthrobacter sp. WCS2018Hpa-7. Next base: position 243,073 of record NZ_JAVTJB010000005.1, read on the forward strand.
ATCGGGTCGCCGGGTAGTGCGAAGACCATGTAGTAGACGAGGAGCGTGGTCCCCAGGAATACCGGGATGACCTGGAGGAGTCTACGGAAAATGAAGCGAACCACGGGTCACCCCTCTCCGGTGGTGGGGCATTGGTGTGTCATGTGTGCCTTCCTGCCAAGCAAGCAAGGGGGGCCCGGCACGTTGGCCGGACCCCCTTTGCCCTAAGGCAAGTTCAGATCCTGGAGACTACTTGGCCTCGATGTCGAAGTAGCGGACGCCGCCGTTCCAGCCGGTTTCAGCTGACACAACGTTGTTGCTCCAAACGATCGGGGTCGCCCGGTACCACAGGGGCAAGCCCGGGAGTTCCTTGAACAGGATCTCCTGTGCCTCGTTGAACTTCTTGTTGGCGTCTTCCGGAGTCTTGGCTGCAAGGCCTTCCTTGAGGAGCTTGTCGAACTCGGCGTTCGAGTACTTCTCGTAGTTGGACGAGGCGTTGGTTGCCCATACCGGTCCGAGGAAGTTGTAGAGCGACGGGTAGTCACCCTGCCAGCCGGCGCGGGTCAAGCCCGGGAGGGACTGCGACTTGCGCAGGTCCAGAACTTCAGCGAACTTTGCGAACGGCTGGATTTCAGCCTCGATGCCGAGGTTGTTCTTGAAACCGTTTGCTACGGCGTCGATCCATTCCTTGTTGCCACCGTCAGTGTTGGAGGCGATCAGAAGCGGCTTGGAACCGTCGTACGGCTTGATCTTCTCGGCGTCGGCCCAGAGATCCTTGGCCTTCTGGGCGTCGAACTTCAGGACGTCGCTGCCGGGGATGGCGTCGTTGTAGCCGTCGAGCACGGGAGCCGTGAACTCGGTGGCCGGGGTACGCGTGCCGTTGAAGATGACCTTGGTGATCTCTTCGCGGTTGATGGCGTGGGACAGTGCCTGGCGACGCAGGATACCGGCTTCACCCTGGAAGTTCGGGTTGTAGCCCGGGATGTTCAGGGTGGCGTTGTTGGCGTTCGGGCGCGTGGAGTTACGGTCCGGGAAGTCCGTGGTGTAGGTCTTCAACGCGTTCGACGGAACAACGTCCGTGATGTCGAGGTTGTCGGCCTGGAGATCCGTGTATGCGGGGCCCGGATCGGTGTAGAACTTGAAGGTCACGCCGCCGTTCTTGGCAGCACGCGGGCCGGTGTAGTCGGCGTTCTTGACCAGGGAGATGGACTGGTCGTGTACCCAGGCACCTTCCTTCTCGAACTTGTACGGGCCGTTGCCGATCGGGTTCTCGCCGAACTTCTTCGGGTCCTTCAGAGCCTCGGTAGGCAGCGGGTAGAAGGCGGAGTAACCGAGGCGCAGCGACCAGTCAGCCTCGGGCTGGCCGAGCTTGACCGTGATGGTCTGGTCGTCAGTCGCGGCCAGGCCGGACATGGTCTGCGCCGTCGGTGCCGGAGTGGAGGTCTTCTTGCCGTCGGCGCCGGTGGTCTCGGTGACTGCACTGACGTCGGCGTAGCCCTCGATGGACTCGAAGAAGAAGCCGTTGTTCTGGAGGTTGGTGCTCAGCGCGGCGAAGTTCCAGGAATCAACGAACGTCTTGGCCGTGATGGCCTCACCGTTGGTGAATTTGGCGCCGGACTTGACCTTGATGGTCCAGTTCTGCGAGTCGGTTGTCTCAATCGACTCCGCCAGAGCGTTGACGGGCTTGCCGTCCGAGTCGTAGGCGCGAAGGCCTTCGAACAGCAGCTCGACGACGCGGCCACCGTACACCTCGTTGGTGTTGGCCGGAAGCAGCGGGTTCTGCGGTTCGTTGCTGTATGCGGAAATGACCTTGTTCGGGTCAGCTGCGGCAGAGCTGTTTGTGCTGGTGCCGCCACCGCCGCCGCAACCGGTCACTGCGAGGGCGATGATCGCCGCTACGCCTAGAGCTTTGGAAGTGCGCGAGAAACGCATTCCGCCTCCTATGAGTCGTGGAGTTGAGCAGGAGAAATTCGTGATTTCCCCCAGGCACAGGCACAGTTTCCTACTGTGACGTTGCCTACATGTGTGTGTAAGCCTACCCACATTGTGTCCGGATGTTGGGACATGGTGGCCAAACTGTAACCGTTCCGCAACCTACACATGCCTAAATTGGCGGGAATTTCAAGTCAAACCCTACTCGGTGGTAGCATTCGCTGTCTGACAGCAGGACAGGACGATTTTTGGGCAAAAAAGGACCCCGGTTCTGTCGAACCAGGGCCCTTCCGATATTCTGCAGCGTGCACAGCGACCTACACGTTGAAGCGGAACTCCACCACGTCGCCGTCGGCCATCACGTACTCTTTGCCTTCGATCCGGACCTTGCCGCGGGACTTTGCCTCCGCCATGGAACCGGCGTCGATCAGGTCATCGAAGGAGACAACCTCGGCCTTGATAAAGCCACGCTGGAAGTCGGAGTGGATCACGCCGGCTGCCTGGGGCGCGGTGTCACCCTGGCGAATGGTCCAGGCCCGGGTTTCCTTGGGACCGGCCGTCAGGTAGGTCTGCAGGCCAAGAGTGTGGAAGCCGACCCGGGCCAACTGGTCCAGGCCGGATTCGCTCTGGCCATTCATTTCCAACATCTCGCGGGCTTCTTCCTCGTCCAGTTCCACGAGGTCTGATTCCAGCTTGGCGTCAAGGAAAATTGCATCAGCAGGGGCAACCAGGGCACGAAGCTCATCCTGCTTGGCCGGATCGCCAAGGATGCCTTCATCCGCGTTGAAGACGTAGATGAAGGGCTTGGCGGTAAGAAGGCCCAGCTCCTTGAGGTGCCCCATCTCCAGCTTGTCGCTCTTGATCGAGGAGAAGATGGTGTCGCCGCGTTCCAGCACAGCCTGGGCCGCCTTGATGGCTGCGAGCTCGGCAGCTTCGCGCTTCTTGATCTTGACTTCTTTTTCGATGCGCGGAATGGCGTTCTCGATGGTCTGGAGATCTGCCAGAATCAGCTCGGTGTTGATGGTCTCCATGTCGGAGCCCGGATCAACTTTGCCGTCGACGTGGATGACGTCGGGATCATCAAATACGCGGACAACCTGCGCGATGGCCTCTGCCTCGCGGATGTTCGCAAGGAACTTGTTGCCCAAACCTTCGCCCTCGGATGCACCCTTCACGATGCCGGCGATGTCCACGAAGGACACCGGAGCGGGCAGCAGCTTCTGGGAACCGAAGATTTCCGCCAGCTTCGCCAGCCGGGGATCCGGAAGGTTCACGACTCCGACGTTGGGTTCGATCGTTGCGAACGGATAGTTCGCTGCGAGCACCTGGTTGCGGGTCAGTGCGTTGAAAAGAGTTGATTTGCCGACGTTGGGCAGTCCGACGATGCCAATAGTAAGAGCCACGAGCATTGATTCTACCCGTTGGAACGTTGTCCCTGCGTGTTGCTGCCCACGAAGTGCGCCCACCGCGGTGGCCTCACTAAAACTGTCGTACCCCTGTGACAGGGTTGCCTCATGGATGGATTTGGATTGGTTTTGGCCCTGCTCATGCTGTTGATCGGCGCCGCCGTGGGCCTGGCGGCGGGCTATGTTGTCTTTCGGCGCCGGGGCGCGGGCTTGGAAGAAGACTTCGACGCCGTATCGGCGCGCCTCTCGGAGGTGACGGCGCAGCTGGCAGCAGCCGACGCCGAGCGGCGACTTTTGTTCACACAGAACCGCGAGTTGACCGCGTCCAGGAACTCGGACGGCAGTGTTCTTCGTGCCCTCGCTCCGGTCGCTGAGAAGCTGACGGCCGTTCAGCAGCAAGTGTCGCTGTTGGAACGGGACCGGGTGGAGCAATACGGCCAACTTGCCCAGCAGCTGCAGGATGCCCGGTTGTCCGACGAGCAGCTCCTGAGATCAACGCACGCCTTGGCGTCGGCCCTGCGCTCCAACAGTGCGCGTGGCCAGTGGGGCGAGGTGCAGCTCCGCAGGGTGGTGGAGGCCTCCGGGATGCTGAGGCACGTGGACTTCCATGAGCAGGTGCATTCGGGCCGGACCGAGACCACGCTTCGCCCGGACCTCGTAGTCCAATTGCCGGGTGGCAAGCAACTGGTGGTGGATGCCAAGGTCCCGCTCGCCTCCTACCTCGCCGCGCAGGAACAACTGCACGGAGACGGCGCTTTTGGGGAGTCCGTAGCACCCGCCAACAACCATGATTCCAAGACGTTGCTGGCCCAACACGCGAAAGCGTTGAAGGCCCACATCGATGCTTTGGCGGGCAAAAAGTACTGGGACATTCCCGGAAACTCCCCCGAGCTGGTGATCTGTTTCCTTCCTGCTGAGTCCATCCTGGCGTCAGCCCTCGAGGCAGATCCCGCGCTGTTGGAATATGCCCTGTCCCGGAACGTGGTGTTGGCGTCTCCCGGAACCTTGCTGGCGGTCCTCAAATCGGTGGCCTTCACGTGGCGCCAGGATGTCCTCACGGACAGCGCCCATGAACTGTTCGAGCTCGCCAAGCAGCTCTACGAGCGTATGGGCACACTCGGGGAGAATGTTGGCAAGCTGGGTAGCTCCCTGAAGACGTCCGTGGACCGGTACAACGCGATGGTGGGCACTCTGGAAGCCCGGGTCCTGCCGACCGCACGCAAGCTCAACACCATGGACGATGCCGGCCTTGCCGCGCCGATGTCCGTTGAGGCAGTCCCCCGTGCTTTGGCAGCCCCTGAGCTTCTGGTTGAAGAGTCCGAAGAGTCTGCGGCATAACGAACAGGCCCGCAGCATCGCCTTCCCTTGGGGAGGCGATGGCTGCGGGCCAGTTTTTTGAGTTCCTGTTGTGGAGCGAAGCGCGTTAGGACGTGGTCCGGTTTCCGCGGCCGCCGAGCGCACGCGTGACGTCGCCGGCTTTCTTCAATGTGGCCCGCAACTCCTTGGGAAGTGAGAAGAGAAGGTCTTCCTCTGCCGTCACGATTTCCTGCACTTCGCCGTAGCCATAATCAGCCAGCAGCCGCAGGACGTCCTTGACGAGTACCTCCGGTACAGAGGCACCCGAGGTCACACCGACCGTTGCGACGCCCTCGAACCAGGATTCGTCCACTTCGTTGGCGAAGTCCACGCGGTATGAGCTCTTGGCGCCGTACTCCAGGGCAACCTCAACCAGGCGCACGGAGTTCGACGAATTGGCTGAGCCCACCACGATGACGAGGTCAGCCTGGGGAGCAATCTTCTTGATGGCCACTTGGCGGTTGGTGGTGGCGTAGCAAATGTCGTCGCTGGGCGGATCTTGGAGGGTCGGGAACCGGTCCTTGAGGAGACGGACCGTCTCCATGGTTTCGTCCACGCTTAGTGTCGTTTGGGAGAGCCAGATCGTCTTCTCGGGGTCGCGCACGGTGACCTTGTCTACCTCGTGCGGGCCGTTGATGATCTGGATGTGATCCGGTGCTTCACCGGCGGTTCCTTCGACTTCCTCGTGGCCTTCGTGGCCGATCAGGAGGATGTCGTAGTCATCCTTGGCGAAGCGCACAGCTTCCTTGTGAACTTTGGTGACCAGCGGGCAGGTGGCGTCGATGGTACGGAGGCCGCGGTCTTCAGCGGACTGGACCACAGCCGGAGATACACCGTGGGCGGAGAAAATAACCAAGGCACCCTCAGGGACCTCGTCTGTTTCCTCGACGAAGATGGCTCCTTGTTCCTCCAGGGAGCTGACCACATGGACGTTGTGGACGATCTGTTTACGGACGTAGACCGGAGGCCCATAGTGCTCAAGGGCTTTTTCTACAGCAATGACTGCCCTGTCCACTCCGGCGCAATAGCCGCGCGGCGCCGCCAGCAGAACCTTCTTGGGACCCGTGACGGGTGCCGCTGCCTGTACCTCTTCCGGAGATCGCCGTCTGCGCGGCACCGTGGGCATAGGAATGGAAACTGCTGTGCTGGTCATGCCTCCATGCTACCGGCCCGGCCTTTAGCTTCGGGCCGAACGTGACCCTCGTCGCCCTGAGACCACTGCCGCTATGACGCCCACCACCAGGACCGCCCCGGACACCACGGCTGCGATCCAGACCCACTGGCCAAAACCGTTGCGGGCCGTGGTGAGGAACTCGTCCTTGAACAGTTCTGCCACGCCGTTGGCGCTGGCAAGACTTCCGACCATTCCACCAGCGAGGTCTGCCCCCGCCGTCCAGAGGGCTGCGAGAGCCAACCCCCCAAGGCCGAGGAAAACCACAGCCAATGACCGGCGTCGTGCGGCCGCCAGTGCCAGCAGTGCAGACACGAGCGCACCGGCAGCGGCGATCCACCACAACGGCGCAAAGGCTGCCACGCGTTCCACCAGTTGCCGGTGGGACGGCTCTCCCAGGGAGACAAGGCTCTCCGTGGGGACATCGAGCCTGATCCGCGTAGCCTCGGCAAAATGATCGCGGATCAGCCGCACAAGGGGCCCAATATCCAGGACCAGTGCTGTGGACGCCGCGGATTCTTCAGCCTGCGTGACCGTCCCGAAGTTCAGCCTGTGGCTGTTCCGTACGGTTTCCTCCCAGGCTTGCGGGTAGTCACTCCAGGACTGCATTCCCGTGGCCGCGTTCCGGAGCGCGTCGGCCGCCAGGGATTGGATGGGGCCCGGCAGGTCCACGGAGGACTCAAAGGTGCCCACTGCGGCCGCAGCCAGGCGGCTCTGGAATTCTGGATCGCTTCCCAACGATCCCGCGATCCGGACGAAGCCCTCTTCCTTAACGATGTTCTGGTCCACCCAGGCCGCGGGGACAGCGACGCCTGCCAACAGAACGGCGAGGATCACTCCCAGTGCTGAAACGAAAGTACGCAAGGTCATCCTCAGGGTCGTCGGCTGTGCCACCATCCTAGGTCTGTCCACATGATAGGAAAAATGTCCGGGCCGGCTGGGATGCTATGGATAGAGTTGGAAAGCGGCCGGCAACCAAAGCCGCACCCCGGAGCGAGGACACATCATGCAGCAACAGACACGGAGACCGGAACAGGTATGGACCGCCCATGTCCGCTGAAGCGACGCCGGAATCTACTTTGCCCGGGACAGCGGCCGAAACAAGCCCGGATAACCCCTGGCCGCTGCAACTTTTGTCCCGCAAGCTCAAAGCCCACATCGAGCGGGCACCCGCGGCGTGGATTGAGGGGCAGGTCATTGAGCTGAACCGCAGGGGTGGCAATGCATTCCTGACCCTGCGTGATGTTGACGCCGAAATTTCCCTGCCCGCATCGGTGTGGTCCACAGTGCTTGACCGCCAGAAGATCCCGCTCGAACGCGGATCCCGCGTGGTTGCCTTGGTCAAACCGGATTTCTGGGTCAAAACAGGGCGGCTGAACATGTCCGTCAAGGACATCCGGCCTGTGGGCTTGGGCGACTTGCTGGCCAGGATCGAGAGGCTTCGGCAGGCGTTGGCGGCCGAAGGCCTGTTCGCTGACTCCCGGAAACGCAAGTTGCCTCTGCTCCCCCACCGCATCGGCCTCATCACCGGCCGGGACTCGGATGCTAAAAAGGACGTCCTGCGCAATGCGGCGCTGCGCTGGCCGGCGGTTGAGTTCGACGTCCGCGAAGTTGCTGTCCAAGGCAACACCGCCGTCTCGCAGATCATCGCAGCGTTAAAGAAGCTCGACGCCGATCCTCAAGTAGACGTCATTGTCATGGCACGCGGCGGTGGCGCGTTGGAAGACCTCCTCCCGTTCAGCAACGAGGACCTCATCCGGGCAGTTTCTGCCGCCACCACTCCGGTTGTCAGTGCGATCGGGCACGAAGCCGACCGACCCATCCTTGACGACGTGGCGGACCTTCGCGCGTCAACGCCCACCGATGCCGCCAAACGGATAGTTCCGGACGTTGCCGAGGAACTGGCCATGGTCCGCCAGGCCAGAGACCAGCTCCGCCGAAGCATCGGAAGGACGGTGGACCGGGAGACGGACCGCCTCCATGCGTTGAGGTCACGGCCGGTCCTGGCGGCGCCGGCTTCCATGGTGGACGCCCGGGCGGATGACATCCACCGCCTGCAACGGCGCTCCCATTCGGCAGTCAACACGGCCGTTGTCCGGGCCTTGGACCAGGTCCATCACTTACGCGCACAGGTCAGGGCCCTGTCTCCACAAAAGACACTGGACCGTGGCTATGCCGTAGTCCAGATTGTTGGCGAGGACCAGGCCGGGCACACAGTGGTGAGCAGTCCCGAGGAAGCCCCCGACGGAACCGCACTGGCCATTCGGGTAGCCGAAGGTCGCTTCAGGGCAATTTCCACAGGCCAAGGACACATCGTGGCCCGTTGATGAATCGGTCACCATCGTCATTACCGAACACAAAGGACATCATGACCGAGAACAACTCATCCGCATCTTCACCGGAATCCCTGGACTCCTTGAGTTACGAGGAAGCCCGCGAGCAACTCATGGGCGTCGTTAGCCGCTTGGAGGCTGGGGGTGCCAGCCTGGAAGAATCCCTGGCCCTCTGGGAACGGGGCGAAGCCCTGGCGAAACGCTGCGAGGACTGGCTGGAGGGCGCCCGCAAACGCCTGGCCACAGCCCGGGATGCAAGCAACGACGCCGGTGCTGCCACCCAGTAACGCCAAAGCAGCACCGCAGACGGAGCAGCGCCGCATGGGTTCCTAGGAAGCCACCACCAGAGCGCGCTCCGCGGCGACGTCGAATTCGGCCTTGGGCCAGTCCAACTGGAGGCGTTCAAGTGCATCCAACAGAAGCTGCTGCACGGCGATGCGCGCGTACCACTTCTTGTTGGCCGGAACGACGTGCCATGGCGCAATGTCCGTTGATGTCTTCTCGAACGCAACACCGTAAGCGTCCATGTAGTCGTCCCAGAACGCACGTTCGGCAAGGTCCCCGCTGCTGTACTTCCAGTGCTTGCGGGGATCGTCCAAGCGGGCGATCAGCCGTTCCTTCTGCTCGTCCTTGCTGATATTGAGCATGACTTTGACGATGGTGGTGCCTTGGTCTGCGAGGCTGGCTTCAAAGTCGTTGATGGCCTCGTAACGGCGTTCCAGCTCCGAAGCGTCCGCCCAACCATGCACGCGATGGATCAGGACGTCCTCGTAGTGTGAGCGGTCAAAAACCCCCACCATGCCGGCACCGGGAGCTTCTTTCTCGATCCGCCAGAGGAAGTCGTGCGACTTTTCCTCATCCGTGGGGGCCTTGAAGGCATGCAGTTGAACACCCTGGGGGTCCATGGCGCCCACCACATGGCTGACAATGCCGCCCTTGCCGGCAGTATCCATTGCCTGCAGGATCAACAGGAGCCTCTTGGGACTGCCAAACCGGCCTTGGGCGAAGAGCTTCTCCTGCAGTTCTGCCAGCCGTGCGTCCTGGGCTTCCAGCAACGCCTTGCCGTCAGCTTTCGCGCCGGAATACCCGGGGGTGGAGTCCGGGTCCACGCTGGCCAGCGTGAACCCGGATCCGACCCTCAATACCTCAGCAGGACTCTTGGCGAATTCAACTGCAACAGCCATCGGGTGTGCCTTTCCGCAGGGCCGTGCCCTCGTGGAACGGCCATGGACCTCAGGCTAGTTGCCCGGGTACCTCGACAGGAAGTCCGCCATGCGGCCAATGGCCTCTTCAATGTCTTTGACGTTGGGCAGGGTGACCATGCGGAAGTGATCCGGGCGCACCCAGTTGAAGGCCCGGCCATGGGAAACCAGGATTTTCTGTTCCTTCAACAAATCGAGGACAAACTTTTCGTCGTCCCGGATGTGATAAACCTCAGGGTCCAGCTTGGGGAACAGATACAGCGCTCCCCTGGCCTGTTGGGTGCTGACTCCGGGAATGGCATTCAAGAGGTCGTAGGCTGTGTTGCGCTGCTCCAAAAGCCTGCCGCCGGGCAGAATGAGATCGTTGATGCTTTGGTAGCCACCGAGTGCCGTTTGGATGGCATGCTGCGCGGGAACGTTGGCGCACAAACGCATGTTGGCCAGGAGGTTGATGCCCTCAAGGTAGTCGGCGGCGTCCTTCTTGGGCCCCGAGATAGCCATCCAACCAGCCCGGTAACCACAGACGCGGTAAGCCTTGGACAGGCCGCTGAACGTCAGGCACAGGACGTCGTCACCGGTGAGCCCGGCGAGGTTGATGTGGACAGCGTCCTCGTAAAGGATTTTCTCGTAAATTTCATCGGCAAAGAGCACCAGTCCGTGTTTCTCGGCGAGAGCGACAATCTTCTTGAGCGTCTCTTCCGGGTACACCGCGCCGGTGGGATTGTTGGGGTTGATCACCACAATGCCCTTGGTCCGGGGCGTGATCTTCGCTTCAATGTCCTCAAGGTCAGGCTGCCAGCCGGAGTCCTCATCACAGAGGTAATGCACGGGACGGCCACCTGCCAGAGCAACTGAAGCAGTCCACAACGGGTAGTCGGGCGTGGGAATCAGGACCTCGTCGCCGTCTTCAAGAAGGGCCATGAGTGACATGGTGATGAGTTCGCTGACACCGTTGCCAAGGTAGATGTCATCGACGTGGATGTTCTGGATGCCGCGGGTCTGGTAGTACTGCGATACAGCGGTCCTGGCCGAGAAGATCCCGCGCGAATCGCTGTAACCCTGGGCGTTGGGAAGGTGGCGGATCATGTCCACCAAAATGGCGTCGGGCGCTTCAAAACCGAAGGGAGCCGGGTTTCCGATGTTCAGTTTGAGGATCCTGTGACCCTCTGCCTCCATCTGCTGGGCGGCCTGAAGAATCGGTCCACGGATGTCGTAAAGGACATTATGAAGCTTGGTGGACTGCTTGAATTTCGCCATCCCTCAAATATGCCACACAGGTCATGGACTTCAGCTGAGACTTAACTCACAGAAACGACGACGGCGGTGACGGTCCCGCGCGGGTCCGTCACCGCCGTCGTACGCGGCTTTGATCAGGCGTTACTTGACGATGCCCTTGTCCTTCAGCCAGGCGGCTGCTGCGTCCTTGGGCGCCTGCTTCTGGTCGCCGCTGACCGCGCGGTTCAGGTTGATGAGGTCATCCGTGGTCAGGATCTTGGAGACGTTGTTAAGCGCTTCCTTGGCCTTGTCCGTCATCTTGGCCTCCTTGACCAGCGGGAGCACCTGCTGGGCCTTGAAGTTGTTCTTCGGGTCTTCCAGGACCACGAGGTCGTTATCTGCGATGGACGGCGTGGTGGTGTAGATGTCGGCTACCTGCACCTTGTCCTCCAGCAGGGCCTGGAGGGTCAGGTTGCCGCCGCCGTCGCTGAAGGGCTGGAGGCCCTTGAGCTCGCAGTTGTAGTTGGCTTTCAGGCCCGGGAAGCCGTAGGCACGCGTCTCGAACGTGGCCGGAGCTGCCATGGTGAAGTCCTTGCAGACCTTGGCCAGGTCCTCGATGGATTTGAGCTGGTACTTTTCCGCCGTGGCTTTGGTGACCACCATTGCGTCCTTGGACTCGGCCTTTGCCGGTTCCAGGACTGCGAGGCCATCCGGAAGCTTGCCCGGGAGCGCTTTGAAGACGTCCTCCGCTGAAACTTCCTTGGCCTCGGTGTCCACGTAGGACAGGAGGTTGCCGGAGTAGTCCGGGACGAGGTCGATGGAGCCGTCCTGGACTGCCTTGAAGTAGATTTCACGCGAACCGATGTTCGGCTTGGAGGTTGCGGTCAGACCCGCGGCGTTGAGGGCGCCAACGTAGATCTCGGCAATGACCTGGCTCTCGGGGAAGTCGGCCGAACCAACCACCAGCGAGCCGCCGGCAGAGGATCCGCTGGGTGCCGAGGTGGATGGCGTGGCCAAGGGGCTTCCGCCACACGCGCTCAACGCGAGGGCCACACCCAGTCCGGCTGCGAGGCCGCCGAGACCACGGCGTGTAAGGGTCATGGGGACGGGGTTCTTCATGGTGTACCTCCTTGAACGGCAGCCCCGGCGGGAGCTGTGGCTGTGAGATCGTCGGACGCCTTCTGGCGGCCGCTTGAGTCGAGGGTCAGGCCTGGTGAGATAACGAGCCGCTGTACCCCGGCCAGGATCAGGTCGACGGCGATGGCGAGCCCGGCAATGAGCAGGGAACCACCCAGCATCCGGGGGAAGTCCTGCAGGACGAGGCCGTCAAACAGGTAGCGTCCCAGCCCGCCCAGAGGCAGGTAAGCCACCACCGACACGGTGGCGATGACCTGCAGGACCGCGGTGCGGATGCCACCAAACATCACCTGCAATCCGTTGGGCACTTCCACCCGGAAGAGGATCTGAAGTTCGGTCATGCCCATGGCACGGGCAGCATCTACCACGGTGGAATCAACGCTGGAGATCCCGGCGTACGTGCCGGCCAGCAATGGCGGAACCGTAAGAATGACCAGAGCCCAGACGGGCGGCATCAAACCGCTGCCCGCGAGCAAAGCGAACAGGACCAGCAAACCGAGCGTGGGGAGGGCACGCAATGCGCCGGCCACGGCGACTGCAACCACCCGGCCACGGCCGGTGTGCCCGATGTAAAGACCAATGGGGACGGCGATGGCCGCAGCGATCAGGAGAACGAGTCCACTGTATTGGAGGTGTTCCAGCAAGCGGGTGGGGATTCCACCGCTTCCGGTCCAGTTTTTGGGGCTCGTCAGCCAGGCGATGGTCTCTGCAAAGATATTCATGCGGAGGCCCCCGGATCAGGCCGAAGAGCAGCGTGTGGAGCGGCTGGCCCGGACTTGGGTTCGGTGAGGAGCGCAGTTCCGTCCTGCCGCGAGGTCTTGCCGCCTGCAGCACGCGTCCATGGAGTCAGAAGCCGCTCAAGAACCACCAGGACAGCATCCATCAGCAAAGCCAGAATCAGAATGGCGATGATGCCCACCACCACAACAGTGATGAACGTACGCTGCAGGCCGTCAGTAAACAGGACTCCGAGGTTTCCCACCCCAAGAAGAGCGGCGACGCTGACCAAAGAGATGTTGCTGACCGACACCACGCGCAGGCCTGCGAACAACACCGGCAAGGACAAGGGCAGGTCAACCTGGAAGAAACGGGCCAGGGGCTTGAACCCCATGGCAACCGCCGCATTGCGGAGGTCGTCGTCCACGGAATCGAACGCATCAATGGCTGCGCGGACCAGCAGCGCCACCGCATAGATGGTCAACGCCACCACGACGTTCAGCGGATCCAGGATCCTGGTGCCCAGGATGGTGGGGAGAATAATGAAAAGTGCCAGCGACGGAATGGTGTACAGCAACGAGGTAGCGGTGGTCACTATCGACCTGAGCGTGCTGTTGCGCCTGGCCAACTGGGCCAGCGGGATGGAAATCAGCAGGCCCAGGATCATGGGAATGATGGCGAGCACCATATGCTGGCCCGCCAATCCCAGGACCATGCCACTGTTGTTGAGGAACCACTCCATCAGGTGGCGTCCTCCCTGTGGTGGCGGACTTCTTCGATGAGTGCCAGGACTTCCGGCGCCTTCAAGACTCCGGCCACGCGGCCGTCGTCGTCTACTGCCACGCCAAGACCCGACGGCGACGACAACGCCGCGTCCAGGGCGCGGCGCAGGGTGTCTCCCTTACGGAACAGCGACCCGCCCGGGATCAAACCTGCACCATCGCGCGGCGAGGACCATCCCAACGGGCGGGAGTCGGCGTCGACCACCAAGGCCCACTCCCCCGATGCCCGGCCCGCGTGATGACCGTCGGAAGGACTGACCATGGTGACTGGGTGCACGGTCACGGCGTCCGCTGCGTTGAAAGCCAGGTGCCTGAACCCGCGGTCGCGTCCTACGAAGGAGGCCACGAAGTCGTTGGCCGGTGCCCTCAGGATTTCTTCCGGCGCGGCATACTGGGCAAGTTTGCCTCCAACGGCGAAGACCGCAACTTTGTCGCCAAGAACCGTTGCTTCGTCGATGTCGTGAGTGACGAAAACAATGGTCTTGGCCAGTTCCCGCTGGAGGCGCAGGAGTTCTTGCTGCAGTTCGTCACGGACCACCGGATCCACCGCGCTGAAGGGTTCGTCCATCAGCAGGACGGGCGGATCAGCAGCGAGCGCCCGGGCCACCCCGACGCGCTGCTGCTGACCACCTGAGAGTTGCGACGGGTACCGCTTGCCGAGGACCGAAGCCAATCCCACGACGTCCAGGAGTTCCACCGCGCGTTTCCGCGCATCCGCCTTGGAAACACCGTTGAGGCGCGGAACGGTGGCGATGTTGTCCAGGACGGAGCGGTGCGGCAGGAGGCCCGATGACTGCATGACATAGCCCATGGATCGGCGGAGCTCGGGCGCAGGAACCTGCGAAACGTCCTTGCCCGCCACCGTGATGGTCCCGCTGGTGGGTTCCACCATCCGGTTGATCATGCGCAGGGATGTGGTCTTGCCGCAGCCCGAAGGCCCAACGAACACCGTGATGGAGCCTTTGTCGATGGACATGCTGAGGGCGTCCACCGCCGGCCGCCCGCCCTGGTATTGCTTAGTCACGCTTTGGAACTCAATCATGGCTTCGGCCATACCCGGGCTTACCTATCTGTGGTCGAGAACATCGGTAGAGCCACACGATCATATGCACTCTTATTACTTGGCTGCAAAGCAATCTTCACCCAGACTAGCCAGCACCGCGGGCGATGTCAGCGCCGCCACGTTTTCCGTAATGAATCGGCAATGTTCAGCGCTTCCGTCGTTTGCTGCCTTTCCCGGCCCGCTCCTCGGCTTGGTCGTGTCTGTACCGTTCAGCCGCGCGTTGGCCCCTTTCGGCCGACACCACCTTCTGGTGCCACTCACGCTGGTAGGCGCGACGGGCTGCGGCGTCATGTTTCCTGGCCAAGGCAGCCAGCTCACGTTGCAATTTCAGGTAGCTTGCCCACCGCCGGGGATCGAGTGCTTCTTCTGCGAGCGCCTCCTGGACCGCACATCCCGGCTCGGCCTGGTGTGCGCAGTCGGCGAAGCGGCATCGGGTGAAAAGTTCTTCCAGATCGCCGAACATTTCCTCCATGCCGTCATCGGCGTCAAACAGGCCGAACCCGCGGACTCCCGGGGTGTCCATCAGTACAGCGCCGCCGGCCAGGGGCACCAGTTCCCGCGACGTAGTGGTGTGCTTGCCTTTGCCGTCACCGGCCCGGACCTCGCCCGTCTGTTGCACCTGACGTCCCGCGAGCGCGTTGATGAGCGTTGATTTCCCCGCACCGGAGGGTCCCAAGAGGACAAGTGTGGAGCCGGACGGGATGTGCTGCATGAGTTCGTCGAGTCCGTCTCCGTGTTCCGCTGAGGTGGTCACCACCTCCACGCCCGCGGCCTGAAGGATGACCTCCCCCACGACGTCGTCGGCCAGGTCGGCCAGATCCGCTTTGGTGATGACCACCAGCGGCGTGGCACCGGAGTCCCAGGCGGCAACCAAGGTCCGCTCAAGACGGTTGTGGGTCAGCGGCCGGTCCACGGGCACCACCACGGCGACGATATCGATGTTGCTGCCCAGGATCTGCTCCTCGGAGGAGGCCTCAAAGGCGCGCTTGCGGCTGAGCGCGGAACGACGAGGCAAAACCTCGACGACGGCGGGCTCGCCCGCGTTGTTGTGCCCAAGCCATACCCAGTCTCCGGTAGCCGGCACCATCCCGTGTGAAGAATGGGAGGGGTAGGGCAGATGGAGCAGCCCGTCGGCCGAAGCCACCAGTACACGGTTCCGGTCAAGGCGGACCACCCTGCCCGGGCGGACAGTTTCCTGGGCGTGGGGCAAGGAGTTGGCGTGGAAGAGTTCAGCAGTTGCCTCGGTGAAGCCGTACTCCACGGGGCCACGGAGTTGCAGGGTGGAACTATTGGAAGGGTTGCTTGAAGAAGCGAAGGAATTCAAGGGAAGCCTCTGGTGAGGCCCGGCCGCCTAGCTCTGGCAGGCTGATGCCGGGACAGGAATGATGGGCTGATGACGGCGCGCCGCAACTGAGAGCGGGGCGCGCAAGGTCGCTGCAATCATCAAATCCACCTCCTCGGCATCAAGGCCGGCAACTGTAAAGCCGGCAACGTTGTTTAGAGTAGCCAAGGAGCGGAGCTTTGGCTAGCCCTTGGCGGTCCGTTCTTAGCTGGGTTTCCCGTCTGCCGGGCGCTCCCGGTGCAGGCGCAGCGCTGTATCAACCAATGACACCCGGTTGAGTTTGTGGACGTCTTCCAGGGGAATCCATGCAGCATGGGTGGTGCTTCCATCCACCTCGTGGGTCAGTTCTCCCGCATGCAGCCGTCCACGGGGTGTTCGGCAAGGTCCAGGCCTCCCCCTGGCAGCGTCCACCCTTCCTTGCCGTCCTGCTTCCAGTAGGCCAGCAGGATCTTCCCGTCCCGGACAATGACGGCGTATGCGGCTGGGCGGGTATCGAACTGCAGGGTCATGGAGCCAGCATAATTCCCTGGACCAGCTCCATTAAGGAAGTTCGGCCGCCGCGATGGGCCCCGCTTCGACAGGTCCCAGATCGGGCGACTCGCGAAGTTCGACGACGGTCCCCGGCTTCCCGAGTTCCAGCACCTTGATGCTGTTCTTGCCGGACTTAAGCAACGGAGCGGGCGCGTAGAGGGTCACTTGCGGCCCCTTCTCCCAGTACCTGCCCAGAAGGAAGCCGTTGAGCCAGACGAAGCCCTTCCCGGAATCCGGCAACGCGATGTAGGTGTCGGCCGGCTCGCCAATCTCGAAGTCAGCTCCGGCCAGGCCTTCGAGTTGTTCCTGCTTCCAGTCGGTCAGCGCCACTGGCGTCTGCGTCCAGTGGAACGTATAGCGCTGGTTGATGAGGACGCCGCCCAGAATGCCCTTGCCCTGGCCCGTCAGCGGCCCGTAGTTGATGCGTCCCAGGTTCTCCACCAGAATTTCAATCCTGACGGAAACTCCTGTGCCGGTAACAACCAGTCCTTCCGCAGCCGTGACATCATCCAGTACACCGGCGAAGTCGCCCTCCACCCATACATAGGCGCGGTCGTGAAGGCCGGTGATCTTCAGCCGGCTTTCGGTGGGCAGCCCTGGTTGTCCCGGCAGGATGGCTTCCGCGCTGTACAGGACCAAGCCGGCGTCGAGGCCCAGTTGTTCAAAAGTGAGTGGCTTGACGCTGCTGACGGCCACTCCTGAATTTCGAACAAGCCCCAACAATTCGGGGCCGCCGGACAGCGGCAGTGATTGGGCCGGTAACACGGGAGCGTCAGCCAGCAACTCCACGGGGACTTCGGGCAGATCTTCAATGCCCTGGGCACGGAAGAACTCTTTGCGGAAGGCGTGGAACTTGGACGTCAGTGCGCCGTTCTCCGCGATGGGTGCGTCGGAGTCGTAACTGGTGACCGTGGGCTGGAGCATGGTGCCATCGTGGTTGCTGCCGGAAGTGAGGCCGAAGTTGGTCCCGCCGTGAGCCATGTAGGCGCAGAGTGAACCGCCAAGGTCAAGCATCTTGCGTGCTTCCATGGCGGCATCATCGGCGTCACGGCGGTGGTGGAGTTCACCCCAGTGGTCGAACCAGCCGCCCCAAAACTCAACGTTGAAGAACGGCTCTCCGTGCCGTCGTCGTTGCCAGGTGGCTATGGCTTCGTCGCCCCGGCTTCCCAGCGTTGCGGTGGCCCATGTCCCTGCGATCGACCCGCCGTCGAGGAAGTAGTCGTTGCCGCCGTCGGCCGTGAAAAGCAGTTCAGTGATGCCACGCTCCTCCAGGACCCGCCGGTTCCACCGGATGTACTCGTGATCGTCGCCGTAGCTGCCGTATTCATTCTCGATCTGCACGGCCACCACCGGCCCGCCGGCCGAGGCCTGGCGCGATGCGATGATCGGCAGGAGGTGGTCAAACCATTCCTCGATCGCCGCAGTGAACACCGGATCCATGCATCGCAGGCCGATGCCGGGAATTCCGGTCAGCCACGCGGGAAAGCCGCCGTTGTCCCATTCGGCACAGATATAGGGCCCCGGCCGGACAATGACATCGAGGCCTTCTTCCGCTGCGAGGTCAATGAACCGTCCCAGGTCCCGCCAGCCGCTGAAGTCCGGTTCTTGATCCCGCTGAGGCTGGTGGAAGTTCCAGGCGACATAAGTGTCAACAGTATTGGCCCCCATTGCCTTGAGACGACGCAGGCGGTCCTGCCACAGGTCCGGGTGGACCCGGAAGTAGTGGATGGCTCCGGCGAGGATACGATACGGTTCACCCGAACGGTAAAGGACGGCGTCGTGGTAGCTCAAGAGGGCGTTGTTCACACGGAACAGATTAGCTCAATTTCCAACATTTATGCACAGGTGATGAACACATGACCAATCTTGATACTTCCCCGGCGCAAGAGGTCTGCCCGGCAGCCCACGAAGGTCAAGGGCCTTGCGTTCAGCTATGGCCCGAACGTGAGGTGCCCTTGGGTGGCGTCCGCGCCATGAACGTCTTACGGACGCTGCCCCAACGCGGGCTGCCCACCGTGGGCGCCTGGTGCTTCCTGGATAGTTTCGGCCCCGACAGGGTGGCCATGAGCGTCCTCCCCCACCCGCACAGTGGGCTGCAAACGGTCACGTGGCCCCTCGAAGGCGCCGTCCGGCACCGCGACAGCGTTGGCAGCGATGTGGTGGTCCGGCCCGGTGAGTTGAACATCATGACAGCGGGCCACGGAATCTCGCACTCCGAGTTCTCCGTCCTGCCCGCCACCACGGCGACCGGCTCGAGCCCGCTGGTGGAGGAAATCCCCATCTCCCGCGGTTTGCAGCTTTGGGTTGCGCTGCCCGAAGAGCATCGCCACCGCGCGCCGTCGTTCGAACAGGTCCGGGACCTGCCGGTTGCTGTTGGCCACGGCTTTACCGCCACCGTCATGGTGGGCGAATTTGCCGGTCAACGCTCCCCCGCCACCATGTTCAGCCCGATTGTCGGAGTTGACATCACGGGCACGGGGTCCCTGGATCTCCCCTTGCGACCGGACTTCGAGCACGCCGTGTTGGTCCTGGACGGTCACGTGGTGATTGACGGTCAGGACATTGAGGCCGGACCACTGGCCTATCTCGGTGCCGGCCGGACCAGCCTGGCTGTAGAAGCAGAGCCGGACACCCGTTTCATGCTCCTGGGCGGCGAGCCGTTCGGCGAAGACCTGCTCATGTGGTGGAACTTCGTGGGGCGGACCCACGAAGAAGTAGAACAGGCCCGCGAGGAATGGGAGGCGGAGGGATTGCTCGACGACGCTGCTGCCGCCGCCTCACGCTTCGGCTTCGTCCAAGGCCACGGGCCCGACGCAGGGCCGGAAGCAGGCCGCATACCCGCTCCCCCGCTCCCTGGAGTCAAGCTGCGCCCGAGAACCCGGGGCTAAGGTTTTGTACAGCTGATGCCCTCGTACCCGCTCTTTAGGGGCATCAGCTGTACAAACTCCCACTATCGGCGCTGCTCGGCCACCAACCGCGGCACGCCGAACACAGGGTCCTGCTGAAGTATGCGGACGTCCACAATCCCGTCCTCAGCCAGCTTGGCCTTGAACGCTTCCTGCAGCAACGGGACGTTCATGCCAAGACCGCTTCCGAGAATTACCGGACCATCCATTCCCAGCTGGCGAACGGCTTGCCGGGCCAGGTCAGCGAGGTCCTTGCCAGCCTGTTCCACCATGGCTTTGCTGATGTCGTCTCCGGCGTCGGCGGCTTCAACAACCAGCCTCGCCTGCTGTGCCCAATAGCGGCGGCCGGTGTCCGGTGAGTGGAACATGGCAATCAGCTTTCCGGGTTCATCCACTCCGCACGAGTCCAGCAGGGCACGGCTGAGCGCATCCGGCTCCAGACCTTGGTTCATTCGCCTCAGACTGTGGCGAACGGCTTCACGCCCCAGCCAATAGCCGCTTCCTTCGTCGCCCAGGAGGTAGCCCCATCCACCCGCCCGGGCCTCTTCCCCGGCGTCGTTCTTTCCCCACGCAGCTGAGCCGGTACCGGCAATGACCGCAACGCCCGCACTCGCGCCGCCGGCTGCCAACAACAGGCGGGAATCATGAACCACGGTGATGCGGGCCCCGGGCGCATGAGGAGCGATCAGGTCGGCGAGCGCCTGCGCATCTTCTGCAGTATCGATCCCGCCGGCTCCTGCGTAGACTTCGTCAATTTCGCCGCCGCCGATTTTGCCGAACAGTTCGGCGAGGTTGGCTGCTGCCTGTTCCCTGCTGACGTTCTGCACGTTGGAACTTCCGGCGCTTTCATCACGGACGGGCGCGCCATTCTGGAACCGCACGCCACGGGTCTTGGTGCCGCCGATATCGAGCCCAATGACCGTTCCACTCAAGGCCTCAGAAGGGGCAGGGGAATGCTGGGCAGAGTCAAGGTTGTTCACCGTGAAAGACTAGCTTGGAGCGTCCGGAGGAGAAACTGTCCATGCCACATCCCCTGTTCAACACACCGTTTATTGCTGCTCCCATGGCGGGCGGAACGTCAACGCCGGCGTTGGTTCGGGCCGTTCATGAGGGTGGTGGCCTGGGTTTCCTCGCTGCCGGCTACAAGAGCCCTGAGTCCATGAGCGCCGAGATCGCAGCGGCCAGGTCCCTCGGCATTCCGTTCGGCATGAACGTTTTTGTACCCGACCCACGCCAGCTCCCTCCCGGTCCGGAGGCAGTGGCACGGCTTGAGGCCTACCGGACAGAGTTGGAGCCTGAGGCCGCCCGGTACGGCGTGACCCTGCCTCCCTTGCGCCTTGATGACGACGACGCCTGGCAGGACAAGATCGACGCCCTCCTCGCGGACCCGGTAGAGTTCGTCAGCTTCGCTTTCGGCCTTCCGGGCAAACAGGTGGTGACCGCGCTGCAGAAGGCTGGAACGACCGTTATTTCCAGCGTGACCAGCGTCGCTGAGGCCTTGGCTGCCGCTGAAGAGGGTCCGGACGCCCTCGCCGTCCAGCACACTTCTGCGGGTGGGCACACGGCGGCCTTCCTGCCGGGCTCCCCGGCAGCAGCGGAAACCCCGGGAGCCGGAACCCCGGCCCGGACGACGGTGGAACTGGTCGCCCAGGTGCGTGCCGCCGTCGGACTTCCCCTGATCGCGGCAGGGGCCGTCATGGACAGCCGGGGACTACGTGAGGTGCTGGCGGCCGGGGCGTCAGCGGCCCAAATCGGGACCGCCCTGGTTCGGACCAACGAAAGCGGCGCCCGGCAGCCGCACAAGGATGCTTTGGGTGACCCTGCGTTCACGCAAACCGCCATGACCCGGGCCTTTACCGGGCGTTCGGCACGCTCGTTGGTCAACGACTTCGTCCGTGACCATCAGGACGCACCCGAGGGCTACCCTGCCATCCACCACCTCACCGCACCGGTAAGGGCGGCCTCGTCCGCGGCCGGCGATCCGCAGCGACTGAACCTCTGGGCGGGGACCGGCTGGCAGCGTGCGCGGCAAGGAACTGCCACCGACGTGGTCAGGGAGTACCTGAACGGGCTCTGACAAGTTCGGCCAGCAGTTCCCCGCCCTCGGCGACCACCAGTTCACGGAAGAGCCGCACAGCATCCGGTTCGAAGCTTCTCTCCCGCCAGGCGAGGCCGATCTGCCGGAACGCCAGGTCTGATTCGATGGCCACCTCAACCAGTCCAAGTTCGGCTTTGGGAAGGAACTGGCCTGTTCCTGACCCGGGACCCGCGGGCGGAAGGATGCTGAAGCCCAGGCCTGCCGACACCAGCCCGCGGGCCGAGGCGGATTCCTGGACTTCAAAAGCGATCCGCGGGCGGAAGCCGGCCTCACGCAGGAGTGCTTCGCCCAGTGCCCGCAGGCCAACCCCGGCTGGAAGCGTGATGTAGGGGTCATGGCGCAATTCTGAAAGGTGCACACTGGCCCGCACGGCCAGGGGGTGCCGGTAGTGCAGGACCACCCTGAGTGGCTCCCGGTAGAGGGGAAGGGACCGGATGCCTTTGCCTTCGGGCGCAATGGGTGCGGTCAGCGCAAAGTCCATCTCTCCGCTGGCCAACTGCTGCAGGCAATCATCGCGGGGACCTTGCCAGAGTTCGAAGACCGCATGGGGGTGGAGCCCGCGAAACGCGCTGATGAGCAGCGGAAGCGTCGCCTCTCCGAACGTGTGTTGGAAAGACACGCCGATGCGGCCCCTCACCACGTCCGACTCATGCCTGACCCTGTCAAGCCCTGCCTGGAAATTCTCCAGCGCTGCTTCGATGTAGGGCAGCAGTGTTCTGGCCTCCGGGGTGAGCCGGATGCCTCGGCCGTCGCGGATCAGCAGGTCCGCCCCTACGATCGCACTGGCCCTCGCCACCGCACGGCTCACCGTCGACTGTGGGACGCCAAGGATCTCCGCGGTTTCGGTCATGTGTTCCGTGCGGCCAAGTTCAGCAAGGACAGGCAGGAGCGGAAGTAACTGAATGAGCTGGTGGTGGTCCGGCTCCATGGTGGTCTCCCTTCGGCAGCAGCCCACCGTCAAGGCGCCGCTTGCAGATTCATGCTCTGATGCATCAATTGTAGGCAACCCATGCATTGGAAAGCTGAGTCAATGGCGCCCTACTCTTGCCGGGTGACCAACACCATCGCCACCGGCAGCGCAGAAACGTGGGACGGCCATGCCAAGGGTTCCCGCGGTTACAGCCGGATTCTCGCAGCACTGGCTCTTGCAGGGGTAGCCACCTTTGCCCAGCTGTACTCGACGCAGGCTGTCCTGCCCCTCATGGCCAACGACCTCAAGATCACTGCTGCCGAGGCCGCACTCAGCATTTCCCTCGCCACCGTAGGCCTCGCCATGACCGTCCTGCCGTGGTCGTTCGTGGCGGACAGGATCGGCCGCGTGCGTGCCATGGCCATCGGCATCGCCGTGGCAACACTGCTGGGGTTGCTGGTTCCTTTGGCACCCACTGTGCCCATGTTGCTGGCACTGCGCACGTTGGAGGGCATGGCTTTGGGCGGAATCCCCGCCATAGCCATCGCGTACCTTAACGAGGAAGTGACCAAGGTCCATACGGCCTTGGCGGCCGGGACGTATGTAGCAGGGACCACGTTGGGCGGCTTGGCCGGACGCCTGGTAGCCGGCCCCGTGGGCGAGCTCTGGGGCTGGCGCGCGGCGGCCCTGGCTGTCTCCTTGCTGGCCACCGTGTCCGCTGTCTTGTTCCTGGTACTCGTGCCCAAGCAGCGGCGTTTCAGTCCAGCCCCGGCACTGGGATTCCGGGGCGCGCTCAAGACGTTGAAAGGACACTCGAGCAACCCCAAACTGGTGTCGCTGTACCTGCAGGCCTTCCTGCTCATGGGCGGCTTCGTAGCGGTCTACAACTACCTGGGCTTTCGACTGCACGCCGAGCCGTTCGGGCTCCCAGCCACTGTGGTTAGCCTGATCTTCCTCGCGTATTTGTCCGGCACTGTCAGCTCTCGGTGGGCCGCAGGGCTGACTACGAGGTTTGGCAGGCGCAACGTCCTGGTGGCCGGAATTGCCATCATGTCCGCGGGGCTGGCGCTGACCTTGGTGGAGAACCTGGCAGCCACCCTCGCCGGGCTCGTGATTTTCACAGGCGGTTTCTTCGCCGCCCACAGCGTTGGTTCAGGCTGGACGGGGGCCATCGCCACCACGGGCAGGGCACAGGCGGCATCCCTGTACAACCTGTCCTACTACCTGGGGTCCAGCGTGATCGGCTGGGCCGGCGGTTTGGCCTTCCAGGCGTTTGGCTGGCCGGCTTTGGCGTTGAGCGTCATCGTCCTTTCATGCACGACGGCGGCAGTCACCTTGATGGTGCACCGCACGCCACGCCAACCCCGCTGATTTCCGGCCGCCTGCCCCTAGAATCGGAGGCATGACACAGGTCACGAAAAGCCGGGAACTGTCGTCACCGGAGCGTTTGCAGGCGTTTACGGATGCCGTGGTGGCGATTGCTTTGACGTTGTTGATCCTTCCGCTGATGGAGAGCGTGGGTGAGCTGGCAGACCACAACGGCACCACGGCCGAATGGTTGGCCGAAGAACAGTACGCTTTGCTCGGCTTCGTGCTGAGCTTTGTCCTCATTGCCGTGTTCTGGGTGCACCATCACAAGCTCTTCCGCAGCGTCAAGCACGTTGACCCGGGCCTGTTGTGGCTGACGGTGGCCTGGATGTTCACCATCGTGGTGATGCCGGTGGCCACATCGCTCTCCACCCAGATGCCCTCTGACTGGGCCCAGCCGCTGATCTACATCGGCACCCTGTTTGCCACCAGCCTCATGCTCCTCCTGGCACGCGCCTACCTGCGGTCCCACCCCGACCTCCACACCATGGATGATGCGGAATCGGTGTCAGGAATTCGAGCAAGTGGCATCGTTTCCGGGCTCTTCCTGGCGGCCTTGCTTCTGGCCGTTGCCATTCCGGGTGCAGGCAACTGGCCCCTGCTCCTGATGCTGCTCAGTGAGCCACTCCAACGACTGGATCGGCGACTGGTCCGCCGTGTACGGGCAAAACGATAGTCACCTGAAGAATTCACGGATTAGGATGGATGGAAGGCAATTTCAGGAGGATCCGTGAGCAACCCCACGAAGAATGTTCGGTCAGGCGCGGGCAGCGCTGAGCCGCTGGACGCGATCGATGAACGAATCCTCGCAGCGTTGGTGGATGATGCCAGGATCTCCAACAAGCAATTGGCGGAGCTTGTGGGGATCGCCCCCTCCACGGCCCTCATGCGGACCAGGGCACTTTCCGAACGCGGAATCATCGAAGGCTTTGAGGCAGTGTTGAGCCTGCCGGCCATCGGCCGCTCCGTCCAGGCCCTCATCGCCGTCCGTCTCCGCGCCCACGACCGCGATCAGATCGACCGTTTTACGGCACGCGTTCCGAAGCTTCCGGCCGTGATCTCCACGTTCCACACCACCGGTTCAGTTGACTACTTGCTGCACATCGCCGTCGCCAATACCGACGACCTCCGCAATTGGCTCCTGGACAACCTCGCCACGGATCCGGTGGTAGGCCACACGGAAACCACCATGGTCTTCCAGCACATACCGGGCAACCGCGGGCCGCTGCCGGAATAAAACGAAGGAGCGGCTCAGGTCAGGAACGCACTGCGCTCCGCAGTGAGATGGCCGCGAGCGTCAGCGCCGCAACGCCGCACAGGGCCGTGAAACCCACGACGGCGGCCTGCAGCCCGAGTGCCGAGACAGCCAGTCCCAGCCCGATCACCGGTACGGCGCTTCCCAGGTACGTGATGACGTAGACGGTACTGATGACCTGGGCGTGGCGGGAAGCCTCAACCTTTCCGGCAACTTCATTGAAGACCTGCCGGAACGCTATGCCTTGACCCATGCCTGCCGTGATGCTCGCGGCCACCAGCAACCACGGGCTTGACCATGCGGCCGCAGCGCCCACCAAAACAACCGAGACGCCCAGGACCGCCAAGGCCACGGGGACGACAAAGCGGCCACGGGTACCCAAAAGCTGGCTCAGTGCCGAGGCGCCCAAGGTGACTCCTGCCAGCAAGCCGATCAGCGGCCGCGAGTCTGCGTGGACCACACTGGCGAAGTACCCTGGGGCCAGTGACAGGCAGAAGCCGAAGACTGCGAAGCTCAGGAACCCGGTGGCCGCGGCCATCCAGAATGCTCCGCGGGCGTCCCGGGAGATGGACGGCTTCCTGGGAGCAAGGACCTTCAACGGCTTCGGGCCTTCTGCCGGGGCAATCGCCGGCCTGGCTTTCAAAAGCCACAAGGGAACCAGCGCGGCGAGCAACACCGCCGAGTGGAGGTAGTACGGGGTCCGCGTGGGGTCAGGCAACAGCGACAAGAGCCCACCAATTGCGGGACCCGCTGCAACACCACCTGCCGAGGAGAGCAAAGTGAATCGGGAGGCCCACTCGGGGCGCTGGGGCAACAGTTCACGCAAAGCCGCTGAACTTGCTCCAGTCGCCAGCCCCACTGCCACCCCCTGGAGTGCCCTCCCCAAGGACAAGGCAACCAGCGTGTCCGCGTTCGCGAAGATCACACCACCCACCAAACCGACCAGGACAGCCAACACCAGCGCCGCCCGACGCCCAATGTGGTCCGACCAGTGGCCTGCCACCATGAGGACACCCACCAGTGCAAGGACATAGCTGGAGAAAGCCACTGTCACGTCCACCGATGTCATACCGAGTTTGGCCTGCAGCAAGGGATACAACGGAGTGGCCAGGTTGGCACCCACCAGCAGCGTAAAGATGACGACGCCGGTCAAGACCAGCCTGGCGGTGGTGGAGGCATCCCATCCCCAGCGGTCGGCGGTAACCGGACGCATGCGGAGTTCGCTCAAGACAGTCATATCCATGCCTTCGGGCTCGGTGGCCGGCCTGGTTGGTTCCTTGTGGGAAGCGCAGTCCGGCTAAGTATTGGTGGCAACAGAATGCAGCAGAGTTGATCTGAACATGCTGCAATAGTTTGAGAATTGAGCAAAAGACTCAAACTCGAACGAGCCAAGTGAGCTGGAGTGACCATTTGAACACCCTCGACCCCATGGACCTGAAGATCCTCCTGGAACTCATCAAAGATCCCCGCATCCAGATCGCCGAGTTGAGCGACACCTTGGGCATTGCGCGCAACACTGCCCAGAGCCGGGTCAAGCGCCTTCTGCGGTCCGGGGTGCTGCACGCCGCCGGACGGGAGGTAGATCTCGAAAAGGTGGGGTACGACGTCGTCGCTTTCGTGACGATTGAAGTCACCCACCGCGAACTCGACGGCGTCATAGGCGCGCTGCGCCTGATCCCCCAAGTCCTGGAGGTCCACGAAATCTCTGGCCGCGGCGATCTGTGGTGCCGGGTAGTGGCAACCGACACCCACAACCTGCAGTCGGCGCTGCGATCTGTCCTGCGCACCAAAGGCGTGATCCGGACGGAAACTGTGCTGGCCCTGCATACGCACATCCCGTACCGGACTGAACCACTCATCGAAAGGATGTCTGCAACACCAACACGGCCAAGGCAGGAGAGCCAGAGCCCCGGGTCACAGGCCCGAACAGACTAGGATTTCAGGAATGGATTGGCTCTCACACATCTCCCAGATCAACTGGTTCGCTGTACTTCTGGCCTTCGTTTCAAGCATGGTCATCGGTTTCGTCTGGTACATGCCCGCCGTCTTTGGACGCCGGTGGATGCAAGCGATCAACAAGACCGAAGACGACCTCAAAAACATTGAGGGCGGCGCCGGTATCTGGGTTCCCATGATGGTGGCAGCAGCCCTGACCAGCATCCTCCTCGCTGGCCTCATCAGCGCGCTGGAACTCAACACTTTCTGGGCCGGCGGATTCTTCGCTTTGATCCTGGCCTTGGTGATCCGTGCCGGCGGCCACGTCATCCACAATGGCTTCGCGGGCCGACCCACCGCTGTAACTGTTATTGATTCGGGCCACGACCTCGTTGCCATGACCATTGCGGGCGCCATCATCGGAGCAATACAGTAGCGTTCTCCCAGTGACCATCATTGACAACGCCGTATACGTAGACGGTGTCCGCACAGCCACACCGCACAGCCTTGAGCAAACGTTTGAGACCCTGGCCGAACACGGCGGCATGGCCTGGATCGGCCTGTACCGGCCGACGAAGGACGAGATGGCCGCCGTCGCCCAGGAATTCGGTCTCCACGAACTCGCCGTGGAGGACGCCGTTTCGGCACATCAGCGGCCCAAGCTTGAGCGGTACGACCACAACCTGTTCACTGTCCTCCGCCCCGCCAGATACCTTGATGAAACCGAGACGGTGGAGTTCGGCGAACTGCACATCTTCACCGGACCGAACTTTGTGGTGACCATCCGGCACGCTGAAACCGGTGGGGTGGCCCGGGTCCGCCACCGGCTGGAGACACGTCCGGACCTCCTCTGCCACGGACCTGAAGCGGTGCTCTACGCGCTCCTGGACCAGGTGGTGGATGACTACGCGCCGGTAGTGGCGGGTCTTGAGAACGACATCGACGAAATCGAAGACCAACTCTTCAGCGGCGACAGCGCCGTGTCGCGCCGCATCTACGAGCTTGCCCGTGAAGTGATCCAGTTCCAGCGGGCCATCCAGCCCCTCCCGAACATGATGGCGCTGTTGGAAAAGGGTTTCGAAAAATATGGCGTGGACATTGAGTTGCAGCGCTCCCTCCGCGACGTCGAGGACCACGTTCAGCGCGTCATCTCCAGGGTGAACTCCTTCAGGGACCTCCTGCAGAACGCGCTCACCCTGGATGGCACTCTGACTGCAAACCGCCAGAACGAGGCCAGCGCCGCGCAGAACGAGCAAGTCAAGAAGATCTCCTCCTGGGCTGCCATCCTCTTTGCACCCTCATTCGTGGCAGGCGTGTACGGGATGAACTTCGACCATATGCCTGAGCTGCATTGGGACTTCGGTTATCCCCTGGCGGTGGGGCTGATGTTCGGTGCAGCCCTGCTCATGTACCTCATTTTCAAGCGCAAAGGCTGGCTGTGACGCCTCTCCCGAGGCCTGTTCCCCGCTCTGCGCGGGACGCTGTCCGCGGTTTGCTGGCGGGTATGGAGCACGACGCCGGACGGGCGGGTTTTGCTCTTGAGCCCAGTCAGCGGCAAGCAGCCGAGAGGTTGGCGGCCTTCGGCGCCCAACTGACGGGCCGTCGTCGTGCACTTTCCCGCAAGACGCCGCGCAGCCTCTACTTCCACGGGCCGGTGGGCCGCGGCAAGACGTGGCTGATGGACAGCTTCTACGCGCGGCTTGACGCGCGGAAACGTCGTGTCCACTTCCACGACTTCTTCCGCAGGCTCCATGCGGGAACCCACGGCGTCGAGGCCGGCAGCGGAACTGCCATCCAGCAGTCTGTGGATGCGTTGCTGGATGGCATCGAGGTGCTGTTTTTCGACGAGTTCCATGTCCATGATGTTGGCGATGGCATGTTCATTGCCCGGTTGTTGCGATCTGCTGCGCAGCGCCGCATCCCCCTGGTAGTGACATCGAACTACGCCCCGGACGACCTCCTGCCCAATCCCCTCTGGCACGAGCATTTCCTGCCCACCATCGAGGCGATCAAAGAGATGATGGACATCGTGGAGATCGAGGGCACTACGGATTTCCGCCGTTTTCCGGCCGCTGGAACTGCTCCTGCCGAGGGGTTCGCTGCGTTCCGCTCAGGTCGAATCGTCTCCCCCGGCACGCCCGCACAGCTGGGGCGCCTCGGCCTCTTCCGGCCGGCACCATCCCAGGGCCGCGTTTTGCAGCCGACAACCCAGCCGATGGTGGTCAGGAATTCCGACCCCGAGGTGCTCTGGGTCGGTTTCGAGGAGCTCTGCGGCGGGCTCACCTCAACAGCGGACTTCCTGGTGTTGGCGGAGACCTATGGAACGTGGGTGATCGACGACGTTCCCTCTCCTGCAGTAAGGGACTCGGCATCCGCGCCCTCATGGCAGCGGTTCAGCAATGTGGTGGACGTCCTGCACGACCAGGACATCACGCTGTTCCTGATCGGCGAGGGCCCATTGGAATGGGACATCGACGCATCCGGCAGCGTTTCACCGGTTCCACCGGTTTTGCCCGTGGACTTGGCGCGGATAGCGAGTCGTTTGTCCCTCTTGGGGCGGGTGGAGCACCACGATGGCGTGGACAGTGCTCTGCACAGTAAAGAGGCCGCCGGAAGCTAAGCTTCCGACGGCCACAGGAATGATGTGGATCCGGCCCTAGATGACGCCGCCAGCTGCGGACGGTGCGCTGGCATCGTTTCCGCCGTCGCCGACCGTTTCGCGGGCGACGTAGTTCTCGATGTCGAAGAGGTTCTCGGCCCGTTCCGTGATGTTGAGCAGCGTGGTCATGGAAGCAACTTCCTCAACCTGCTCCTTCAGGAACCACAGCATGAACTGCTCGCCCAAGGCATCTCCCTCGGCGCGGGCAACACGGAACATCTCTTCGATGTTGCGGGTGACTTCCTTTTCCTGCTCCAGGGCCAACGCGATGGGTTCCTTGGCGTTGGAAAAGTTGTTGCGAACAGGGGCGATGCCCGGGATCTCCACGTGCACATTGCGGTCCAGCATGTACTGGACCATCATCATGGCGTGGTTGCGCTCCTCGAGGGATTGGCGGTAGAAGTGCCGGGCGAGCTGCGGCAAGTCTTCGCCATCAAAGTACACAGCTACTGCGATGTATTGCTGGGAGGCCGCAAACTCATTCGCAACCTGGGCGGACAACAGCTCATTGAAAGTCTTCTTAGCCATGGCTCGATCCTACAGGCGGAGAATGCCAGTTCCGGTGGTGAGATTCGCCACTGCTCAGGGCAGCAGGAGACTGATCCACACACCCGCAGCAGCCGCCATGACGCTCACGGCCATGGTCCCCAACCCATTGATGACTGCCAATGCTGTACGCCCGCTTTGAACGAGCCGGATGGTCTCAAGGCTTGCGGTGCTGAAGGTGGTGTAGCCGCCCAGGAATCCGGTACCGAGGATGAGCATCAAGGACTCCGGTGCCTGGCCGCGCATGATCAGGCCTGCCAGGAAACCCAGTAACAGTGAGCCGGAGACGTTGATGGTGACGGTCCCCCATGGGAAGGCAGTCCTGAGCCGCGCCCGGACGAACCCGTCCACCACAAACCGCACTGCCGCACCCACCCCACCGGCCAGAGCAAGAAGGATGACTGTCACGAGCGTCGTCCGGTTGCGCGCCGGTGATGCCAG
Source organism: Arthrobacter sp. WCS2018Hpa-7 (assembly GCF_031843805.1). NCBI lineage: Bacteria > Bacillati > Actinomycetota > Actinomycetes > Micrococcales > Micrococcaceae > Arthrobacter > Arthrobacter sp. WCS2018Hpa-7. The sequence goes on from NZ_JAVTJB010000005.1 coordinate 273,357, forward strand.
GCACCCAGCCAGATTCCCGCGGTGGTAGCGGCGGCCCCACCCAGTAAGCTCGCAGCGAGGTACCCCGCAGCGGCTGTGGCCGCTCCAGCGGTAAACAGATGCACCGCGTCCAAGGCCAGTGTGCTGTAGGTGGTGTAGGCGCCCAGGAACCCCGTGCCCAAGGCGAGCCGCAGGACCCGGCGATTGCCGACGTCGGGCCCCCCGCGTGAAAGTCCCTCCAACAGCGCGCCCAACGCCAAGGCACCCGAAAGGTTGATGACCAGGGTGGGAAGCGGCCACGCTCCGGGCGCAGGGATGACCAGCCCCAGACCGTACCGTGCGAGTGCCCCGAACACCCCGCCGGCTGCCACGATCGCAATGAAACCCCAATGGAGGTGAACGGGGTTTTTGGCCTCAGTCGTCGTCATCGTCAATGGGGACCCTGGGATTGACGGGAACAACGAGCACCGGCCGGACCTGGCGGTGGAACAGGTGGCGCGCCACCGAGCCTGCCGTCAGTTCCTTCAAGGCGGCAGCCAGTTTGTGCTCCCGGGTACCCACCACGATCATGGACGCTCCAATGTCCTCAGCCTCACGGGCCAAAGCGCGGGCGGGTTCCCCGGCCAGATGGACCAGAGACCATTCAACGCCGTTGCCGTCCAAGTGGTCATGAAGGGTTTGCGCCAGCGATTCGGGGATCGTGTGAAGATCCGCATCAATGCCGTCCGGATCGATCGGCGCTGCCGGCCCTGCCGTGCTGCCGTCCACCGGATACACCGTGACGTCTGCGTAGGCGCACACCAGAGGCAGCCCGGCACTGGCCGCCACAGTCGCTGCTTGTTCGAGGACTACTGGGTGCTGCCCCGGCATGACGCCAACCAGAATGGGGCCGGCCGCACTGGTGGAGGCCTCGGAACGCGGAGCGGGAGTCTCTGTCACAAGGAAAGTCTACGGCGGTAGCCGGAGCCGGCGGTTGTTCTCAGGACTGACGCCGCCCCGACCACAGGCCATAGAGCAACGGGACCGCTGAGCCGATCATCAGTACATTGCCAAGTCCGGGATCATCCGTCCGCAAAACGGCTCCGGCGATCAGCAGTGCGGCGAAAATCAGCGCCGCCACTGCCCGTCGCGCTGTGAGGATGAGACTCGCCATCTGCCGCTCCAGGCGCCGGTTGCCCACTTGGAGGGATCCTTCTTCCAGTTTCGAGACCAGCCCGTCCAGCCTCTTGGGCAGGCGAAGGGCGATGGCGGCGGCTTCGACAGTCTGGGACGCGACATCGTTGATCAGGTTGTCGCGCTCGTCACGCAGAAGTTGCGCCGCATATGGTTCCACCGAGTCCCACAGGTTGAAGCGGGCATCCAGAGAACTGCACACACCCGACGTCAGGGACATGGCCCTGATAATGAGCAGGAAATTCTCGGGCAGTTGGAAGGGCAGAGAGCGGATCACGCTGCCGAATTCAGTGCCGAATTCACGGAACTCCCGTGGGTCGACATCGCGAAGCTCGGCGAAGCCCATGCCACCGAAACGCGCAAAGAGCTGCGTCATTGCCCGCTCAAGCTCCGCGGTATCGGCCGACTGCATCAGCACCCCTACATCGCTGATTGCGGTCACCAGTCCCTTGCCGTCACGAGAGGCAGCGGCAATCAGGAGCTTCCGGAGGCCGCTGCGCGTCTTCACCGGAACCTCGCCCATCATGCCGAAGTCAATGAACGTCAGTTTCCACGGATGTTCACTGGAGGGATCATTGACCGGTGTAACGAAGATATTGCCGGGGTGGGGATCGGCGTGGAAGAAACCGTTGGTGAACAACTGGTCAAACATCACCGAGGCGAAGACCGGTGCCACCTCGGCCGGGTCTATGCCGGCCAGGCGAAGCGAATCCGCGTCCGTAATCTTGATGGCCGTGACATCTTCGAGGGTGAGCACACGGCGGGTGGTCCGCTCCCAAACCACCGCTGGAACGGTCACCCGGGCGTCAGCGGCGAAGTCAGCAGCAAACCGCTCTGAATTGGCCGCTTCATTCAAGTAGTCGATTTCCTCGAGGCTGGTCTGCGCGAATTCCTTGATCAGCGCAGGGACGTCCGCACGATTCGAAACCAGGCGGATGCGGCTGAGCCAGCCTCCCACTTTCCGCAAGGCAGCGAGGTCGACGTCTACTATTTCGGCGATGCCGGGCCGCTGCACCTTGAACACCACGCTGCTGAGCCCTGTGTCCTCGGCGTTACCGGAGAGGAGTTTTGCCCGATGCGCTTGTCCCAGTGAAGCCGCCGCGATGGGAGTCTCCTCGACCGAAGCAAACACTGCCTCCAAGGGAGCACCAAGTTCGGCCTCGGCAAGCGCCCGGATGGCGGGAAAAGGGACAGGCGGAACTTCGTCCTGCAACCCCTCCAGCTCCGAGGTAATTTCCGGCGGGAGCACATCAAGCCTGGACGACATGAACTGGCCCACCTTGATCATGAGCCCGCCGAGCTCCACCGCGAGGCCATGAAACCGCCGGGCGAAGCGCCGCATTCTGTTGGCGCGGTTCCGTTCTGTCAGCCTGCGCAGGCCCACTCTGGGCAGGAACAGCTCAAACCACCAGGTCACCGCCAAGTGCCATGCGGCGAATCGCAGGATTCGACGATAACGGGCACGGGGGTCCCCGGCTCCCCTCAGGGAATCAGCCCGCTCACGTCGAATCGACGTCACCCCTTCAGTCCTGGGCGAGGATCGAGTAGAGGCGACGGCGGGCCTCCTCAAGCACTGTCACAGCCTCCTGCACTTGCTTGGGTGTTCCGGTGCGGCCGACCTGCGCCGCAGCCTGAGCCAGGTCCACACCTGCCTTGGGCAGTGCAGCGAACCCCGGGCTCGACGACGTTCCCAGGGAGTCCCATGGCGCGGACGTTTCAGAACCAGCCACATCCTCACGGCCTGCTTCGGTCAGGGAGTAGATCTTGCGCCCGTTGGATTCTTCCGCGCTGACGAAACCTTCGTCTGCCAACAGCTGCAGGGTGGGATAGACGGAGCCGGCGCTCGGCTTCCAGCTTCCTCCGCTGCGCTGTTCGATTTCATGGATGATCTGGTAGCCGTGCATGGGACGCTCGGCCAGCAGGGCAAGAATCGCCGATCGCAGCTCACCGCGGCCCGCTCGGGTTCCGGAACGTTTTTCGAACCGGGAACGGAACTCCTCAACGGCTTGCCACATGCCGTCCAGGTTGTTGCCCATGAATCCGTTTGCAGGGAATGAATTGTGCATCAAGCTCACCTCAATCAATCGCGAACGATACTAAACGATAGTTAACGATATACCCCCACGCGGTTCCGGAACAACGACGGGCTCGAGGCGGGGCTGCTCCGGAAGAAGACGGAAAGGAGATGAGGTGTTTGCTCATCGAGACAGTTCCTTCGTCGCGGGACGGGCGATGATCACCATCCTCGCCGATGCCACGGCGCCGCGGAAAGGACCTTTAGCGCAGGGCCGGACAGCACTTCTGGGTGATGCCGTCCGGCCCCAGCCGCGGAACCTTGGGGCAGCTCCGGCGAACGAGGGGGATCATTGGCCGTTGCGTGGGATCCGCTGGGTTCAGTAAAGATGATCCCTGGTTCAGGCACACGAGTAGTTGGTACTCGTCTTTTGCTTGTGCTTGAAGGATCCACTACTTGCCGGGCCCGATAGCCAGGGGCCAAATGTGGAGCTAAGGAGATTCGAACTCCTGACCTCTTCGATGCGAACGAAGCGCTCTACCAACTGAGCTATAGCCCCTGGACCAATCCGTAACCGTCCGGCCAGTGTCCCTAGGCTACAAACTTTCCCGGCGCTTTTCCAACCACGACACGAACGTCTCCACGCCATGCTTTTGCCCCGGGATCAGGTTGTTGCCGGATCGCAGGAAGGCACCCATCGCGCCGGGCAACGGCACCTCCACTATCTTGCCCCGCGCGCCGCTAACGGCCTGCCACGACTCCGCCATCTGCCGCATGGTGAGCACTTCCGGACCGCCCACCGTGCGCAGGCGATGACGTTCAGGGCCGGTGCTTTCCAGGGCAGCCTCCAGCAGTGCCCCTGCAACGTCAACCGGCGAAATGGTCTGGAATTTTGCGCGCTTGAAGACGGGAATGAGGCGCACCTTGGCCCCGGCAGCGAAGATCATTGCTACCAGGCCGTGAAACTGTGTTGCGCGAACCACCACGGTCTCCAGAGGAGAAGCAGAGTACTTCCGCTCTTTCCCGGCCTTCGAGACGTAATACGAGTACGTGCTCAGATCGCAGTTGATGATGGACAATGCCACCGCCCTGCCCACCCCCGCACTGTGAGCAGAGGCAAGAAGCCGGGCACCGCCGTCGGCGAATTTTCGTTGGGCTTTGCCGAACTGACCTTCAAGGCAGTCAATCACGACGTCGGCGCCCTCCAGTGAGGCCGCCAGCCCTTCTCCCGTGGTGACGTCGCCCGCTACGTAGGTGGCGCCGTCGTGGTGCTTCTCCGAGCCGGGAGGCGGCGCGTGGCGTGACAAAGAGGTCACCGTATGACCCGCATCCAGAGCAAGCCGGACAACCTCGCGACCTACCTGGCCGGTACCGCCCGCGACGCAGATACTGGCCATGCGTGTCTAGGCGCGGCGGCGCTGCAGTACGTCGTCCAGGTTGCTGAGCGCGCTCTGCCCCTTAGCGGAGACCGCAGCAGTGGCCTCGGCCTGCTCAGCACTTTGCTTCAGGACGGGCTTGCCCACCGGTTTGGGAGCCTCAGGGAGGTCCAGCGGTTCAGGGGCCGGCCTTGAAGCTTTAGCGGCTTCAACATATGTGGGCTTGGGAACTGCGACAGGCTCCCAGCTTGAACCTTTGGAGTCTTGGGATGCTTGCGCCGATGTATCCCCTGCGGCAACGGCAACCGCCAAAGCAGCCTGGCGAAGCTCAACAGCGGATAGGCGCGCAGCTTCACGGCTGGTGGCTTCGGCGTCGAAAACCGTGGTTTCCTTCGCTTCCACTGCCGGTTCCTTCGGCAAGTAACGTGCTGGCGTCGGGATGGGGGCTGCCTGTGCCGCACGGCGTGCCCGGCGTTCGCGAAGATCCCTGAGAGCGAGCTTCCGCAACGTTACGACGGCGAACACCGCACCGATGAAGGACACCAGCGGCATCCAGATTGACCCGGAACCAAAGATGAGAAAGATGCCCGAAATGGCCGCTGTCACCAGCAAGGCAAGGCCTGCCAGGGCCAAAGTGAGCCGGGCATAGCGGATGGTGAATGGAGTGGTGGGCGCTTTCCGCTGGGACGGCTCAGCCACGTGGGATTCCTGGGGCGACGCCGGTGCTTTGCTGTGCATGGTCTCCATCGGTTTCTCCTGCTGAGGTGCCAAAGTCAGTACCACCCCTGCCTGCGGTTCGTCTGGTTCGTCGTCGATTGCCGCTGCTGGAACAGCGGCCGTTTGGACTTGTTGACGCCTGTTCCGGAGAACGTAGGGCGCCACCCAGACCATCCACAGCGCAACAGTGACTACGAGTATCACTGAGCTGCTGAGAGGGAAGTCCACATTCAAAACCGTAGAAGCAAATCACCGGGGGCGGCGGCATTGCGGCCGGTGTGTCGTCGTCGAGTCCGCAAATGACTGGATATACGGACAAAATGCCCCATGACCTGCCCGTTTATCCCCTGAGCCACCGACGCAGCAGGCCCTCTGGGACCTCATCCGATGTCAGGGCAAAGGACCGGTGGTCAGCCCATTCGCCGTTGATGTGCAGGTACCGTTCCCGATACCCCTCATCACGGAATCCAAGCTTCTCCACGACCCTCAGACTGGGGGTGTTTTCGGGCCTGATGTTGATCTCCATGCGATGAAGGCCCAACACCTTGAAGCAGTGGTCCGTTGCCATGGCAACCGCCGTCGGAGCAATACCGTGCCCTGCCCGGTCCTTATCGACCCAGTATCCCAGTGTGGCCATCATTGCCGATCCCCAAATGATGGAAGAAACAGTCAATTGGCCCACGATGAGCGGGTCTCTGAATCCAGGGGTGCGCTCGACAATGAGGAATGGCAATGCCGTGGACTGTCGGGCTTGGTTGTTCAGCGAGCCCACCATCTGCCGATAACTGGGCAGGCGCCCACCCGGGGCCGGGTTGGACGCCTCCCAGGGAGCAAGCCATTCACTGTTCCGCGAACGGACGTCAGACCACTCCCGCTTGTCGCAGTATCGGATAGGGCGAAGAAGCAGGTCTCCGCTCTCCAGCGTCACCGGCCAGATCGCAGAGCCGTACATCCTGAGGTTACTTGGGAAGCGAGGCAGTGAAAGTCGGCAGCCACTCACGCAGTTCAGGACCGAGGTCCTCGCGTTCGCAGGCCAACTCGATGCAGGCCTTGAGGTAACTGAGTTTGTCACCGGTGTCGTAGCGACGGCCCCGGAAAACAACGCCATACACGCCGTAGCCTTCACCTTCGCCGGCTGCCAGCACCTCAAGGGCGTCGGTCAACTGGATCTCGCCGCCACGGCCCGGCTCAGTCTTCTCGAGAACATCGAACACTGCCGGGTGCAGCACGTAGCGGCCGATCACGGCAAGGTTGGACGGTGCCTCTTCGGGAGAAGGCTTTTCCACGAGCTGCTTGATGCGGACGTAGCCGTCCTCGCCGATCTCCTCGACGTCGGCGCAACCATAGGCGCTGATCTTGGAGGGCTCCACCTCGATCAGGGCAACCACGGAACCGCCGGTCTTCTGCTGAACGGCGATCATGTCGCTCAGGAGGTTATCGCGGGCGTCGATCAGGTCATCGCCGAGGAGTACGGCAAAAGGCTCGTGCCCAACGTGCTGCTTTGCACGAAGGACCGCGTGGCCCAGGCCGTTGGGGTCGCCCTGGCGGACGTAGTGGATGTCACCGAGGTTGGTGGCGGATTGGATGGCCTCAAGCTTGGCGGTATCGCCCTTTTCGGCCAGCGTCGCTTCCAGCGCCGGCACACGGTCGAAATGATCCTCCAGGGCGCGCTTGCTGCGCCCCGTAATCATCAGGACGTCGTGCAGGCCAACCTTGACCGCTTCTTCGACGACGTACTGGATGGCTGGCTTGTCAACCACGGGCAGCATTTCCTTCGGCATCGCCTTTGTTGCAGGCAGGAAACGGGTACCAAGACCCGCTGCGGGGATGACGGCCTTACGGACAGCATTGTTATCGAGAGTCACCGGACTAATGTAACGGAAGGAATACATCATCGGCTAAACCCTCGCCGCGCCGGGACAACATTTCTGTGGACCGGACGGCAGCTTCTGTCGCCGCACCGGCATCAGACGAACCTCACGATCGGACACCCATGGCATCGAAGGAAGACATCCGCAGCAGCCGGCGCCTCCAAAGGCGCGCTCTCTCCCCCGAGCAGATCGCCGCTGCCGGCGCGTCGATCGCGCAGCATGGAACGTCATGGGCGGCTGCCGCTTCCTCCGACCCCCCGGCCGCTTTTGCCGTCTATGTAGGTGTCGCCTTTGAGCCACCCACCATGCCGCTCATCCATTCCCTGCACGAGGCCGGGCACAGGATCCTCCTTCCCGTGTGCGAGCCCGGCCGGCAGCTGAGTTGGGTCTATTGGACCCCCTCGACAGTTTTTGTCCGCTCCTCATATGCCCCTATCGACGAACCCGAGGGCGAACGGCTTGAAAGCCAGGTGGTGGCCGGCGCCGCGGGGATCTTCATGCCCGCCACAGCGGTGGACATGGATGGCAACCGGATCGGGCAGGGCGGCGGCTACTACGACCGGCTCCTCCATGGGCTCGACGATGCCGGCCAGCGGCCGCCCACCATTGCGGTGGTGTACGACGACGACCTGTTGCCTTCAGGTTCGATTCCCGCCGAAGCCTTCGACCGCCCCGTGCGGGAAGTGCTGACTCCCTCCGGCGTGGTCCGCCTGGGCGGGACGGAAGATCCCGACGGGACTCCAGTCACCAGCGGCCCTACGCATACCGCCTGAGGGCATCGGACGGGCTGGTGAGGTCGGGCACATCCACTGGCGCATGCACTGTGGACGGATGATAGAATTGGCACTCAGGCCCTGCGACTGCTAATGCGAAGCGAAATCTCCGCCGTTGCTGCACAGGACCTGACCTTTGTCCTGAAGGAGGAACTCAGTGCCCACATACGCATACGCCTGCAAAGACTGTGACCATGCCTTTGACATCGTCCAGTCCTTCTCCGACAGCTCCCTGACGGAGTGCCCCGAATGCAAGGGCTCCCTTCGCAAGAAGTTCAACAGCGTCGGCGTCGTCTTCAAGGGCTCGGGTTTCTACCGGACTGATTCCCGTGATGCCAAGGGCAGCACTGTTTCAGCCGCGCCTGCTTCACCTGCCGCCGCGTCGTCTGCTCCAGCAGCCACCCCGGCGCCGGCCGCTGCAGCCAGCTAACTTCCCCCCCTTTTCCACATAGCGCCTCTGGCCGCTATTGGACTGCCCGGCTGGCTGGCTAACGTGGCCGCATGCCACAACAGTCTCGAAGCGCCCTTCTTGCCCGCGCCCGGCGTTCAGCGTCGTCTGGCGGTCCTTGGCCCCCGGTTCCATCTGGTGCCAGAGGGCGGTCGTCTCAACGGCGCAACAATGCCGCAAGCTTTCCCCGGCCGCTGGACCATTCTTCCCCTCAGGGCAGAAGGCGAAAGATCGGCTCCTGGATCGCCCGGAACCGCCGCCTCACAGTTGCCCTCCTGCTGTGCCTGGCCGCCGGCATCGCCGTCCAACAGCTGACCCCGGCCTCGGAACTGCGAATCAGCGTCATGGCGGCCGCCCGTGACCTGCCAACGGGAACCACTCTCACAGAAGCCGATTTCACCCGTGTGGGAGTGCCCCAGGACCTCGCCATGACCGGGGCGCTCTCTGATGGCGGGGCCCTCGCCGGCCGCCAGCTGGCCGCACCCTTGAGCCGGGGGCAGATCCCCACGGAGTCCAGCCTCCTGGGTCCCGGGCTTCTTACAGGATCACCCATGGGTACCGCAGCTGTTCCCCTGCGAATGGCCGACCCGTCGTCCATCCAGCTCCTCTCCCCCGGGCAGTTGGTCACAGTGGTCCTCACGGCCGCCGGTTCCTATGACGAATCCAGGCAAAGCCAGGTACTCGCCGGTCCTGTCCCCGTGCTCTGGACCTCAGCCCACGGGGGCAAGACAGGCGAATGGCTGGGCACCAGCGACACCGAAGGATTAGTGGTGGTTGCTGCGGATCCACAACAAGCAGAAAAGCTTGCCGGCGCGTCAACGCAAGGCAAGCTTTTCTTTGTTCTGGTCAACCCGTGATGGGCCGTTCAGGTGGTGGTGGCCGGTCAGCCCCAGTGCGGCGGCTTTTGCTCCTTGAGCCACTGCTCATGGTCGTAACCGGACTCATCGCCCCAGCGCCGGGGATCGTCTTCCGCGGCTTTGGTGGGAAGAATGCCACTCACGCCTGGTTTGGCTCCGGCGTCCTTGGCATCCAGGGGCTCTTCAGCGGTGTCGGCGCCGGGCACGGCGGATTCCGTCTCAGGCCCTTCTTCCGGACCGGTTGCTTGTTCCATCAGTGGTACTTCTTTCCCGTTCTCTGCTTCGCTGCCTGCATCACCGGCAGCTTCATCATGCTGTCCTGGTGCCTGCCGTGCCGGACTCGGAGCGAATGTTGGCTGCCCTTTGTCCACACTCAATTGTTCAACGTCCATGTCCAGGAAGCCATGCTGAGGCGACGTCGACCGCGGAATGTGATTTTCCAGCCCAAGGTAGGAGCCGATGCGATCTGCGCAGGACGAAGGATCAGTGAACACCTCAATGGTCCACAGGGACATGTAGCGCCATCCCATGCGCTCCAGCAGCTGCGGACGCAACCGGCTGCGTTCCCGGACGCTCATCCGACGGTAGCGTTCTGTGCCATCGGATTCGATCGCGACCGGCGTGGGAATTTCCGCGCCCTCCCGGCCAATAGTGTGGACGGGGTCTGCCGCAGCAGCGATATCCAGAACGCCATCGTAGAGATGCCAGACCCGGGCGCCCCGGGCCCGCAGGCGTTCTCCGAGGTCAGCGACCAAGGGATCCTCACCGAGCGCCTGCTCACTGGCAACAGCGCGGGACGCGGGCGTACCGAGGTTGCTGTTTCCCGAAAGTTCACGGTCAAGCAGTTCGTAGAAGTCAACTGCACCATGGGCCAACCGATCGAGGTCAAGGTCCTCGGGACGGAAGCAGCTCAGGACATGCATGGAACGCCGTGCGCGGGTCATGGCCAAGGCGAACCTGTTCCGGCCACCCTCAGCGGACAGCGGACCGAACGAATGAAGTGCCCGGCCGTGTGGCGTGCGGCCGTAGCCAAGCGAGAAGATCACGTGGTCACGAACCAGCCCTTGGGCTCGCTCAAGATCCACCACGCGGAAGGATTCGGGGCCGGCGCCGAAGAACGTGGACAGCAAGGGATGGTTGGGCAGTTGGAGCCTGATGGCCTCGCCGATACGGGCAGCATGGCGCAAGCTGGCAGTCACCACCGCCAAGGACGTGCGGGGCCGCAGCCTGGCGTGTTCGAACACGAGGTCCACCACGCGATTGACCTCGGCGGTGACGGACTCCACACCTTCATGGTCTGCCCCCGGAAGTCCGGTGCCATCGGGGATGTACTCCACCAGGATGGAACGGTCCAGACCCGTGACAGAGTTGCCGTCAGGCAGGCGGCGCAGGCCGCCGTCGTAGTAATTCTTGCTCAACTGGAGGATCAAATCCTCGTCCACGGCGCGGTAGACCCAATTCAGTTGCCACGTGGGCAGGACCCTTGCCAGCGCTTTGAAGGCGCTGTCGACGGTCTCGTGGCTGGCAACACCGGCTACCGGTGGTTCCACAGCTACGCTGAACGTACGTGCATGGGCAATCTTCGCATCACCGAAGGCCACCACTTGCTTCGCCCGGGCGATGGCAGGAAGTACGGCCTGCAGCGAGGTGGATTCGGCGTCTATGACCACCACGGCGTCAAACTTTTGCTCGGCCGGAAGAACACCGGTCAGGAGGTAGGGACTGACCGACCAAACGGGCACCAGCAGTGGCACAAGCTCCGGCGCTTGGGCGCTCAGCGCCGGCAACGTGACCCTGCCATCCTTCAGCAGGGCCCGCAGCAGTTCCGCCTGCCTGGGGTGCTCAAGCAGCCCCTGATGCCATTTCTGTGCCAACTGCCACCGGAGACGCGCGGCACCACTGGCGATGTGGGCCTGGTCCGCGAGCCGGTATTCGGCTTCGAGGCGACGCAGGGAGTCGCCATCGGACATCGCCAGGTAGTCATCGCCGCTGATCATGGCTTCCAAAGCGGATTGCCACCAGGCCAGATCCAATTCGGCGGCCACGGAGCCGGCAGGAACTTCGCGGGCAGCCAGATCGGACAGCAGCTCACCGAGGCCGTGCTCGCGCATTTCCTCGATCAGGAGGGTGCGCTCGGGAAGTGTCTCCAGTGTGGCCGTGTCAGCAACCAGCCGTTCCAGCCGCTCCATCAGCTCCAAGTACGGCGTCCCGTGCAGGGAGCCACCAGCGCTGGTGTGCTTGAGGGCAGCACCAAGGCGGTGCAGTTCGCCGTCCAGCTCCCTGTACAGCGCGCCAAGATCTGCCAGCCCGGAAGGCACGGCGGGGTGGCGCTGGGTGGTGGCGTATCCGGCCCACAGGGCCCGCTGCTCCTGAACCAGGACCAGGGAGCTGTGGAGGTCGGCGATGTGGACTCCGGGCCGCACATATTCCTTGGCTACCCGGCGCAGGCGGGAGCGCTGCATGGAGGGCATCTCCAAGTTGCGCTCACGGCGCCAAGCGGAGCTGGCTGTGGCGGAAATGAGGTCGTGCACCGGCCGGTCAAAGATGTCGGGAGTGAACTTATCCAGGCTCTCCCGGACGGCAATGAGCAGTTCGAGCTGCGCGCCCCATTCAGTGAAGGTATCCCCCAGCCGGATTTCAGCGTGATCGGACACCTGCTTCATCCGGTCCCGCAGGACGGGAAGCTTTTCCTCTGCCAGGCGGGCGAGTTGTTGGGCTTCCTCGGTCTCCTTGCGCGTCACCAGTCGCGCTCCATACCAAGGGCTGGAGGTGGACGACCGGCTGAAGCTGCCAAGCTCAGCGGCCCGGCGCAGGCGGCCTGCCAACTCTTCCCGGTCCTTGATGTTGTCCAGGACGCTTCGCTTCAAGCGGACCGTGGTGGAAGGCGCGGGGTGGATGGACGTCAGCTCTGCCAGCGACTGCATGGCCTGGTACGGCGAGCAACCCCACCGTTCACGGACGTTGTGCAGCGAGGCAACATGGTCCATCAGTGCGTGGCGGTGTCCTGTCAGCGTCTGATGCAAGTTGCCCAGTTGTGGCTCAAGCGCTTTTTCATTGCGCATGATGGCGCGGACCAACTGGCCTTTGAGCTGCTGCGGCGTGGTCCCGTTACCCGGACGGAACAGCATGGAGTCGAGGCCGAGCGATTCGAGGTGTGCGGAAAGGCCCGCCAGGCTGGACTGCCTGTCGCCTACCACCAGCACGGATTTTCCTTCGCTGACCAGCGCACCGATCGCATTGATGGCCGTTTGGGTCTGTCCGCTTCCCGGCGGGGTGCTGACAACCAGGGAATCTCCGGCACGGACGGCATCCACCACGTACTGCTGGTCGGTGTCAGCGTCCAGCAGGAGGAGTTCATCTGCCGGATCACGAAGGTCAAGGCTTGGGAATCGGCCCGCCTTAATGGGCTCAGGCTCAACGTCACCACCGTTTGCCGCCTCAGCAAGCGCCGCTACGGTGGGGTTGTTCGTGTTGATCCAGGGATCATCGAGGTTTCCCGAAAGGTCAGCCAGGGTGGTGACCAACAAGTTGAATTCCACCTCGGCGCCGTGGATCGGCTGGACGAGCGTAGCCAAGCGGTCCAGCACCGGCTGGGGATCGAACCGTGCCGTGTTGTAGGCCATGCGCGCTACTGCGTTGACGTCAAAGACGATGCCGTGGACTGACTTGAGGTGGCGCACCAGGGCAGGGTTCATGCGTGCCTGCTCGGTGAGCTGAAGTTCAAAGTCGTCTTCGCCCGGCCTGATGGTCAGGATGATGGAAGCGAGCATCACCGGCGCCGAAACACGCTGCGGCTTTCCACCCACAGCAGAGGTCCACACCACTGTGCCTGCGGACAAATATCCGGCCTCGATGCCGCGATCGTTGCTCAGCTCAAAGATCTTGGACCTGATGTTGCGGGCAGCACGGGCCGCCACCAAGTATTGTTGCCTGTCGCGGATCAACGTAGACAAGCGTGTTCTGCGACCTGCCAGCAACTGCGCGAGCCCCGAGGGGTGCGCGTTGCTCAGATCGATGGCGCCTTCGGGCGTCTTGACGAAACGCAGCATCGTGTCCGCCCCGGTGACGGGTTTAAGACCAGACAGCCATTTGCGGAGCTCTTCGGAGCCCTCTTCCTGGCCTTGACCTAATGACACAACTTCTGCCTTCTTTTCTGTACTAGCTTTAGACGCCTTGGACCATACCGGCATACCTTCGAGGGTAGCGGGAATACCTTGGCAGTCCGCTCCGCAACGCTGTTCCGACGCGAAATTCGCCGTCATTTCACAGGTGCCTGCCGATTTCGCAGGCAACGGCACCCCGAGGGTTCAAGCACAGTGGCCGGCCTCCCTCAGGAAGCCGGCCACTCAAAATGCTATTCCCACTCGATGGTTCCCGGTGGCTTGCTGGTGACATCCAGCACCACACGGTTTACGCCGTCGACCTCGTTGGTAATGCGGTTGGAGATCCGCGCAAGGAGGTCGTAGGGCAGCCTCGACCAGTCCGCCGTCATGGCGTCTTCAGAAGATACCGGACGCAGCACGATCGGGTGGCCATAAGTACGGCCATCACCCTGGACACCAACGCTGCGGACATCGGCCAAGAGGACTACCGGCATCTGCCAGACGTCGTTGTCCAACCCGGCGGCCGTGAGCTCCGCACGGGCAATGGCGTCGGCCTTGCGCAGCAGGTCCAGGCGTTCCTTGGTCACTTCGCCCACGATCCGGATTCCCAGGCCGGGGCCCGGGAACGGCTGGCGGCCGACGATTTCCTGCGGCAGCCCCAGCTGGGCACCGACAGCACGGACCTCGTCCTTGAACAGGGCCCGCAGCGGCTCAACCAGCTCAAACTGCAGGTCCTCGGGAAGCCCACCCACGTTGTGGTGGCTCTTGATGTTGGCAGCACCTTCACCGCCGCCTGATTCGACGACGTCCGGGTACAAGGTGCCCTGAACCAGGAATTTGATCTTCTCGCCTTCGGCAGCAGCCTGGGCGATGATGGCCCGCTCCGCTTCTTCGAAGGCACGAATGAATTCGCGGCCAATGATCTTGCGCTTGGTTTCGGGATCGCTGACGCCGGCCAGTGCCGACTGGAAGCGTTCCTGCTCATTGGCGACGTAGAGGTTGACGCCGGTGGCTGCCACGAAGTCGCGCTCAACCTGTTCGGCTTCGCCTTCACGCAGGAGGCCGTGGTCAACGAAGACACAGGTCAACTGGTCGCCAACGGCGCGCTGGACCAAAGCCGCAGCTACAGCTGAGTCAACGCCGCCGGAAAGGCCACAGATGACTTTGGAGTCCCCGATCTGCTGGCGGATCCGGTCCACCTGCTCTTCGAGGATGTTGCCCGTAGTCCAGTTGGGGCTCAGGCCCGCACCCTTGAACAAGAAGTTCTCAAGGACGTGCTGGCCGTGGACGGAATGCTTGACCTCGGGGTGCCACTGGACGCCGTAGAGGCGCTTGTCTTCGTTGGCAAAAGCAGCCACCGGCGCACCGGCCGTTGAGGCGAGGACGTCAAAACCCTCGGGGGCCTCTTGAACGGAGTCGCCGTGGCTCATCCAGGTGTTCTGGGAGGAGGGGACGCCGTCCAGGATGGACCGGGCATCGCCGACAACGAGCGCTTCAGTGGCGCCGTACTCCCGGAGACCCGTCTGGGCCACCTTTCCACCCAACGCATTGGCCATCGCCTGGAAGCCATAGCAAATGCCAAAAACAGGCACCCCGGCTTCAAAGAGATCAGCACCGACGCTCGGGGCTCCCTCTGCGTACACGCTGGAGGGTCCTCCGGAGAGGATGATGGCTGCGGGGTCCTTGGCCAGAAGCTGCTCGGTGGTGAAGGTATGCGGAACAATTTCCGAATACACATTCGCTTCGCGGACGCGGCGGGCAATCAGCTGCGCGTACTGGGCACCGTAGTCAACAACCAGCACCGGCTTCTGGGAAGTTTGGGGTGCGGTGGGAGTAGTCACCAGACAAGACTACTTTGCCGGGCCGCCCCGGCGCACGTTGACGAGGGCGGCCGGAGGCCAAAACGGGCCCCGTCGTTAGGCATCTCACAGTGCTTCCCGTCGCGCAGCCCGCAACGGGAAGCAGTGGGCAGTGCTAGTAGCGCTTGGAAGCCTGCGGGTTGGCTGCCAGTTCGGCCTCCACCTGCGCGTGGAATTTCTTCTCCACGATGAAGGACAGCAACGGAACGACGCCACCCAGTGCCAGGAGGACCATCTTGGAGAACGGCCAGCGCATGAGCGACCACAGGCGGAAGTTGGATACCAGGTACACCACGTACATCCAACCGTGCACGATCAGCACCGACGTGGAGATGTTGAACCCGCCGATCACGCCTTTGGGTTCGGATTCCGCGAAGCCGAAGCCGAAGGGCTGGCCAGTGACAGCGTTCGTGCCGCCGGCAAACAGCGAAACTCCAAACCCATAGCGGGCGATCAGTTCCGCGCACAGCAGGAGCAGCATGGCGCCGGTCAGGTACGCCATGACTTTGTAAAACTTCAACGCCGAACGGATCTGGGCTTCCGTTCCGCCGAACCGACGCTTCTTGGGCTTGGGTCCGGATTGCTCGGGCTGGATGGCCGGTTTTGGCTCAATCATTGCTGCACCTTTTGTTCTGGCTCTGGGCTTGTAGTTTCTGTAGCATCCACGGGTTTGGCAGGCTCCGCGTCATCGTCGTCGCCGTCTTCATACTCGTCCTCGTCCTCCTCGAGGTCGCGTCGGTAGTCATCCTTGACCAGACGCCACCAGATGAAGATCGAGAACCCGGCGAAGACAACCCATTCAACTGCGTAGAAGAGGTTCAGCCAGTTGACCTGCTCTGCAGGCGGCTGGGGCGGGATGTTGAGGGCCTTGACGCTATCGCCCAGGGGAATGGTCACGCCGCCGGAGACTTCCGATGTCGCAGCGATAAATCCGGGGTAGCTGGACACTTCCCACGTGTTGATGAGCTCCGCGGCAGACACAGCGGACGCACGGCCCGGACCGGCGTCGACGTTTGGTACGGGCGCTTCAGAAGGAATAAGGCGACCAGTCAAAGTGATGGTGCCCGACGGCGGCGGGCCGGCTTGGGCGGCATCTGCCACCCAGCCGCGCGCCACGGGGATCCACGTTTGGGGCGAGGCTGCAACGCCGCTCAGCGTGGGAGCGTTGTTGACCGCAAAGGCCGAGACGATCCAGAAGCCCTTTTGGTTGTTGTAGAGGCGACCCTCTACAAGAACCTGCTTGGCGGGATCGTAGGATCCGGTGGCCGTGACCATCTGGTCCGAGACGGAACCGGGGAAGAACTGGCCGGGTTTGAGGACGTCCACCAGCGGTTTGACTTCTTCGATGCTCGACGGCGCCGGAGGTTCGTGCTGGGCGGACCGGCTGAGCTGCCACTGGCTGAGCAGCACAAACACCCCGGATAACAGAAGCGCAAAGACCAGTCCTGCGATCCAGCGGGGTTTCAACGCGGTTTTCAACACCCCTTAACCGTACTTCGTCCGGCTGTAGAACAACGAAACGGCCCGGAGTGGGGCAGCCGGGTCCCTACGTGGCGACGAAGTCGACACGAAAGGGCCTGCCCC